>DATHYN010000475.1:0-63823 GCA_035459145.1 Anaerolineae bacterium | reverse complement strand
CGCGGGGGGGGGCGCGGGCCTGGGTGGCGGCGGCGGGGCCCCTGCCGTGGCGGGCTGCGGGTTAAGATTATAAAGTAGGGGGTGAGTGAGCAAGTTTGCTGGATGTTAGTGGACAGAAAGAGAGAGACAAGTAACGGTGCTGGTAGGCTTACTCAAGGTAATTGTTACTTGTCTCTCTTTGAGGTTTGACTCGCTCAGCAAACGGTGGGCAGTGTTGTGGTTAACTGGTGGATTTACCAAAGGGAGTGACCAGGGAGAACTGAGTGAGAACAACTCTGTTTGTTGGATTAGTTTAAGCCGCCAGTACCGTCATCGACAGAACCGGCTTTAATAGATGTTTTTAACTGCATTGTTTACTCCTTTTAGGTTATAGAGATGGATAAATTATTATAAGATGCCAGTGCCGTCGCTATTGGCACTGGCTTTGATAGATGTTTTTAGGTAGATAATAAAATGTATCAACTCCTGGTTATACTGGACGATATGTTTTTTAATGCTTAGTCTGCCTCTCGCTTGGGAGGCAGGCTAAGCGGTTATTGGTTACCACCGGGCGTTAGTTGCCGATGGTGAGGGCGTAGTTGAAGGTGGCGGTGTGGTTGGAGGGGGGGGCGGTGCCGCAGGTGTTGGTGGGGATGAGGTAGTAGAAGTAGTTTTGGGTGGGATGGCCGATGGTGTTGGGGTGGGTGGTGGTGAGGTTTGAAGTGAGGATGCAGGTGGGGGAGGTTGAGCAGGTGGCCGTGGGGAGGGTGTAGGGGGTGGGGGTGAACCAGAGTTCGTAGGCGGTGGCGTTGGGGGATGGTGTCCAGTTGAATTGGGTATCTAGGCCGTGGATGAGGGGGGTGAGGTGGTTGGGTTGGTTTTGGTTGATGGTGCAGGTGGGGGAGAGGGTGATGGGGCCGAGGGTGAGTTGGTCGTCGGTGGCGTTGAGAGGGAAGGTGGTAGGGAGGTGGGTGGGGTGGGTGGCGATGCAGGTGTATTGATCGAAGGGGAGGGTGAAATAGAGGAGACCTTCGGAACTGGTGGTAGAGGTGGCGGTGTAGCTTTCGTCGTTTGTTTGACAGGATAGAGCAATGTTACTGTGATCTATTTGGTCGGGGAGGTTGAGGGTAGCGACGACATGGGTGGCGGGTGGTGGGGTGGCAGGTGGTGAGGCGAAGTGGGGCCGTGATTGGGGGATGTAGGCGTTATTGTTCGGGGTTGCCTTTTGATAAGGGGTTTTATTAAATGCGTCGGGGATATCGTTGCGGATAGTGTTCAAGGTGTAGATGGCATCTGTTTCACCATAGATCCCAACGATATATGTGCCGGAGAATTGGGCGATAACAGAAAGTTGGTCAGAGCCCACATCCGTTCCTTGGTATATTGGTGTGCCAAAGCTATAGGGGTCCCAAACAAAGATGTTGGGATCGCCGACCGTGGCTTCAAGGTCAAAGAATAGAGTGTCACCGGCTTCAACAGTATACAAAAAGTAATGAAACTTTCCGCTGTCTACTATTGCATTAGCTGGGGTGTAATTAAAGGTCGCCTTAGCTGGCTGAACAGTTTGCCCATGCCCTGATCGACCCCAGACTTGGATAATAATCGTTTTATTTGCTAATTCGGGCGGTATGGTAATGGCCAGCTCACTGGTTGGGTTTAAGGCAGTGCCTCGATATTCTTCACAGCCATATTCTATTGGTGTTAAGATGCTAGGGTTGCTGTTGTCTGGATAATAAAAAATACAAACATCAACAATAGTAATTCGTGGTGTAGTAGGCGCTAACTGCTCAAGTGTAATCGTAATTGGCATACTATGGAACCATTGTAAGTCCCCGATATCAATGGTCATATTAGGAGGTGTTTGGCCATTAGGTGGAAAGACGATGTCTGTCCCATCTGTCGCCCAGACATTATTTAGCTCATTGGTTTCACTAATAACATCATCAGGGTCGGTTATTATCATGATTGTATACTCACCTGGTTCTGTTGGTGTCCATACCACATCAGGAAGCGTTTGTGTACCTGTTATTAAATAGCGGATATTGATTGTATTGCTGAAAACAATATTATCATCTTGGATGACACGGAGTTCAACAGTTGGTCTACTCACAAAGCCATCAGCAGCGATATTGGCGGAGAGGTGACAGGGTATGCCGACGCGGGGGCAGGGGTAAGTTGAGTCGATGGCTAAACCAACGGGGTATAGATCGACATCATAAGAGATAGAGGGTAAGGCGGGCAGGCAGACAGTAGTTGTTAATTGAACGGTTGGATCTGTAGTAACAATGTAATCCCAATAATTTTGGAGCAGATTATCCCACTCTGTTGTTTTTACAAATTCATAAGGATTTTCATTTTCAGGAAAGGTTTCATCTGTATAGAAATTCGTGTTCCAGTGAAGATATGTCTTACCGTCAAGGGTGACACCATCAAAATCGGCCCAGAGGCTGATACCACGATGATTATTAAACACCCACTCAGGTTGTGGGTTTACTGGGGCAAACCAAGGGTGTCCGTTTGTTTTATAAACAGCGAGGATGGTAGAGGCTAGTTCCTCATCAATGCCATCAACTGCTATTGATAGAGCTGGGTAAATATCAGCTAAAGCTTGGGTAAAGGCATGTAGATCGACTAGGGCATCGCCTGGTTCTTGGGCATAGTCACCAGTGCAGGTTGTGTCATAATAAGCATTGTTTTCATCATGATAAGCAGCGCGTAAATTGGCAACGACCGTTGCTTGATTGTTCTCTTTGTTAAACTCATAATTTAGATACCAAGCGATATCGCGCATATGGTTGACAATGATGGGGATAGCGGTTGTATCAATCACGGTGATTAGGCGGGGATGTTCCGTATCGCCTGCTTGGCGAATGGTATGGTCATAACTTCCAGCAATGGTGGTGGCTATATCAGAAGGGATTGGGGCTGTTGCTAGATCGACAAGTAGATAGGCGTTGCCAACCATATGGGGGGAAATATAGGCGTAGGTGGGTGACCCCATAACTATTTCAGTGTAAGGGGCGATTTCAAACAGTTCTTCAAGAGAGCCAGCAAAGCATTTTAACAGATCAAGAATGTCGACGGGGTTGGTTCCCTCATCAGTAGCGATGGCAAGCATGTCAGCTAAGTCAGTGACAGCTAAAACGCTGGGGGCATGTTCGTTCATTTCATTGGTCATGTCGGTGAAGGCGTTGGGGCCACCATCGATACGAATTGGTAAGGGGAAGAGAGGGGTAAAGCCTTCATTGCGCATTAGGTTTTGGTTCATATCCCAAGTCTCATAGAGTGTGTCTGGGGCTATTGGTGCGCCATGGCCAATGTAGCCAATTATTTCACGATGGGTAGCATCGTTGATATCAGGCACATATTCTTGGCGTGCCCATTTATAGAACAGGCCAACTTGTTCAGCAGCTGTCATGTCATATTCACGAATTTGCGTGGACAGGGTGACTGGGGTTGTTATGGGGGCGGTGAAATCTGGTAAACCGATCTCTTCTGACATCGTGCCATTGTTGAAATGGCGAATAAAGGTGTTATCAGGTCCAGGCATATCAACGAGGACAATGGCTTGGTGGCAGGCTGTTTGGCTCATTATTTCGAAGCTTTTGGGGAGGGCACCTAAGGCCCAAAGGTATGATAGGTCGCTATCAGGGGTGGTATCGAGGGCGAGGGCGTAGATGGCGGTGAGGGTGCCGTTAGGGCAGGGGGCGGGGGGGGCGATGTAAACAGTTACGTCAGCTTCATCATCCTCTAGGGGGGTGGTATTAAAGTTGCCAGCCGTTGAGTCTGGATCGGGGGTTGTAGTAGCGGATACTTCGGCATAGGTGTGCAAGAAGGTGTCATTTGTGCCAGTACGAACTTGGGCATCAATTGTACAAATGGTTGTGGTGCCTGTTAAAATTGTGCCTACAGACCAGGTGAGGGTGTTGTCGAAAATTGAAGCACCACAATCGTTGTTGAGGTATTCGATTTGGGTGGCTGTGTCTGGTAAATAGACGGACACTTCAACGCCATCGGCAGGCATGTGACTGTTAGCGGAGTTTGTTAAGGAAACGGTATAAGTGAATGTTGTTAATTCACTCATAGTCATTGGTGGCGTTGTTTGGATTGCAAGGGAGAGGTCTGCTGAACGGCAATTTTCAGCGCGTGGGGTGGAGATATCTTGGGTGTATGTATTTGTATTGCGTTCACCGCCACTTCCATCAGGGCAACGTTGGTTGGAATGATTGATGCCATTGCCATTTCCGTTTTCATTGACCTGTGGTTGATTTGCATTCAGCAAAACTAATAAACTAGCATCATCCGTATCGCTTGTGTCATAAACAAGGGCATCAACTAAATTGAGTGTTGTCACGGCCGACCCATTCGGAAAATCACTCGCATCAGTTTGATATAAAGCCACCGCATCAGCTCCATTTTGAATGGTGTTGGCGGGGATAGTTATATCCGCACCAGCTACACCTGGGGCGCCAATGATAAAGTAACCATTACTGTCTGTTGTGTAATTATCTAAATCGACGACGTGATATGAGAGGTCACCATTGCCATTGAACAAAACAACAACATAGCCTGTGAGGGTGCTATTGCCTATGCCACCATCGTACAATTCGATAAATTCACTGTTGTCGTTAATGGGTTGTGGTGCTGTATCAGCGTCTACTTCGTTGATTACGAGGTTTTCGGGGGGGGCGATGGTGACGACGATTTCTTCGCTGTAGACGCTTTCGAGGGGAAAGGGGTTGTTGCTGTGGGCGGGGGTGTGGTTTTGGATGACGACGTAGTAGCGGTTTATGGGTAAGTTGTCGAGGGTGTAGCTGGTGGCGGTGACGCTGGTGGTGCCGTGAACGGTGTAGGGTCCGCCGGGGCTGAGGCTGTAGAAGATGGTGATGTATTGGCCGGGGAGGGTGTTGAAGGTGGGTGGGGTGAAGGTGAGGGTGGCATTTGTGCGGGTGGTGGTGGCCGTGAGGTTCGTTGGGGGGCGTGTTTGAGTTGTAAAACTGGCGGGGGCGGTCACATTTTCACAAATCGTATCTGGATCGATACGGTTATAGGCTAGGTCGAAATATTGTAAGGACATAGCGCAGAAGGCAGGATCGATGGTGAGTAATTGGTTGCCTCTGAGGCGTAACATTGTTAAGTGGTCGTTTAGGCTAGCAATTTCAATAGGTGCTTCCTCGATACGATTAAAGTTAAGATTTAACTCACGTAATTTTATGGCGCCAATAATGGTTGTAGGAATAGACGTGATTTGATTATTAGCCAGCCATAATATCTCTAAATTTTCTAAACCACCAATCGAAGTAGGAATCGCTATAATTTGGTTTTGATAGGCGTATAGTTCGATTAGATTTATTAATTGGCCAATGCAATCAGGTAGGGTGGTAATTTGATTTTGATGAAGCCATAAGATTTCTAGTTGTGTTAAAGCACATAATTGTGTAGGTACTTCACCTTCAATTTGATTATTGGCGATGCGAAAGAATCTTAGGTTTGTTAGGTATTGAATTTCAGTAGGTATTTCACTAATTTGATTTGAATAGATATTGAATTCTATTAATTTGGTTAAGTATCGAATTTGCCAAGGAATGACAGTTATTTGGTTTGTGTGCAATCCCAGAGTTTCTAAATTAGTTAGATATTGGATTTCAGTGGGAATAAACGAAATTTGGTTATTGGAGAAACTTAAGATTCTTAAGTTTGTTAAGTTTTTGATTTCAGTAGAAATCTCTTCAATTTGATTTTGGTAGGCATATAGTTCGATTAAATTGGTTAAGTTACCGATACAGTCAGGCAAAGCAGTGATTTGATTTATGTGAAGCCAGAGAATTTCTAATTGGGTTAAGGCGCATAGTGCGTCGGGAATTGGGCCAGTTAGATTGTTGTTGCCAATACGGAACTCTTTTAAGTTTGTTAATTGGTTGATACAAATGGGCATTGTGTCGATTTGATTGGTGTAGATATTGAGTTCGACTAAACTTGTTAAAGAGCAGACTGCTGAGGGGATTTCGGTGATGAGGTTATCAGGAATGCCAAATTCTATTAGATTTGTTAGTTGGCTAATTGAATCAGGGATGGTTTCAATACTATTACCCCGTATTTGCAGGCGTTGTAAACTTTTTAAATCACCAATTTCAGCGGGTAAAACATCAATTTGGTTTTCCCATAAAGATAGCCATGTTAGAGATTTTAACTGTCCAATGTTCGGATGGATGGCGGTTATTTGATTATCAGGTAGGTGAAGTCCTACTAAAGCTGTCAAGTCGCCAATGGCAGAGGGGATGGTTCCAGTTAAATTGTTACTGCCTAAGTGGAGGGACGTCACACGGCCGCCCGCACACCCCACCCCGTACCAACTGCAAGGGGTATTCGTCTGCGCCCAGCCTGTTTGGGTAATCCAGGCCGTGCCGCCCATCTCCCCATAAATAGATAACAGTGCCTGACATTCATCAACGGTTGCGCCAACTACATTTTGGCAATCGGTGGCGAGGGGGGCGGGGATGGGTAAGTGGAGGTTTTTGATGGTGACCTTGGTGAGTTGGTTTGTGAGGTCATTATTGAATGTGGGTAGTTGATTTGCGAACGTATTAGTTAGCAAATAGGCGTTTTTATAAGAAGTGATTTCGTTGGTTGATTTATGTGATGTGGCAACTTTGTTGAAATTATCAAGTGACGCGTAATGCTTAAGAGTCAAATGCTGTTCTTCAGATGCGGAGGCTGTTGATAAAAAGGTGAAAAGGGTTAGTAAAATAGCAAGAAGTAAGACAGATGTTAGTTTGGGCAATTGTTGGCTTTTTATTTGGGTTTTCATTTTTCCTCTTAGGTATTAATAGAGTTTCAGCTGAAGTTTGTGTGATAAATGTATTATAGATTGTAGACTTGACAAATTGTATCCTTAAATTTGAGAGGTTTGGTGCGCAAATGGGGGAAAGATGTTATGATTTTGGTCAGTAATGTTGTGATTTTTTTGTTTGATAAAGGGTTGTGTGTCACATGCATACATTTGAGTTGGGCACTGAGTAAGCTTTGGCTTGGGTAACGCCGTTCATGGATTCCAGCCTGCGTTAGAATGACAGAATAAAAACGGAACAGGGATTTAATAAATGGATTATAAAAACTGGGATGACATTTCCGTCGAGCAAATGAGAACTTATTGCTTAGAGGCGTTGCGGATGATGCGTGATCGGCCGGTGGTGGTGTTGGCCGAGCTGGGGTTGGCGGGGAGTCCGGTGGTGGCGGGGCTGGATTGGTCTTATGACGGGGAGCCACGGCAATCAAGTTTTGCCCACCCTGCCTTGCGTGGCTTCCTTGTTAAAACATTTATCTGTTGGGGGGTTGAACAACTCAAGCCTTTTGGGCAGATGATGACGGCGGAGAGTTGGACGCAGACGGATTGGTTGTATTATTTGATTTTGCATTATCGGTATTGTGAACCGTTAGGGGAGACGGATACGGATAGTTGTGGTGAGTTGGCCAATCGGATGTTTATGGGGGTGCGGATGGTGCGGCATTATAGTAAGATGGCGGTGGAGCAGTTGGCGATTGTGTTGCATCATCTGCATCGGGATGGGCGGGGGATAGATGTTGTTAAACGGTGGGTGACGGAACAGCGGTATCAAAATTGGGTTGAACAGGCGGGGATAGAGCAACAAGAGCTGTTGCATTGTTTGTCACTATGTCGACAACCGATGATGGTTACTCGTTGGCCACAGTTGCTGATGGGATTGCCTAATATTGATGTTGATAAGTTATTGTTGTTGGCCGCACATTTAGATCGGAACCATATGTTGCGGTATGATGTAGACAAGCAGATGATTGAATTGCCGAAAGCGTTGAGCACTTATCTACAACCGCATATTGATCGTAAGAATATGGAAATTTGGACGGAACACCTTAGTCAACGATATTATGAGCGAGGTGATTATTTGGCGGCGGCAGGTTTAGCGTTTCGGCGGCATGTGTCTGCTGGTTATGAACGGTCGGCGCAACTGTTGTTGGCTTATCAAGATCGGTTTGTTACGTTTGAGGAACAGAATCAATTATTGATGTTGTTGAAACAGTTTACGGTTGATATGGTGCCTACTTATTGGCATCGGTTGCAATTGTTGGCGGGGAAAACGATGGCGACGATTGGTAATTTTACGGACAGTTTGCCCTTTTATAATGAAGCGATTCTCGTGTCTGAGCCATTGGTGAAGGCGAAGGCGTTTTATTGGCGGGCGCGGGCGATTCAGGAGATTCGGCCGGCGGAGGCGCGGCATGATTATCAATCTTGTATGGATATTTTGAAAGAGGTCGATTCGGAGCAGCTTTTGTTGTTGCAGGCGTATTCGAGTCGGGCGGTGGGGTTTATGACGGTGGAGGAGAATTTGCCGTGGGTGGAGGAAGATTTGTGGGCGGCGAGTCAGCATTCTTTGAGTGAGGCGACAGAAGCTTACTTTTTTTATAATGCATTGGCTTCTTTTTATATTCGTGTGCATGGACAGCAAAAGAAAGAGGACGGATTTGTGCCTAAATTGTTGCCCACGGCCACCAACTATTTCAATCTCGCCCTAGAAAAGCGGTTATACGCTTGGCAACTCGTTAAACAAACGAGCAATTTAGAGTGGCAACTGCTTATTGTTGGCAATTTAGGTAATGATTTTGTTGATTTAGGTCAATATGAGATAGCGTTGACGTATTATCAAGAGCGTTTGTTGGTGGCGGAGCGGTTGGGTGATTGGGACAAAATCGGTATCACTTATCAAATGATCGGCGCGACTTATTTTTATCTGGAAGATTATGCTGAATCGGTTCATTATTATGAAAAAGCGCGGACTTATTTGACCAAAGCGGGTAATCAAGAAAAGTGGGCGATTGCGACGATTTGTTTGATGGAGGTGTATGTTGAGTTGGCCGAGTGGACAGTGGCTAAAGGGTATTTTGAGGAAGCACATGCTTGTTCAACGGCGATCAAAAGTGAATGGGCTTTGTCCCATTTAGATTGGTGGGTGAAGAATTATCCCGGTTTGGATAAGCCTTTGAACGAGCGGCAATTAGGGATTTTGGCGTATGTGCGGCAGTATGGGAAGATTGATAAAGGGGCGTATATGCGTTTGTATCAGTATGAGTTGAGTGATATGACGTGGCATCGGGATGTGAAGGGGTTGTGTGATTATGGGTTTTTGCGGGCCGAGGGGAAGGGGCGGGCGACGCAGTATATGATTTGAGGGGGAGGAATGGATGAGGTCGTGCGCTTTAGCAAAGCGCACGACCTCATGGGAGGATTAGTCGATGAAGTCTGGGGAGACGGCTTGGACGATGAACTCGGCGGTGTCACCGGTGTTGGTGGTGCCGGTGAAGCGCCAAGCTGGTTGGATAATCATGGTGGGTTCGGCGGGGGGGGCGAAGGAGGAGACGGCCAACTCGATTGATGGATAGACTGGGGCGTAAACGAGTTCAACGTTGGTGATGGTGATGTCGGTGATGGCGTTGGGGTTGCCGAGGCCGATGCCGCCACCGCCCATGGGACGTGGTTCGACGGGGACTGGGGCTGATTGGTCTGGGGCGGGGAGTGGTTCAGCTAGGCCGCTGGTGGCGGGATCGCTGGAGGGGGCATCAGCAGGCTCAATCATCGGTTCCTCCATCATTGGTTCTTCCATTTCCCAGAGCATCCGGTCGATATGTTGCCAATCGAAGAGATTGGAGCCGTCGGTGGGCATGAAGCCACCCATGGCGATGCGGTCGCCATCAGCGATGGCGGCGGGAACGTCGGTGATGGTGAAGGTTTGGCCCTCATCGGCGAGGAAGGTGGTTTGGTCACCATCCCGTTGGAGGGTGCCTTGGTAGTATATGAATTGGGGGTGATCGTCGAAGCTTTCGCGGAGGGTCCAGCTGGTGGCTTCGAAGGTTGGTTCGTCACCGTTACTTTGGATAATGCCTTCGAGTTGGAGGGGGTGGCCGACGAATTCGGCTAATTGATTGAGGGTTTCGGCCGAGCCAATAAGTTGATAGCGACCGGCGAGGAGGCGAGGGGGGGCAGAGCCATCAACTGATTTGTAGCCGTAGATGCTGGTGTTAAGTGTGTGATTGGTACCGATGGGATATTCACGTTGCCAGAAGCTTGTTTCGTTGTCGCGGTCGTGGACGACTTGCATGTTGGCGAGCATCGCTTCTTCACTGGGGAAGGAGGCGAAGTAGACACGGGAATGTAAGTCGGGGTTGTCTTTGGTTTGTTGGATGAGGTTCCACGCTTCTTCGGCGGTGATGAGAGGGTAGTTGCCGAGGGATTCCGGTTGGGGCCAGATGTTTATATTGATGGATTGGAAGGTGCCATCGGTTCGGACTTGCACATGGATGGTGGGCATATTGTTGGTGTAGCCATTGATTTTTTCACGAATCTCTATCATCGGCCCGTAGGAGGTGCCGATGGTGTAATCAGCAGGGAGGAGACCACGTTCGCGGAGGAAGTTTTCGGCGATGGGAATGGCTTGGGCGGCAGGCATCATATCGTTAATGTCATTTATTTCATCGGGGTTATAGTTGCGGTGATATTGAACGTTATTGCCATAGATGGAGAAGGTATATTGATCACCGAAGACATGATAAGAGGCGGGTATTCGGTTGATATCGCCCATCTCTTCGACGTGGAAGTCGGACATGATTTCGGTGTAGAGGGGACCGGTCATGCCGAAAGCGTCGGCGTAGCGTTGAGCTTCTTCGGGGGACAAGTTGTAGGTTTGGAGTTGGTTGAAGACGGTGGCGACTTGGGGTTGGGCGGGGAAACGGCCGTTATAAGTGAGATTGGCTTCAGTCCATGGGTTGTACATCATGATGGAGGTGGCGGCCATATCCATATTGGCTTCGAGGGGAGCGGCTTGATTGGCGGTGATACCACCGCCGCCACCCATACCACCACCACCCATGTTTTGGATGCCGGGCAGACGGGCTAAGCTACTGGCCTCATCGGCTTCGAGGTTGGTGACACCGGTGGCTCCGTTGTTGTTATCGGTTTCGGTGGTGGGGTTTTGGTCACGGAGGAAGCCGTTCCAGAAAAAGACAAAGAGCAGGGTGAGGGCGAGAATGCCGCCTAAAAGGGATAGATTTTTTTTCATTATTATTTTCTCCTAGTTTATAGTCTATTAAATGATTTAGTTATTGGTACCGGTGAAGTGCCAAGCTAGTTACCTGAGTTCGATAATTAAGCCGATGTAACTATTGGTTACGGTAATGTTAGGGTAGATTTCTCGATTTCATTTTACCCTGTGGCGATTGGTAGGTTCCATATGGGGAGGGCGGGTAAAATTCCACTCAAAATGACGTTTGGAGGGGAACTGTGAATTGTCGAACTCAGGTTAGTTGAATAATTTAGATGTTAAAGCGTTCAATGTTTTGTTTATGCTTTGTTATTTAGTATGTCGTAATTGGGGCGGGATTTATAACAGGTAATTTGGAAATTGGTGGTTTTTGGTGGTGAATAGAGCGTAACCGAAAGAAGCTAGAGTGGGAAGTTGTGCATGTTGTTAGATTATAAGTGGATTCCCGCGCCCGCGGGAATGACAGGGTTCTGGGTGATTAGGGGGTGTTGCAGTTGAGTTGGGGGCTGGTTGGAATAGGTTTGGTGGATTTTGACGCGGATTTTGGGGATTGGACGGATTTTTTGTTAAAAAACCTGAGTTCGATAATGAATTAAACCGTTGGATGAGTTGGTCACTGTGTTGTTAGGGTAGATTTCTCGACTTCGTTCAATCCTTGATGTAGGGGTGGGACTTGTCGAGTGTGAGGCGGATTGAACTGCGCTCGAAATGACGTTGGGAGGAGGGGGTGAATTATCGAACTCAGGTTAAAAAGGTGTCTTCCCGGAAGGTGTATGAGAGGGTGGAGGGGAACCTTCCGGGAAGATGTTTAGTTATTGGATATAATCAGGGGAAACCGCTTGGACAATTAAGTGGACGATTTCGTTTAAGTTGTTGGTGCCGGTGAAGCGCCAAGCTGGTTGAAGAATCATGACAGAGACCATCGTTTCATCGGAGTTACCAGTGGTGTGGTAGACGGGCATGTAGATGAGCTCGATTTGGTTGATGTCAATCGTGGTTAACATATTTTCAGGCATTCCAGGGTAACCTGGCATCGGTTCAACTGGTAACGGTTCTGAGGGCATCGGTTCTGAGGGGAGTGGTAAGGGTTCGGCGTTACCGTCTTCCATGATGACGACATCAGGGTCTGTTTGTTCCCAGGTGACCCGTTCGATATGTTGCCAGTTTAACTGGTTGGGGTTGTCGGCGGGGATGTAGCCACCGACGCCGATGCGGTCACCAGAAGCGATTTCGGCGGGGATGTCTTGGAGGGAGAAGGTGGTGCCATCTTCAGCACGGAAGGTGATTTGGTCGCCGGCCCGTTCAACGGTGCCATAGTAGTAGACGAAGGGGACGAGTTCATCCCAAGTGGCGAAGACGGTGAAGTTGGTGACATCGATGAGGGGTTGTTCGCCATCTGTTTGGACAACCGCTTCGATTTTGATGGGTTGACCGATATGTTGGGCCAATTGGTTGAGCGTATCGGTGTTAGCGGTGAGGCGATAACGATCAGCGAGGAGACGGGGCGCGCTATCATCGGTCACTGCTTTGTAGCCGTAGATGCTGGTGTAGATGGTGATGGTTTCGCCCACATCGTAGGTGCGTTGCCAGAAGTTGATTTGGCCGTTTTGCTCATCAGGCAATGGTTGGTCGATGGGTAAGGATTGTTCGCTGAGGAAGGAGAGGTAGGTGATACGGTTGTGAAGGTCGGTATTGGTTTTGGCCTCTTGGATGAGTGCCCAAGCTTGTTCGGCGGTGATGAGGGGGTAGTTGCCGAGGTTTTCGGGGGTGGGCCAGATGGTGATATCGACGGATTGGATGGTGCTATCGTTACGTACTTGGACGTAGATGGTAGGGATGTGGTTATCATAGCCATCGATTTTGCCTCTGACTTCGACCATGTGGCCGTAAGGGGCATTGATTTCATAATCGGCGGGCAAGAGGCCACGTTCGCGGAGGAAGTTTTCGGCGACGGGGATAGCTTGGGGGCCGGGCATCATGTTATTGTAAGCGAACGGTTCGTCGGTATTGTATTGACGGTAGTATTGGACGGTGTTGCCGTAGACAGCGAAGTTATAGCGGTCGCCAAAGATGTGGTAGCTGGCGGGGATGGGTTGGCCGCTGGCCTCCATGTGGGCAATTTGTTCGGCAGGGATGATGTCTTGGTAGATGGTACCGGTCATGCCGAGGAGGTTGGCGTATTGTTTGACGGTATCGAGGGAGAGGGTAGGTTGGCCGGCTTGTTGGTAGACGGTGGCGACTTGGGGTTGGGCGGGGAAACGGCCGTTATAGTTCAACTCAGCCTCGGTCCAAGGATGATAGAAGCGCATATCAGGTTGGATGGCCATATCGGAGGCGGCCAACGCTTCTTCGGTGTTGACGATGCCACCGCCACCACCACCGAAGCCGCCGCCGCCGCCCATGCCACCAGGGCCTTGATTTTGGAGGAAGGGTAATGGTTGGAGTTGATCGGGGTTGCTGGCGACGAGGGCGGGAGAAGTGGTATTATTATTTTGGTTACGAAGGAAGCTGTTTCCAAAGAAAACAAAGAGCAAAACAAGGGCTAGGGTTCCCCATAAAGAGAGCTTGCGGTTCATGGTTGTTAACTCCAGTGAATGTTTAATTTTTTGAAAAAAGGTAAGGCGGCTGGCGCGGTTTGAGGCGGCCGCCGCTTGAGATTGTTTATGTTGTTGTAAATTAGCCTGTTTTTGCAGGGTGGCGGCCAACTCGGCGTGGAAGCTGGGGGGAGGGGTGATGGCATCGGCTGTTTGTTGGAGGTGGGAGGCGAGGTCGACGAGGGAGGCGAGGTCGGGGTCGGTGGGGGTGCGGCTGGCCGAGAGCCATTGTTCAAGTTGGTCGGCGCGGTGTTGGTCATCGGCGCGGGTCATGCGGTTTCTCCTTTGCCTGGTAGTAAAGTTTGCAAATCTTGTAAGCCACGATGGACAAGCATGCGGACGGCAGGTTCATTTTTTTTCATGATGGTAGCAATTTCAGATATTTCGAGGCTGGCGAAGAAGCGGAGGGCGATGGCTTCGGCACGATCAGGGGCGAGAGCGGTGAGCTTTTGGGCGATTTGATCGAACTGAAGGTTTTGGTGAACCGTTTCTTCGTGGTCATCGGGGGTGGTGAGTTGGTGAGCGACATCATCGATGGCCGTTTGGGGGCGTTGTTGGCGATAGCGGTCCATGATTTTGTGACGGGCGATGCCGATGAGCCACGTACTGAAACTGCTTTGGTGGCGAAAGCTGGTAAAGCTTTCGAGAGCGGCCAAGAAGGTTTGGGAGGTGATATCTTGGGCTTCTTGGACGTCGTTGACGCGGACGAGACAGTAGCGATAGACCCGGGTGACATATCGCTCATAGAGGGCGTCGAAGTGTATTAGATTTTGTTGGGCACGGCGTATTAGGTCGGCGTCGGTGGTGTCCTCAGTGAGAGGAGGTGTGGGGGGGGCGGCCATGCTGAGTGTTTGAGATCTTACCATGGAAGATTTCCTTTTGAGATAAGCATTGGATTTTAAAGCTTCAAATTCTTGTTTATGCTTTGTCATATAGTATGTCGGAGTGAGGGCGGGATTTATAACAGGTAATTTGGAAATTGGTGGAAATTGGTGGAAATTGGTGGTGAATAGCGTGTAAGTGTATTAAACTAAAGATTGTCAACATTTGATCTTGAAAATATGCCGTTTAATACGTTGAAGTTGTTAATTTAAAAGTGTGAAATCTTTAAGTTAAACAACTTAATGGAGAGAAAGAAGTGGGGAATTGCTATTGTGATTGTATGTAGGGGTGAGATTTAGTGGATTTTGACGCGGATTTTGGGGATTGGACGGACTTTTTGTTGTGTAGTGGGAGGGAGGTTTGGGAATGAAACATACCGTGTGGTAAATTGCACCACTTTTATGGTTTTGGTAAGTTGCATTCTGGTTAGAGACGTTGTGAAGGGGGGGAAAGTTCCGTGGGGTGTTATAATTGAAAGAGATGTTGGTATTAGAGTGTAAACTAGGTTGTGTTGACATTTCCTGTTGTTATTATGTGTAGGGGTAAGGTTTGGTGGGTTTTGACGCAGATTTTGGGGATTGGACGGATTTTTTTTGTTGATTTGGGGGTAATGTTTTGGTTGTTAGGGTTATTTGTGAATAAGGTGAGTTGTGATGGTGATTTTTGAGATGCTTTGTTTACAAGCTATTATTGTGATGGTTATTATTTTTAGGAAGGTGTTATGATGGGTGAGAGAGATTTGCGGAGTGAGGTGGAGTTGCGGTCGGATAAGCGGTTGGGCTTGATTTTGGGCTGGTTGGTGGTGATGTTGGGGGTGTGGTTTGTGTGGCCGCTGGGGTTATTGGTGTGGGTGGGGTTGAGTGGTGCCGGGGTATGGTGGTATGGGGAGACGGTGTTGGCGGGTTTGACGGGTTGGATTTGGCGGGGAGCGTTGGTGTTGGGGGTCCCGTTTTTGTTGGTGGGGGTGTGGGGTTGGTGGGCAGGGGTGGTGGTGTTTGAGGGGTTGATGCCGATGCCGTTGTGGCGGGCGGCGTTGTATATGGGGGCGGGATTAGCGGGTGTGGGTGGTGTGGTGGGGTTGTTGGTGGGGGTGAAGCGGCAGGAGATTGGGGAGCGGTTGGCCGAGGGGGGGTAGGAACCGCGAATGGGGGAATGGGGGAATGGGTCTTAGGTGGGGAGGGGTGGGGAAAAGGTGTGTTTTGCTTGAGGGAGGTGTTGGTGAAGGGGATGTCTGGTGGGTTTTGACGCGGATTTTGGGGATTGGGGGGATTTTTTTTGTGTTGGTGAAGTGAGGGCGGTGTGTTTATTGGTATTCGTCGAAGAAGTCGAAGTCGATGGGGTATCCCCAAATTTCAGTAATAGAAATTTGGGGATACTGATTGTTAGATTATAAGTGGATTCCTGGCGGCGCAGGAATGGCAACTTAACGGAAGTAGACGAGGCGGAGGTAGAAGACGAGGCAGGCGAGGATGAAGAAGAGGATGTTGATGGCGATGGGTTGAAATTCGCCACGGCGGAGGTGAACGCCGGCGGCACCGATCATGGTGGCCATGAGGCCGAGGGCGGCGAGGGGGGTGAGCCAGGTGAAGAGGTCGACCATGTGGGGGAAGAGGATACCAACGCCGGCGAAGAATTCTAGGATGCCGATGGTGCGGACGGTGTTGGGGGTGAAGCTTTCGACCCAGCCCATATTGGGGTCAGCGGCGAGTTCCATGTAGGGTTTGGTCGCTTTGAGATAGCCAGCACCTAAGAAGACGATTCCTAGAACGATTTGTAGGATCCAAGTGAAAATAAGCATTTGTTACTCCTGTTTGTTTACAGATAAGAAAGGTAAGGTTACAATGTTTGCTATTATGATACTGTTTTTGTAGCAGAATGAAAAGCTATAACGGTATCCTTTTTAATAGTTGTTTAAATGGAGATGATAATGAAAGAGCAAAAAGAGATGGGATGGCCGAGTGAACAGGGGCATGGTGATATTGTATTAGCGACGGCATTAGCTGCTTTGGGGATTATTTTATTAGCGGTGGGAGCGGCGATGGATATTAATTGGTTGATTTGGTTGGGAGGGATTGGTGGTGGGGTGGCGTTGTTTGGGCAGTTTTTGTTGGTGCATAATGAGTTGGGTCGGTTGTGGTCTAAAATTGATGAGCTGAGTAAGAAGTAGGTGTGGCGGGGGGGGATTGGACGGATTTTTTGTTGTTGGTGAGGAGAGGGAGGTGTTGGTTTGAGGATGTTTGGTGGGTTTTGACGCGGATTTTGGGGATTTTGGGGATTTTTTGTTGTTGGTGAGATGAGGGAAGTGTTAATTATGTGTTAATCGTGTTGGGGGCAGCAGTAGCCGACGCCGAAGACGGTTTCGATGTAGATGGGTTGGCTGGGGTCTGGTTCGATTTTGGTGCGGAGGTTACGGATGTGGACGTTGATGGTGCGTTCGAGGCCGGTGTAGTCGGTATCGATGAAGCGGTCGAGGAGTTCTTGGCGGGAGAAGACGCGGTTGGGGGTGGTCATGAGAATTTAGTATGGTAGTCATTTGCTGATTTTAGTGGAAGTTAGGGGGTGTGTAAAGGGTAGGGGGGGATGTGGTATAATGTGGGCGTTATTGGATTTCGGCTGAGACACAGAAGTGGTGTGTTGAGGGCTATCATTAGGTTGAGGAATTGAATATGTTAACAAAGTATGGGCAGATGAACGGCCGTTTATTATCGTTATTGGCGACAGTTGGTGTTGTTTTCGGTAGTTTTGTATGGGTAGGGATGGCCGTGGCTCAGCCAGTGGTACCAGCACGGGTGGATGTGATTCAAGAGAAACGGCTGGTAGAGGTTGAGAATTTGGCAGACCCCAATATTATTTGGGTGTCACCCGATAATGCTTTGAGTGAAGATATTCAGTTAGGGGATATGGATGGGGATGGGGATTTGGATATGGCGGTGGCGAATGTGAGCGGGCCGAATCAAGTTTTTCGTAATGTGGGGGATGGGCGTTACGAGGGGCCGATTATTATAGATAATGGGAATACGGAAAGTTATCAGATCGCGTGGGGGGATATCGATGGGGATGGGGATTTAGATTTGGTGGCGACGAGTACGAATAGTCGCAACATTTTGTATCGGAATTTGGGGGACGGGGTGTTTGGGGCGGCCGAGGATTTGTATACGTTGAATGAGGACAATCGGGCGTTGGCCGTGGGGGATATGGATGGGGATGGGGATTTGGATGTTGTGGTTGGGGCATGGAATGGAAGTTATACGCTTGTTTATTTGAATAATGGGCTGGGTGGTTTTAGTAGTTATGCGACGGTTAGCAGTAGTGTGATTAATGTGCAGGATATTGCGTTGGGGGATTTAGATAATGATGGGGATTTGGATATTGTGTTAGCCACTGAGGGTGGTGATGCGAGTTATGTGTGGAGCAATGATGGGAATGCGCGGTTTGGTTTGTTGTGGCAAATAGCGGGGACGCAAAATACGGGTGGGGTGGCGTTGGGGGATGCGGATGGGGATGGGGATTTGGATATTGCGTTGGCGCATTTCAGTGCTAATCTACCGACTGTGTATGAAAATGAAGGAACGGGACGATTTGCTAATATTTTATGGAGTGGTGGTGGTGCGGATATGGCTACCAGTGTGGTGTGGGCGGATATGGATCGGGATGGGGATTTAGATTTGGTATTGGGGAGTGATATGGGGATTAGTGGGGATGGGATGGAGAATCGTATTTATTATAATGATGGGACGGGGACGAATTATGTGGCGGCGTTGTTTGGGGATAAGGATTTTACGCGGGGGGTGGCCGTGGGTGATATTAATGGGGACAAGGAGTTAGATGTGGTGGTGGCTAATTCTAATGAAATTAATAAAGCGTATCGGGGGGTGAATGATAATTTTGGTTTTGAGTTATCTCCCTTAGGTTTGGGCGCGAACTATGTGACTGATTTAGCGTGGGGGGATATAGATAATGATGGGGATATGGATTTGGCCACGGCCAGTAATTTTGGGCAACCGAATCAGATTTATATGAATTTGGGGGATTATGGGTGGGGGATGCCGATTACGGTGGGGCAAGCTTTGAGTCAAACAGGGGCGTTGGCGTTGGGCGATGTGAATGGGGATGGGTATTTGGATATTGCTTATGGGACAGGGGGGTCATTTGACAGTGAGAATGAGGTCTATCTGAATGATACGATGGGAGGCTGGTTGCCGGCGGCCCGTTTGGGGGATGAAGCGGTAGATACGCGGTCATTAGCGTTGGGGGATGTGGATGGGGACGAAGATTTGGATGTGGTGGTGGGTAATTATGGGGCGTGGAATCATCTGTATCGGAATGCGGGGGATGGGACGTTTAGTCCGGCGATTGAGTTGGGGCGGGTGGTGAGTAATACGGAGGCGGTGGCGTTGGGGGATGTTGATGGAGATGGAGATTTGGATGTGGTGATTGGTAATGATGGGGGCGGGAATGAGGTGTATTTGAATAATGGGACGGGCGATTTTAGTTTGGGTTGGGAGTCGGTGGAAAAGTTTAGTACGCGGGGTATCGCTTTGGGAGATGTGAACGGGGATGGGATTTTGGATTTGGCGGTGGGGAATTTTAATCAGGCCAATCAGCTTTATCTAGGGGATGGGACAGGCGCATTTGAGTGGGTCTGGACGACCTTAAATGCGCAACGGACGACGGATATTGAGTTGGCGGATATGAATGGGGACGGTCGTTTAGATTTGGTGGCGGTGAATACGGGGATAGGGATGCAAGCGGAGTTGGACGAGATTTATCTTAATCGGGACGGGATGTTAGTGACGGAGCCGTATGATTTGGGTTTTGGGCAGACGTGGGCGTTGGCCGTGGGGGATTGGGAAGGGGATGGAGATTTGGATGTGGCGGTGGCGGAAAATAATTTTAGTATGTTGCGTTTGGCGCTGAATCGGTTTGGGGATGAAGGGGGCCGAGCGAATGATGTAGCGGGGTTGGGGTTCGAACTGCCAGGCGATATGGCTGATGCTGATTATTTGGCGCGACCAGAGATTATCAGCTCCCAATTTATTACGATTCCGTATGTGGTAGCGGATCGGAATGGTAGTTCGTGGCCGGCGTTAAGCTTTCAATATTCGTTAGATGGTGGGGACAATTGGCGGACGGCGGTGGGGGCGTGGGCGCCCAATTACGGGCAAAGTATGGTGGTTGATAGCTTTGATCCGACACCCAATAATCAGTTATGGGCGACATCGGTAGGGGGGTCAACGGTGAATAATGTGTGTGGTAGCCGTTCGGGGAATGCGTGGACATTTTCGGGGACGGGGGAGCGGGTAGCGACGACCGAGCCGTTGGATGTACGTGATGGTGGGAGTTGGGTCTTTTTTATTCGGGTGGGGGATGGGATTGGGGCGTGTGATTTGGTGGAAGCGGGGAAGGAGATTGTATTGGAGTATAGTGTGAATGGGGTTGATTGGGTGGTGATGCAGCAGATGGGGCCAGATGTGACGACGGGGTTGATGAATCGGGTGGCGGTGCCGATAGTGGCCGAGGCGCAGACGGCGGCGACGCAATTCCGGTGGCGACAGTTATCTAATGGGGGCGGCAACAATGATGTTTGGGCGTTAGATGTGGTTAGTTTGCAAGATGATTTGTTGATTGGGGATAAGTTTGATGCGAGCGTGGTGGCGCCATCGATTTGGGCGCGGGTTGATGGCGGGAGTGTGGGGACGACGCCGTGTGGGAGCAATGGGGGGACGGCGCTTAATTTTAGTGGGGCGAATAATAATGGTAACGGCCGTCAGGCAGTGACGCATGATTTGGATATAAAAGGGTGGGATACGCTGTATTTTGATGTACGAATTGGGCGAAATGTAGGGTCAGGGACGTGTGATTCGCCGGATACGGCGGCGGAGGCGGTTGAGGTTGAGTATTCTATTGATAAAGGGAAGAATTGGGCTTCCTATGTGATTTTAGATTCAACTGTGTTTACCGATTTCACAACGATTGCCGTGCCTATCTCGGCAGGTTTACAGCAGGAAACGATTCGATTCCGGTGGCGTCAAGCAGGTTTTACTGGGCCTGGTTTTGATGAGTGGGCGATTGATAATGTGCAGTTCGGTAAGCGGGATCGGTTTGATGGGGGATTTAATCGGGAATGGTGGTATTCGTTGGTTGGTTCTAGTTTTACGACTGGTTTATGTGGGGGGGTAACGGGCACTGGGCTGAATTTTGGGGCGGCAGGTGAGCGGTATGCGGAAACACGGCCCCTTAATGTGTCGCAAGGAGGGGATATTAAGTTCATGTTACGGGTAGGTGATAGTGGGAATCCAGCCAGTTGTGAGACAGTCGATCCTTCTGATTACATTGAGTTACAGTATAGTTTGAATAATGGGGTTGCTTGGACAACGATTAGTAGTTATGGGGCGGGGGCGTATACAGCGTTTACGCCGGTGACGGTGGCGGTACCGGCCGAAGCGCGGACGCCGCATACGAAATTCCGTTGGCGGCAGGTATTGAATAGTGGGGCCAATTTTGATGTGTGGGCACTTGATGATGTTTCTTTACCGGTGGTACGAGCGCGTATGGAACGTGAGCGGCATGAATTTGTGTGGGATACGTTTGCGAGTGGCTTTTTTGGGCAGTCGGATAATGTGGTGCTGCGGTTGGTGGGGGAAACGGCCGTTACTGAAGCCAACACCCAACCCCAGCAACAGCTCCACAGCGGCCATGGTGACTATTTATACGGCAGTGTGGGGGTGAGCGGCGATCCGATTCGGGTGCGGGGGACACAAGTGCGAGTTTTCCGTGAGCCGAATAGTTTTATACATTATAGTAATAGTGGCAATATTGTAGGGGATACAACCTTTATCGATCATCCATTATTGAATAACAACAAAGATGGATTTGCGATTGTGACGCCTAATTGGAACCCGTTAGGGGTGGGGGGGACGTTTAGTAATTATCCAATTGGGTTGCGGTATGATGAAGGGCGTGGTCAGTGGGGGATTTTCAATCAGACGGGGGGGACGATTGGTGGGGCGTACAATGTGTTTATACCGACGAGTGGTTGGCGGAATTTGACGCATGTAGCGCGGCCGGACAATATGGAAGATACGTATACATATCTTGATAATTGGCGGTTAAATGGGAATCCGGAGGCGATGATATTGGTGACGTTGAATGCATCGGCCGAGGGGAGTGATGGGACGTTAAATCCGCGGGCGCTCGGTGTTTGGTATAACGCTACACGGCAGCAGTGGGGGATTTTTAATGAAACGGGCGGGGCTATTCCGGAAGGAACTGGCTTTAATGTATTTATTCAGCCGGTGAATGAGGAAGATTTTGTGCATACGGCGAATGTGGATAATACGACGAGCCAATGGACGGCGATTGATCATCCGTTATTGAATAATAATCCGCGGGCGGTGGTGGTGATAACACAAAACTGGAATCCGTTGGGGGTTGTGAATCCGCATCATGTGGGGGTGTGGTATAACAACAGTATCCAAAAGTGGGCTATTTTCAATCAGGATACGCAAGCGATGGCGGCTGGAGCCAGTTTTAATGTTTATATTGTGAATCGGGATGTTACGGAGCCGTTGGCACCGGCCGAGCGGGCGGAAGTGTTCCGGTTGCCAGCGGGGCAGTTGAATGGGGCGGCGCGGATGTGGAATCCGCGGACAGGTGAGCCGTGGTGGACTGATTATAACGGGTATTTGCAGGGACGAGGGCAGATTAATCCTGGTGATCGTTTGGTGGCGGCGGTGCCGATTGTGGCCACGGAGATGTATACTGTTTACCATACGAGTGCGGCCCCGACCGATTTAGGTTTGGATGGGCATCTGGTCACGACACCTGGGGTCCAGAATTTGACGATTTCGGCGACATGGCCGTTGATTTTGTTCAATTTGGATGTGTCGTTGGAGTGGGATGCGCGGCAGGATGGGTTGTATTTAGATGAGTTGGCGGCTAATTTTGAGCGGGCTTCGGAGATTTTGTATGATGCGACGAATGGTCAGGCGGCGTTGGGGCGGGTGACGGTGTTGCAGGCGAAGGAGGGGTGGGCCGAGGCGGATGTGGTGATTTATGCGGCGAATAATATTCGGCCAGCGGCGAGTGTGGGTGGGGTGGTGATTACGCCGACGAATGATATGATTAGCGCGACGGCGGTGATCACGGATGCGTATTTGCCGGGACAGGTACAGATGGGGCCGACTTGGAATCGGTTTGGCAATCCGAATACGAATTTAGGGGATGATTGGCCGCGGGTATTGGCGCATGAGTTGGGACATTTCTTGTTGTATTTGCCGGACAATTATTTAGGTTTAGATGGGGAAGGGAATTTGATACCGACTGATTGTTACGGTAGTTTGATGACGGATCCGTATCCAGATGAGTATAGCGAATTTTTGACGGAGACGGATTGGGTGGGGGATTGTTTGCAGACGGTGGCCGAGCAGACGACGGGACGGACGGATTGGGAGACGATTCGGACGTATTATCCATGGTTAAATACGTATTATGAGCCGTTGGCCGGGCCCACGATTTTGCCGTTGGCGGTGACGGAAGTGGAGATACGGGAGCCGGCGGTGGCGGATAACACGTTGGCGGCGCCGTTCTTTACGTTGCGTAATAATGCGGGCCAGCCGATTTTCGTGCCCAATGGGCAGGGGAGTGGGTATCTGTTTAAGTTGAATGGGACGGCGACATTGGTTGATGATTATGTGTTGGCATTGGGGACGCCGGTGGGTGATCAGATGCAGGCGCGCGGGGCCGCGCCTGGGGATCGGTTGTGTATTTATGATCGGAGTGGGGCCGAGATGGGGCTTGGTTGTACTATTGTTGGGGCTACGGAAGGGAATGTGATCGTAGAGAGTTTGCCTGGGTGGCGGCCGCAGTTGACGATTAGTCCGGTCTCATCGACAACGATTATGATTAGTATGACCCAATCGGTACCGATGGGAACGGTATATGCCCAGATATTGCCGGCGACCGGTTTTACGACAACATTCCCGATTACGTCGACGGTGGCGGAGCTAACGCCGGTGAGTGGTGAACGGTTGACCTTTACGCAGGAAGTTGTATTGCCGTACCCAACGGTTGAGGCCACGGTGCGGGTATGGGTTGAGGGGGTGACACCGACGCGTGAAGTGATGAGTTCATTTGTGTTGGGTGATGGTTGGGGTGGCAAACGGGCTGGCTGGGGTGGTAAACGGGCTGGTTGGGGTGGCAAACGGGCTGGTTGGGGCGCGCCGGTGGCGTCTGGTGATGGGCAGGTGATTATTTTTAATTTAGAAGATGTGTTTGGGGATACGGGCACATCGGCGTTGCAAGTGTTAACGACACCGCCGCCGGTGCCGGAATGGTTGACGATTGTGGGACAGGCGTATCGGTTTGAATCCTCGGCCATCATCTCGCGCAGTATCGCCTTCAACTATTTGCAAAGTGAGGTGCCTGGCGGGACGACCTATGAATCGTTCTTGAATGTCTATTATTCGCCAGATGATGGGGCGACGTGGCAACGGTTGGCGACCACGTTAGATGGTGGCGAAAACCTAGCGACGGCGAAAATGCCGGTCGTGAATAATGGGAATGGGTTGTATGCGTTAATTGCGACAGTGGATGTGCCGCCTTTCAGTACAGGTTGGAACAATTTTGGGTATGTGATTCAGGGCAGTGAGCCGGTGACCGCTGCGTTGGCCTCGATTGCGGGCAAATATACGAGTGTCTATCATTATAATGCATGGACGATGGATTGGGATTTGTTTGATGTGCCGGTTGGTTTTGAGCATCCCGTTTACACCAACTTTATCAATGATTTAGATAGCTTGACCTTTGGTCAGGGGTATTGGGTACATGTGACGGAGCCGGTGACGTTGTTCTTGAAAGTGCCGTTGGATACGCCGGATGGGTTAGTGGGGGATGAGGTGGTAGAGGAGATGGCGTTGTATTCTTTGCCCCCGACGACATTCTATGGGCCTGTGACGGCCACGGCGAGTTTGACACCGACGGCGGGAATGGTGGTGACAGCGACTATCGGAACGGAATTGTGTGGGGAGGGGGTGCTGGTTGATTGGTTAGGGCAGTTGTCGTATATGATGACAGTTGATGCGAATATGGGGATGGGGTGTGGGACGACGGGGGTATCGGTGACGTTTGGCATTGATGGGCAGACGTTAGTGGGGAGTGAGGGGGTGTGGGATAGTAGTCAGGCGCAGTATCATCCGTTGGTGGCCGAGGTGGCGGCGTGTCCGACGGCGGCGGTGCCGACGGCGGTTGCCATTGGTGTTAGTGGGAGTGATATTAGTTTGACATGGACAGATATGGGGGTTGATCGGTATGAAGTGTGGCGCGATAGTGAGCCGTACTTTGTAGCGGGGGCGGATTGTAGTGTGGTGGCTGAATGTAGCTATGTGATGGCCCCTAGTTATGTTGATGTAGGTGGTGCGGGCGATGTGGGTACCAATTATAGCTATCTGATTCGGTCGGCACCGACCTGTGGTGGGGTGTCTGGTGATAGTGAGCGGCGTGGGGAGTTTGATTTTGGGTTGGTTGTGGGTCAGTAGGCAGGGAGGGGGAGCTGATTTATTCCATATAAGGGGTAAGATAATGGTGGTGAAATCTTACAATCATGTATGATTTTTGTAAGATCGTTGCATAGGAAACCGGAATGGGCTATGCTAGTAAGTAACTATGTAAGTAGATAATATGTTTAATTATAATTAGGTTGGCGTGCTATTAGGAGATAGTATGTGGCTTAATGATGATAAACATAAATTTTTATCTGTCGACTAATTCATTTTAGATCCAGGAGGTCAATATATGTCAAAAGTTCGACTAAACTATTCATTTGCAGCGATTATTGCGTTGCTCGTTATGGCTATGGTGGCTTTGACGCCGCGTCAAGCGGCGGCAGCCGGTAGCCAAGCGCCAACAAGCAATGAACGCACAGTTTTAGCAGATGATGGACAAGAGGCTCTTATTTCTTACGATGCCTCAACCGGAGTAGCGCGTTTCTTGCGCTTCCCTAATAATGGCTCGGTGTCGATGGCGGCAGCCCCGAATACAGCTGAAGCGCAAGTTGATGCGTTTTTGGCTGAGTATGGCGATTTGTTCGGGATTACCAACCCAGCGGCACAATTAGAAGAGTTGTCTGTATGGACAGACGCTGTAGGTGATACGCATTTTGAGTATCGCCAAGTTTATAATGGTGTTGATGTTTTTGCTGGCTTATTCTTCGTTCATGTGGACGAAAATAACAGCATTAAATCGGCTAATGGTGTTTTCGTACCTGATTTGTCGGTTAACACGACACCACGTTTGAGCGCTGAAGAAGCTGGCGCTGTGGCTGAATTGGCTGTTAATGGTCAAGTAAGCAGCTTCGATGCTGTTTCGATTTTAGCGAACTCAGCTCCAGCAGCGGCAACTGACGCGAAATTGTATGTATATCGTGACGGTTTGTTACGTGGTATCGTAGGCACCAACCATTTGGTTTATGAATTCTTGGTGACCAATGGTGCTGATGTACGTGAATATGTGTACGTTGATGCGCACAAAGGGGCGATCATTAATCGGATTGATATGCTCCATAGCATTGATCGTACCATTTATAATCAAACAATTGATCCCGGCAACATTTTGTGGCAAGAAGGGGATCCGCTTCCTTACGTTGGCGCGACTGTGACCGAAACTGAATCGGTTAATATGTTGGTCGATGCCAGTGGAGATATGTACGATGCGTTTGTTAATGCATTCGGCTTCACTTCGTGGGACGGCGCTGATGGCGCAATGTTGGTAACGTATGATAATCCTAGTATTAGCTGTCCGAATGCTAACTGGAACGGGACGTCGATTAACTTCTGTCCTGGTACATCCACGGATGATGTGATTGCCCATGAATGGGGTCATGCTTATACCGATAGCACCCATAATTTGATTTATCAATGGCAATCTGGTGCGTTGAATGAATCTTACTCCGATATTTGGGGTGAGACAATTGACCAAATTAATGGCCGAGGCACTGATGCACCTAACGATTTGCGGACCGATGTTTGTACGCTCGGCGGGTCGACACCGCCATCTTTGGTGGTGAACAGCCCTGCGGTTATCGCTGGTGAGCTCGTTATTGGTGGCGCCAACTTCAACCCTGTTGTTGGTCCAGTTACAGCTGATGTTGTATTGGTTGATGATGGGACAGATGCCACGACTGATGGTTGTGAAGCATTGGTTAATGGGGCTGATGTGAGCGGTAATATCGCGTTGATTGATCGTGGTTCTTGTGCGTTTGTGGTAAAAGTACTTAACGCGCAAGCGGCCGGGGCGGTTGGTGTGCTTATTGCTAACAATGTTTCCCCAGGTACGATTACGATGGGTGGTAGTGGTGATGGCATCAATATCCCTTCCGTAATGGTTTCTTTGGAAGATGGTCAAGCAATACGGGATAATGCGCCAGCTAATGTGACGATTACGTTAGGTGAGCCTGGGACTGATGATTCGATTCGTTGGTTGATGGGTGAAGATAGTTGGGCATTTGGTGGGGCTATCCGTGATATGTGGAACCCGACTTGTATGGGTGACCCAGGTAAAGTAACGGATGTTAATCAATATGTGTGTAGTACTAGCGATGGTGGTGGTGTTCACACTAACTCTGGTGTTCCAAACCACACCTATGCTTTATTGGTTGATGGTGGGACTTATAATGGTCAAACCATCGATGCGATTGGTTGGGTGAAAGCGGCGCACATTTATTGGCGCGCGGCTGACGTCTATCAAGGTCCAGCCTCTAACTTTATCGATCATGCAGATGCATTAGAAGCGTCTTGTAATGATTTGATTGGTATGGCGTTAAATGATTTTGATGGTAACGTTTTTGCGGAAACGATTGATGCAGCTGATTGTGCGGCAGTAGGCGCGGCGGTAGCGGCGACTGAATTGCGCACACCACCCGATTTCTGTAATTTCCAACCATTACTTGACCCTAATACCCCACCAATTTGTGCTGACGAAACGGCTATGCCAGTATGGGCAGAGTATTTCGATGTGGATCCGAGTTGGGCAGTGACACACACCTTGGTTTACGGTGGTACACCAATGGATTGGCAATGGATGGATACATTACCTGCGGGCCGCACCGGTGGTTTGTATGGTGAAGATCCAACTTATGGTAGTTGTACAGAAGGTCCTGGGGATGAGTCCCGCATTATGTTGGTACATAGCCCAGAAATCACGATTCCAGCTTTGGGAGCAGGCGAAAGCTTGTTGATTTCTATTGACCATTACGTGGCTACCGAATTAGGTTATGACGGTGGTAATGTGTGGTATTCGGTGAACGGTGGTGACTTGACCTTAGTTCCACCCGAAGCATTCGTCTTCAACCCTTACAATGCGCCGTTTGCTGATAGCTCAACGAATACAAGCCCATTAGCTGGCTTGCCTGGTTTCCACGGCACCGATGGTGGTTCGTTATCTGGTAGTTGGGGTACTTCCCAAGTAGACGCATCTGGTTTAGGTACTGAAGGTGATACCGTTGTCTTGACATTTGCGATGGCTAATGATGGCTGTGCTGGTTTTGATGGTTGGTACATTGACTCGATTGAAGTGTATGCTTGTGCCGCACCTGATCCAGACATTGATGTGAATCCAACTACATTATCCTCGACGCAAATGCGTGATACGACCACGACCCATGATGTTGACATTAGCAACTTGGGTGATAACATGTTGGATTGGTGGATGTTTGACGGTAGAGTATTCGATAGCGTTCCGCCTTCCTTTGCTTCGTATATTATGTCCAGCTACTATGCTGGCCCCTCAGCAGGTATTTATAGTAGTGACGATGTTAGCGTGATGTATGATACCACTGTATGGAATATTCACGTTAATGGTTGGGACAGAGGGGCAAACTTAGCGAACGCGACGGCCCTTACTTGGTATATCTACCCTGACAATGGTGGTGAACCGGCCGGCGTACCTAATAGTGGTGATGGTATGGAAATTTGGACCCATAGTTCCGCTTTAGATGGTGCTGGTGTAACAGTGAGTGGTGCTGATGTTAGCTTAGATTTAGCTGCGGCAGGGGCTTCATTGCCTGTCTTGACTGGTGGCAACAGTTACTGGATTGTTTTGTTTGCTGATGTACCAGGTACTGCTGGTGCTGCTAATCCTGACCAATGGGGCGTTTTAGATGGTATTGAGCAAGGTTATCCAGCCAAGCTTATTGATCCTGCTGATTTGCTTGGTGGTGGTTACACCACATGGTCAAATATCGGTATTGATTTGTCGATGAGCATTGAGGGTACCACGGCTGAATGTCCGCATCCAGGCGAATACAACTCTTGGGTCGATATATCGATGACTGGTGGTATGATCGGTGTTGGGGCTGCCCCTGACACGGTGACCTTTGGTTTGGATTCGACTGGTTTAGCGCCAGCGACTTACACCACGATTGCGTGTGTGATGAGCAATGATCCAGATGAAATGGTGACGCCAATCAATATTGAGATGATTGTGACGGTGCCAACGGATGTGTCTTTGGCCTCCGTGGCGGGTGATACGGCGAGCAATGCGATGCCAGTTGGTGTTGTGGTCTTGGTGTTCACGATGTTATTAGGGGCAACGGCCGTTTTGGTTCGTCGTCAACGCAGTAATGCGTAATTAGCCAAGAGATGATAACAGCCGCGATACACGGTTGTTATCTCGCTTGAGAAGAAAGTGCCGAGCAATTTGCTCGGCACTTTTTTTGTTTTGGGGGGGAGGTGGGGGTGTTGGGATTGGAAGGGGATGTTTTGTATGGGGTGGGGTTATAACGTGGATTCCCGCGTGCGCGGGAATGACAGTTGTAGGGGGTTTGTTATTGTGGTTGGGGGTTGGTTGGAGTAGGTTTGGTGGGTTTTGACGCGGATTTTGGGGATTGGGCGGATTTTTTGGTGTTGGTGAAGTGAGGAAGGTTTGGGTGGGGTGGCTCTGCTTGAGCGTCAACGCATTGGGCTATATGTGGTGCCCCTTTGAAGATGCGGTCGTTTTTTAGATAATAGAAGGGGGGTTTAGTTGGAAGTCTGGCGATTTAACAAATCGCGCCACCTCATTTCGGGGCTAAGGGGATTTTGATGTTATTTGACGGTCATGACACGGGCGCCGTGCCAATCGGCTGGGGGTGGGTTCTTTTGGTAGTTGTGGCAATGTTGGCGGAGGATGTGTGCGGGATGGTCGTGGGCGTATTGGGGTTGGTTGAGGATGGTGAGGCATTGGTCCCAGTTTTGTTGTTGGTAGGCGGTGAAAGCTTGGTTGAACTGGTCATAAAAGAGCTTTTTATCAGGGGGGAGGGTGGTGGTGCGGGCTACGAGTTCATAAATCCAGGTTGGTTCATTGCGGCCTTTGACGATGACGATGTCAAGGGGGCGGGTGATAAAGGTATCGGGGGGGAGTTGACTTTGGGTTTCGCCACTGATAATGACGTTGACTTGATAATGTTTGGTTAAGCCTTCTAAACGGGAGCAGAGATTGACATTATCGCCCATGACGGTGTATTCCATTCGCTGGAGATTGCCGATATTGCCGGCAATGACTTGGCCACTGTGGAGGGCGACACCGACAGCGACGGGGGGTTTGCCGGCCGAGACACGGTCTTGGTTCATGTTGATGACGGCTTGGCACATGTCTAAGGCGGTTTGGGCGGCCGACGCGACCGCATCGGCACGGGGGAGGGGGAGATTGTAAAGCACGAGTAGCGCATCGCCGATAAATTTGTTGATAAAGCCATGATGGCGCATAACGATGTCGATCATACGATTGAGGTAGTCGCGGAGGAGGTCGATTAAATCTTCGGGGGAGAGGGTTTCGGAGAGGGTGCTGAAGCCACGGATATCGGTGAAAAGTATGGTGGCTTCGGTGATATTGCCGGCTAAGAGCTCTTCTGGGTCTTGGTGGCTCATAATTTCAGAGAGAACGGCACCGGAGACGTAGCGGGCGAAATTATCGCGTAGACTTTCGGCGGTGGTTAGTTCTTCGACACGTTGTTGGACAAGTTCACGTGTTTTGTGGGAGAGGGCGCGGAGGAGGCCGCGGGTGAAGGAGGGGCGACTAAAGAGGGTTTCAAACGGTTCGCGGTCGAAGCGCATGGCGGTGACATGGTTGATGGCGGTGACGGTAGCGGTGCGTTCACCTTCATCGAGCAAGGCGACTTCGCCAATAAAGGCGCCGGTATGGCGTTGGTTGAGGGTGAATTTACCTTGGGTGATAACAACATCGCCTTGGAGGAGGATGTAGGCACAATCACCATCATCCCCTTCGCGCATGAGATCTTCGTCTGGGGCAAAACGGACTACATCACCGACGGCACAGAGTGCGTCTAAATCATCATTTGATAGGCGAGAAAAGAGAGGTACTTGGCGTAAATAGCGTTGAAGTTGTTGGCGATCAACATGCATAAGAAGTTTTCCCTGTTTTAGAGGAGATCGGCGAGCGGGGCAAAGTCAGCCGTAGGCAAGAGTTGGGTGCGTACGGCTTGATAGTTTTGGCGGCGGAGGTGGTAGGCACGGCCATGGGGTTGGGAGGTGATGATGCGGTATTGGTCACCTTTAATGATGATGGCGGTGTCATCGTCGCAGGCGATGGCGCGGCCGCCACGGGTGGCGATCATATGGGCTAAGGAGTCTTCGCGTTGTTCGGAGTGGTAGTGGGGGCAGTAGAGGAGGGGGATGAGGCCGAGGGCGGTAACACGCATATGGGCCCAATTGTCATCCTCGGCGGTGAAAGAGGCGGAGTCGCTATGCCCGTATTTAAACCAGCAGATAGCGCCGGCACTAATGCCAGAGAGGATAGTGCCTTGAGCGGCGGCTTGGCGGAGCAACTTATCAACACCTAGACGGCGCCAAGTTTTCATCATTTTGAGGGTGTTGCCCCCACCGACATAGATGAGGTCGGCCTCAGCGATGAGTTGGGCACGCCGTTCGGGTGGGTCTGGTTTTTGGTAGAGGTAGAGCGTGTTGGTCTGGCAGTTGAGTTGTTGTCCATAGATGTCGTTGAAGAGGTCGACATAATCGGAAGAGTCATCGGTGGCGGTGGGGATGAAGAGGGCATTGGGACGTTCTTTACCGGTTTGATTGATGATGTATTGGTCAATGGCGAGAGTGGTATTGGTACGCATATCACCACCGCCGAGAGCGACGATATGGGGGGTAGTAGCCATTAGATGAGCTCCTGCAAAGCGGTTTTGGCTTTTTCGAACTCTGTTTCCGCCTCGGCGAGGAGGGTCAGGATATTATCGAGCTTTTCGTCGCGGGCATCAGATTCCATCTGTTTGGCGATAGTGGCGACGCGAGAAGCGCCAAAATTAGCACTATTGGATTTGAGTGTATGGGCGGCGCGGCGTAATTCAGCGGGCTGATTAGTGGTATGATGTTGGCGAATGGCGTCCATTAGTTTAGGGGCTTCTTCGTAATATTTGCCGACGAGGATGGGCAGCATCATATCGGCTTGGGGGCCGAGTAAGGTGCGCATGTTGTTAAGGGCGGCGGGATCGATTAAATTTGTATCAGTAGGGGGCATATTTTCCTCCGAATAGTTAGATTCTGTTGAGGGTGGTGGGGGTGTGGTATTGGTTGGGGCTGGTGTTTGGGGTGAGTCTGGTATAGGGGGAAGTGGAGAGAGTTGTTGTTTGGGTGGGGTAGGTGATGGTGTGGGGGCTGAGGGATCAATATTTTGTTTATGGCGATAGCCCTCTTCGAGGGCATGGATAAGGGTTTCGGCTTGGAAGGGTTTGCTGATGTAGTTATCCATGCCGGCGGCGAGGCAATCATCACGATCACCTTGCATGGCGTTGGCGGTAATGGCGATGATGTAGGGTTGCCGTTGAATTGTTTGGTCTTGGCGGATGCGGCGGGTGGCGGTAAGGCCATCCATTTCGGGCATTTGGATATCCATGAGAATGATGTCGTAGGGGCGGCGTTTGAGGGCGACGATGGCTTCGAGGCCATTGGCGACGGTATCGGTGGTGTAGCCGAGACGTTCGAGGACAAGTTGGGCTAACTTTTGGTTAATGGTATTGTCTTCGGCGAGTAGGATTTGGAGGGGGTATTGGGCGGCCATATCACGATTAAAGGTGGAGGGGGTTTTGGTTTGGTTATAATCAACAAGCTTAGCATCTTCGACAATGACACCGAGAAGGGTGTTGTACAGTTGAGATGCTTTGACCGGTTTGGTGAGGAAGGAGGAGAAGTAATCCATGCGGGGGTCGTGGGCTTGTTGGCCGAGGGAGGTGAGCATAATGAGGGGGAGGGTATTGCTTTTTTGGCGGATAGCTTCGGCTAGCATAAGGCCATCCATATCAGGCATGTGCATATCGAGGATAGCGAGGTCGAAGGAGGCTTGTTCTTGGATGATGGCGATGGCGGCGGGGCCTGATTCGGCGGTGACGGGAATCATACCCCATGATTCAGCTTGAAGTTTGAGGATTTGGCGATTGGTATCGGTATCATCGACGATGAGAACACGCTTGCCGTTAAGGTCGGGTTGATGGGTAGTGAGGTAGATTGGTTCTTGGTAGGGGGCAGATTGGGCGATGATGGTGAAGTAGAAAGAAGAGCCTTCATCGACCACGCTTTCGACCCACATGGAGCCGCCCATCATTTCGGCGAGGCGGCGGCTGATGGTGAGGCCGAGGCCAGTGCCGCCGTATTTGCGGGTGGTGGAGTTATCTAGCTGGTTAAAGGATTCAAAAAGATGTTCGACACGGGCGGCGGGGATGCCGATACCGGTATCATTGACACTAAATTGGATACGGAACCAAGGGCGGTCAGGTTGGGGTTCGATGGAAGCGGGAATGGTTGGTTGTTCGGCTAATGGTTCGGTGGCGACCTTGATTGTAATGTGTCCTTCTTTGGTGAATTTAGTGGCATTACTAAGCAAGTTGACTAGGATTTGGCGGAGTCGGGTGACATCGCCATAACAGGCGCCAGGCGTTTGTTCATCGATGAGATAGGCGAGGTCTATCCCCTTTTCGGCGGCCCGGTTAGCGATTAAATCAAGACTTGATTCGACACATTCGCGCAGGTCAAAGGGGATATATTCGAGATTGAGCTTACCGGCTTCGATTTTAGAGAAATCGAGGATGTCATTGATGATGGTGAGGAGAGCATCACCACTATAGCGAATGGTACGCACAAAATCTTGTTGTTCTTCATTGAGGGGGGTATCGATGAGCAGGCCAGTCATACCGATAACGGCATTCATGGGAGTGCGGATTTCATGGCTCATATTGGCGAGGAAATCACCTTTAGCTTGATTGGCCTCAACCGCTTCGCGCGTACGTTCGCGGACTTGTTCTTCGAGGTTGGTGTAAAGGTTGTCTAGATTTTCGGCCATGCTGTTAAAATTGGCGACAAGGGTGGTGATTTCATCGGGGAAGAGGAAGTAGTTAATGGGGAGGCGTTGTTTGAGGTTGCCGTGACTAAACGCTTTGGTGGCTTCAGCGAGATGAACGAGTGGGCGGGCAAAGGCAAAAAAGACAGCGATGCCGATGAGGATACCGGTAAAGGTAACTGAGGCGGCCAAAATAAAGATAGCGAGACGTATATTTTCTTGGACGGCGGCGAGATTTTCGAGTGGTTGGGTAACAATCACATAGCCATGGTTAATGCCGTTAATGATTAGTGGCCGAGCGACGAGACGGTATTGTTGGTTATCGGCATAAGTGATGGTGGTGGCGCTATAATTTTGATTGGGATTGATGAAGTTTTGGGCGAGCGCGGTTTCAAAATTATTGTTGGGGGTGATGGTGGTGACGATGATGGTATCATCTTGAACAAGAGTGAGGTCTGTGGCTAAAATATTGCTAATCGTGGCGAGATAATCGTTATCGATGATACGAGCGGCGACGATAACGCCTTCAACAGAGCTGTTGTTGATACTACTGATAATAGGGGCGACGCCGATAATTTGGGAGTTATTGTTAGAGATGAAGATGGCGCTGGTGGGGAGGCCGGAAGTGATAGCGTCTTGGATAAGTGTGTTGCGTAGGTCGGTGACAGCGTTATTTATGGAGGGGGCAATGGAAGCGGGGCCGCCATAATAGGTAGGTAGATCGCCGGGTTGATGAAAGGCGCTGTAGTAGCTCACTTCTTGGAGGCCGAGGTCTTGGCGGCGGACAGGGAGGACACGGCTGAGAATAGCGATTTGGCCGTGGGCGGCTTTTACTTCAGGGATTTGGGTAATGAATTCGGCATTAAAACGGACATCATCTTCCGTTTGGGCGATGAGGGCGGCCACGGATATACCGACTTGTTGGAGTTGGCGATCTGCTTCTTGTTCTAGGCTACGGCTAACACGGTCAGTGGTGATGGGTAATAGGATGGCCATGACAAGGATCGTCATCACAACAAAGGGGAGAATGAGTTTCCAGCGGATACTGAGATGCTGTTTGAAATGAAAGTTAGAAGCTAGAGAAGACATATTGAAAAATATTCATGTAGTAGCCAACTGTTAGGTGTATTAATTGTCAACATTTGAGCTTGAAAATAAGCTATTTAATAGGTGGATGTTATTAGCCCGTATTTATTTAAATAAATTGAGTGCGTGTTAACGCCATCTAAAATATTGTCTTAATTTTATAGGTAGGTGGTCGTTATGGCAAGAAGATTGTTATGATATATAATGTAGGGGGTAAAAGATAATGGCTACTTAAGATTTTGAGAGGATTGGCGGGGGGGGATTGATGATTTCGTTCAAATTTTACGTTAAAGGTGAGATTTTTGGGATGGTTCAGAATTAATTTTACAAACGAGACGGTTGTTAGCTAAAAACAGGGCGTCATCAAAGGTGACTTTAGGAGTGGATACCTGCCTAGGCAGGTATGACAGCCCTTGATAGGGCTGTGGTTTTGTGAAGTGATTTGCTAAGAAGATTTAATATAGGGTTGTGTATTGATGAGACAAATTGTCCCTAATTTAATTATTGAGCGGTGGTTAGAGGGAGAGATGCAGGGGGAGATGCGGGGCGGGGTCTTATGTGTGGATGTGGTGGGGTTTACGCGGTTAACGGCACGGTTAACGGCGGAGGGGCGGGAGGGGGCGGAAGTGATGGGTGGTTTGTTGAATCAGGTTTTTGGGCCGACGATCAAGACGATATATGGGTATGGGGGTGAGGTGGTGAGTTTTGCGGGGGATGCGTTAACGGCCGTTTTTCCCGGACCACAAACAACCGTAGGGGCGGCGATGCAGGCGGCGGCGGAAGTTATCAAAGCACATTTTGCGGATGAGACGCGGTTTGAGACACGATTAGGGTCATTTCCATTGAGCAGTAAAATTGGATTGGCGTATGGTGGGATTGAGTGGGGGATTGTGGGTTTACGGCAGAGGAAGAGCTTTTTCTTTAGAGGGGAGGCGGTGCGGGCGGCGGCGACTTTAGCTGGGGAAGTGGGGCAGAATGAGATCGGTTGGGCGGGAGAGATGATGTTGGTAGGGGGTGCGGTGGCATCGGCGGTGGCCCAAGCGGAATTGACAGAGGATGTAGAGCGTTTATTTTTTGCCAGTGAGATGGGGCAGACACCGGTGCAGGGGGAATTTCGGGAAGTGAACAGCTTGTTTGTGGCATTTCCCGATGATGTGGGGCGGGAACAGTGTGAGCAGATGGTCACAGATATGATGACGGTTGTGGCTCAATTTGGGGGCTATTTTAATAAAGTAGAGTTTGGGGATAAAGGGGGCGTGATGTTGGCGTTGTTTGGGGCGCCGGTGGCCCATGAAAATGATACGGAGCGGGCGTTGCGCTGTGTTTATGCGTTACAGGAGCGATGGAAAGAGGTGGATATTGGGTGGCGGGCGGGTTTGAGTTTGGGGACGGCGTATGCGGGTTGGTTGGGGAGTGAGGAGCGACAGGAGTATACGGCGTTGGGGGATAGTGTTAATTTAGCGGCGCGGTTGATGATGTCGGCCGAGGAGGGAGAAGTGCGGGTGGCGACGGCGGTTACGGCTCATCCCTTGTTTGCGTTTGAGTGGCTTGGGGCGCAGCGGTATCGGGGATGGGATGAGGCGGTGACGACCTATCGGCTGGTGGGGATGCGGTCGGTGGAGGAGCGGGTATTTGCTCAGCCGTTAGCGGGGCGGTCGGAGGAGTTGGCCACAATTGTGGCTAGTTTAGAGAGATTGAGAGAGGGGCGGTTTGCGGGAGTGACGTTACTGTATGGTGAGGCGGGGATGGGCAAATCGCGGTTGGCGTATGAGGTGAAGCAGAAGTTGCCTTGGGGGACACAGTTGTGGACGGGGCAGACGGATGAGATGTTGCGTCAGCCCTTTAATCCGTTCATTCATTTTTTAAAGAGTTATTTTGGGCAGGCATTGAGTGCGACGGTGGGGGAGAATGAAGCGGAGTTTGAGCGGCGGTGGGCTGTTTTGTTGGGATTTTTGGCGGGGGCCGAGGGGGCCGAGGGGGTAGTGACGGAGTTGCGACGGCTACAATCGGTTTTGTTGGCATTGGTGGGGTTGCCGGTGGGGCGGGAGAGTTTGTATGCGACATTGGATGCGCAGGGGCGGTATCAGAACAGCATACAGGCGATCAAGAATTTGATTTTAGCGGAGACATATCGGCAGCCGGTGTTATTTGTGTTGGAGGATGCGCATTGGTTAGATGATGCGTCGCGGGAGATGTTGGTAGCGTTAACGCGACAGGTTGATCATTACCCGTGGGCGTTGTTGGTGACCTCACGGTATGGTGATGATGGGGAGTTGGTGGCGTATGAGTGGGCTGAGGGGACGGCGGTGACGACGATTGATTTGCAACAGTTAACGGTGAAGGATTTGCGTTATTTGGCCGAGGGGATGTTAGCGGGGCCGATTACAGATCAGTTGGCGGAGATGTTGTTTAGGAAGACAGAAGCGAATCCATTTTTTGTACAGCAGGTTTTGTATTATGTTCAAGAACAGGGGATGTTGCGTTTGAATGAACGGGGGGCGTGGGAGTTGCCGGAAGCGGATTTTGCGTTGCCAGGACATATCAAGGCGATTTTGACGGCGCGAATTGATCGGTTGCCACCGGATGTAAAAGATGTGGTTAAGATTGCGTCGGTGTTGGGACGGGAGTTTGAGTTGAAAGTGTTGTCGTACATGTTGCGGGCGGAGTTAGCGACGCATATTGCGACGGCGGAGAAGGAGCAGATTTGGGCGGCGGTGAGTACGGTACGGTATATTTTCAAGCATGCGTTGTTGCGGGATGCGGCGTATGATATGCAGTTGCGGGAGCGGTTACGGCAGTTGCATCGGCGGGCGGCCGAGGCGTATGAGACGTTGTATGCTGAGGATAAGTCATTGGCTTATGCGGATTTGGCCTACCATTATCAATTAGCGGATGAAGCGGTCTTAGGACGTAAATATGCACGGTTAGCGGGGGAGCAGGCGGTGGCGCGGTATGCGCAGAAAGAGGGAGTACGGTTTTTCTCGCAGGCGTTGGGGTTGTGGCCGGCCGAGGCGGAGAGAGAGCGGTATGAGCTTTTGTTGGCGCGGGAGGGGGTGTATCATCGGTTAGGGGAGCGGGAGAAGCAGATTGTTGATTTGGAGGCGTTGCTGGTATTAGGTGAGGCGTTGGGTGGGGAGGCGGAGGTTGAGGCGCGGTTACGGCGGGCGGCGTATGAGGAGGTGACGGGGGGGTATGAGGCGGGGTTAGCGATGTTGGCGGAGGCGGAGATGAAGGCGAGAGATGGGGGTTGGACATTGTTGGCGGCGAAGGCGTTGTGGCGGCAAGGGTCGGTCTATTTAACGCAGGGGAATAATGAAAAGGCGACGGAGCTATTTGAGCAGGTGTTAGCGGAAGCAGAAGCGGTCGAGGCGTATGATTTATTAGCTGATAGTTGGTGGGGATTGGGGGTGATGGCTAAGGAAGCGGGCGATTATGAGAAGGCGTTGGCGCATTATCGGGCTTCGTTGGCACAACATGAACGGACAGGACGACAGGAGCGGATTTCAGCTTGTTGGAATAGCATGGGGGTGGTGATGGATGATTTAGGTCGTTATGAGGAGGCACGAGCGCATTTAGAGCAAGCGTTGCGGATTCGGCAAGAGATTGGGGATAAGAAAGGGGAGAGTGTGTCGTTGAACAATTTGGGGGTGGTGATGTGGAATCAGAACGATATGGCGGGGTCGCGTGATTATTTTGAGCGGTCGTTAGCTTTGGTGCGGGAGATTGGCGATCAGCGGGTGGCCGGGATTTGTTTGGGGAATTTGGGGGAGATTGCGCATCATCAGGGAGATTTAGATGGGGCGCGGTCTTATTATGAGCAGGCGTTGGTGATTGATGAGGCGATTGGTTATCGGTGGGGAGAAGGGATGCGACGGGCGAATTTGAGTTTATTAGCGGTGCATGAGGGGGATGTTGAGGAGGCGTTACGGTGGGCGGAGGAGGGGGTGGTGATCGCGGAGGAGGTAGGGAGTCATTATTTGCAGGGGTATACGTTATTGCGGCGGGGGCATGCGTTGTTAGCGGCGGGGCGAGCGGGTGAGGCAGGGATGGTTTATGAGCAGGTAGCGGGGATGCGGGCGGAGAAGGGGCAGGGTGGTTTGGTTGAAGCGTGGGCGGGTTTGGCGGCGGTGGCGGCGGATGAGGGGGATTGGGAGAAGGCGGTTGAGTGGGTTGAGAGGATTATGCCGCAGTTGGATAAGGGGTTAGCGGGGAGTGTGTTTGATCCGGTGAGTGTGGCCTTGGTCTGTTATGATGTGTGGCGGGAGGTGGGGGAGTTAGAGCGGGCCGAGGGGGTGTTGCGGATGAGCTATACAGATTTACAAGAACGAGGTGAGGCGATTGCGGATCCCGTTTTACGACGTATGTTTTGGGAGGGATTGCCATCCCATCGGCGGGTGATGAAGGAAGGGGGAAGTCGGTTTGAGTTAGGGGTTGATGCGCACTGATGGTTAGCTCTGTTGTTGTACAACCAGATGGTTTGATTGATCGTTGGGAGCCGGTACGGCAGTTATTTTATCATTTAGCGGCGCGGGGGTCGTTTTTGGGAGGGCAGTTGGTGGTACGGTGGCGGGGGGAGGTGGTGGTGGATGAGGCGGTGGGGTGGACTCGGCCGCGTCACGGCGCCCCCGTTACCCCCACCACCCCCTTTTTAACGTTCTCTATCACGAAATCATTGACCAGTATTTGCGTTCATCATTTGGTTGAACGGGGGTTATTGGATTTAGATAAGCCGGTGGCGGATTATTGGCCAGCATTTGGACAGAAGGGGAAGGGGCGGGTGACCGTGCGGCAGGTGATGTTGCATCAAGCGGGAATACCGGGGCGGTGGTATGCGTTATTGGTGCCGTTGTGGTTGAATTGGCGGGGGGGGACGTGGTATGTGGCGCGGCAGAGGCCAACGGTGCGGCCGGGTCAGTCGTCGGCTTATCATGCGTTTACGACGGGGTTTGTGTTAGGGGAGTTGGTACGGCGGGTGAGTGGTTTATCGGTGAAGGGGTATATAAAAAAGCATTTTTGGGAGCCGTTGGGGTTTGAACATACGTATTTCGGGTTGCCGCGGGGGTTGTGGGGGCGGGCGGCCGAGTTGCAAAGGCATCCTGGTGGACATTGGCCGGCGTGGCGGCTGTTTCGGGCGCGGATGATGCGGACGAAGCTATTTCCGGCGGCTAATGTGCATAGTACGGCGCGGGAGTTGGCGATTTTTTTCGAGATGTTGGTGCAGAAGGGGGAGTATGGGGGGCGGCGTTTGTTGGCGGCCGAGACGGTAGAGAGGGCGACACGGCTAGAGTATGCGGGACAGGATGTGATTTTGAAACGGGATGTACATTGGAGTCCTGGTTTTGAGATTGGGGGGGCGAAATATATTGACGGGTATCGGATGGGGGCGTCAGGGGGGCGGACGACGTTTGGACATTTTGGGTTTGATACGTGTATGGCGTGGGGTGATTTTGCCAAAGAGGTGGTGATTGCGTTCAATTGTAATACGTTGTTGTCATCGCGAGCGAGTGAGAAGCGAGTACAGGCGTTATCGGAGGCGGTGTGGGCGGCGGTGGAATGAGAAGATTAACAGTTGCTTTACAACTTTTGTGAAAGTTTGTTACAATCAGATGGTATGATGTGTGTAGGGAGAGGGGCTGGCTTTATCTTTTTATCCGCTAAATTTTACTGAGCTTATTCTTATTATACATAGGAAGGTTATGAATGAAAGTGACGACAAAGAAATGGTTTTGGTTGAGTGTGCCGGTAGCGTTTTTACTGGTTTTGGTTATGGGGCCGTTACAGTTGTGGGCGGCGGTTAATCCTGGGGGGATGGGAGAGGGAGCGGTTTCATTGTTGGTGAAGGAGGGGGAGGGTGAGGGAACGGCCGTTGTCTTCGGCAATATCAGTGGCACCGTTTTTGCCCCTGATGGGGTGACGCCAGTGGCTAATAGCTCGATTGAAATTGAAGCGGTGGGGGGTGGTTTTTTTGATTGGACAACGACGAGTATAGATGGGACTTACTCATTTGTTGATTTAGAGGCGGGTGAGTATCATATTACCGCTTTTCCGCCGGACAATGCCTTTGAGTGGGCGGGGTCTTGGCCGGAATCGGTGACGGTGGTGGAGGGGCAGACGGTGACGCAGAATTTGCATTTGACGATGGTGCAACTGTCGGGGTTTGTGCAGGATGACCGGACGGGATTGGGGATTGCAGGGGCATCGGTGGTTGTGTTTGATGAGAATTATGAGTATGTGGCGTGGGGGTCGAGTTCGGCTGAAGGGTATTTTCGGATTGGGGCGGTGATGACGGGGACGACATATATTTTAGAGGCGTTTGCGCCTGCGGGGAGTGATTATGTGTTGGTGGCACCAGTGGTGACAACACCACCAGACGCGAATATCACGATTAATATGACGATACCACAGCCTAATGTTGAAGGGCGGGTGTTGGATAATAATCAGTTGCCGGTACGGAACGCTTCCGTATTTATTTACAATAGTGATTATGGTGACGAGGTACGAACCAATTTGTTAGGCAATTTTAGTATTGCTGGTTTGGAGCCGGGTGAGTATTGGTTAGAAGTTGATCCACCTTGGGGGCGCGGGGATTTATTGCCGAGCGATCCGATTTCGATTACGATTACCGACCCAACAACTTATATTCTGGTGGGTGATATTGTGTTGGCTGCGGCGTCGAAGGCGGTGACGGGGCAGGTGACTTATTTGTCATTGGGGTCGACGGTGCTGGTTGATGATGCGATTGTGTGGGCCTCACGTTTGGATGATGCTGGTTATTATGAAGTGGAGACATCGGTTAATGGGGAATATTTGTTGAATTTATCAGGTGGGGAATGGGAGATTGGAATTGAGCCAGCAAATTATCCGCCATTGTGGATGTATGAAGGTGATTCTGTGGTGGTGGAGTTTGCCTTAGATGATACCCCAGAAGCGGAAATCGTTAATTTTGAGGCGACAGCGACTGATGCTGGCATTTTAGGTCAAATTACGTGCCCCAATGGCCCCTGCTCGGCTTTGCCGCCTGGCGCGTTGTGGGTGTCGTTAGAGAATGAAGATATGGGGGTGGGTACGGGTAGTCCGGTGGGGCAAGATTATAGTTTTAATTTGTCGGTGGTTTCTGGTTGGTACGAGTTATCTGTACATGTGGATACGAATCTATTGCAAGCACCACCACCAATTAGCATTTATGCTGAACAGGGGCAGACGTTAAATGTGGGGGAGATTCAGTTAGTGGCACGTGATTCATCGATTTCGGGGCGGGTGACGAATCCGAGCGGGGTGGGTAAGCCGGGGATTAATCTGTTTGCGTGGCAGGATGAGACAGGTTATTGGAGTTGGACGGAGACGGATGGGGCGGGTAATTATACGTTAGCGGTGACGGGTGGTGAGTGGTTTGTGTTGGCCGAGGCGCCGATTACATCGACATATATTGTTGTTGATCGGGTACAGCATGTGAGTGTGCCGTCGTTAGGTAATGTAGCTGATGTCAATTTCACGGTAGTGGCAGCTGACTCACAAATCAATGGGTTTACGGTCGATGCACAGAGCGGGGCCTTTTTGAGTCAGTTAACGGGTTGGGCGTGGAGTGAAGCTTGGGTGAATGATGATTATCGGTATCTGTCTGATGGGCCGGTTGATAATGGTCAATTTGAGTTAGGAGTTGTGGGCGGGACTAATTATCGGGTTGGGGTTTATGTGCCCCCACAATCGGCATATATGCCAGCGTATAGCGATCCTTTCCCTGTGGGTCCAGCACAAATGGTTAGTATGACGGTGCCATTGCAGCGCAAGAATGCGATGGTACAAGGTCAGTTGCGGAATGGGATAACGGGGGAACCGATTTTAGGTGTGAGTGGAGAAGTTTTTGCTTACAGTCAGCAGTTAGATGCGTGGACGGCGACGAATATTGATCCGGAGACGGGTTATTATGAGATGGCGTTAGCGGCGGGTGATTGGTGGCTTGAGGCTTGGGTCAATCCGGAGACGGGTTATGTAACGTCGGATGAGGGGGTGATGGTGACGGCCGTGGCGGATGGCGTTGTTGAGCAGCATATACCGGCTTGGAACCGGAATGCGACGATTAGGGGGCAGGTGACCAATCCAGCTGGTGAGCCGATTAGTGGGGCGTATGTGTTTGCCACAGGATCGGCGTTGCAATTAGGTGAATATGAGACATTTGTCCGTACAGGCTTTGATGGGAGGTATGAGTTGCGGGTGCCAACAGGTGTGTATAAGGTTGGGTCCGCTTTGCCCCGCCAGGTATTGATGGAAAATGGGTGGTTAACACCTCCGATACAGAATCAGATTGGGACGGGGCCGAATAATCCGGCGACGGGGATTGATTTCCAATTCCAAGAGGTGGATGCGTACATTACGGGGCAAGTGACGTTTGAGGATGCAGAATTCAACCCTGATGGTCGTGCCTTTGTTTGGGCTTGGGCGGAGAGTGGTGAGTGGGCGATGGGACGGGTAAGTTTTAGCAGTAGTGGGGTAGCGACTTACACGTTGAATGTTCGTTCGGGTACGGTGTGGTATGTTGGGGGTGTGTATGAGGATTGGGATAACGAAGCGTTTTATGAAGCTGAGAGGCAGGCGGTGGCTGTGGCCGAGGCGGGCACAGTGGAGCAAGATTTGCTGTTGTCTGGGCCGTATCCGTTCCCCGAGCCGGTGGTGATGTCGTTTGATGCGACCAAAGCGCAGACGATTGAGATGGATAATGGGGCGGTGATTCGTATTCCGGCAGGGGCGTTGGCCAGTCAGGGAAGGGTGACGATGTATTTCTTCCCGACGCGGGATATTCGGCCGAGTGCGGGGCAGGAGTTAGTTGGCTTTGGCTATGAGATTCGGGCAACAGACAATCGTGGTCGGGAAATTACTCAATTTAATAAGGATGTGGTGATTAGTTTCCCTTATGATGAGGGGACAATTGGTGGTGATGAAAATGATCTCGTTGTGGGCTATTATTCAACGTTATTAGAGCGGTGGGTAGTGGTTGATAATGTGGTGGTGAATCCGGACGCGAATCGGATCACGTTCCGGGTTGATCATTTCTCTTTATTTGGTACGTTGTTGGTTCCTGAAGGTGGGATTGCGTATATTCCGGCGGTATTCATTCCCTAGCAGTGTAGAGATTAGGTAATGTGTTAATGAAAAAGCTATGAAGCAATATGCTTCATAGCTTTTTTATTTTATTCATCTGGTAGTTTGGTTAGAAGTTGTTTGATTTCATCTATTTGACTATCGTCTTTTGATTCTAAGGTTGTTAACGCTGTGGTTAATAGTTGACGAGCTAACAGATATTTTTTATCGAGAAAGTGGATATGACCTTGTAAATGGGCAACTGTGCCATCCCAAACTTCATTATCGCTATCTTCGGCAATTTTGGCGGCATGATTTAATTGTATTTGCGCTTTGTCCAGTTGAGTTTGGGATAAAGCTAGTTTAGTTAATAGCCGATATGTTTCAAATAGGGCGGTAGAGCTTTGTAATAGTTCAAAACTTTGGCGACCTTGTTCTAAATAATTGTATGCTTGTTGGTACTGTTCTTGTTTAATAGCGGTCTCACCCATGTTGATCGATGTTTGGGCGGCACCATAATCATCTCCCATCTTCTTTTGAAGCGCTAAGGCGCGATTGTAATTGCTCATAGCTTCGTCAAGTTTATCTTGCTTATAGTAAATAACACCTAAATTATTATAGCCAAAGGCTAAAAAGTAGTTGTTGCCAATTTTTTCGCTAATAGTGAGCATTTTTTCGATAAAGGCGATGGCTTGTGAGATATTGTTTTGCCCCCAAGCGGCAAAAGCAAGATTGTTATAAGCGCGGGCTAAGCCGGGTAAATCGCCAATTTTTTCGCGCAGGTCACGGCAACGCTCATAAACAATCATCGCGTCTTTGTAGTTGCCTTTGAGAGTGCCATAGGTTGTGCCTAACGTATTGTATAAATCTGCCTCGACTTCCCAAACGGAGGCTGTCTCAGCTTGTGTTTCGAGTAGAGATAGGCCTTGAAGGCAATCGGTAACTGCTGATTCGAGATTGCCACGGCGAACATGAAGCCAGCCGCGCAAATTATATATGTGAGCTTGTTCGAGGAAGTATGATTGAGATGTGTCATTGAGTAGAAGTTGACGGCCTTGTTCTAGATAGGTGCTGGCTTCATCGTATTGGCCTTGGAGCTCATGGTTTTTTGCTAGTTTGCGGTAGATTGTTCCTTTTTGGGCCGTGGTGGAGAGAGGATGGTCGAGAGCTTGTTGTAAATGGTGTTTAGCATTTTCATATTGAGCAATGAGTTGGTAAATATCAGCTAAGGCCTCATGTACATCACGAACGATTTGTTGTTGTGGGGCGGTGAGTTCAGCGTGGAGATGGTCGGTGGCGATAGTTTGTAGACGTTGATAGTGGAGGATGGCGGCTTCATTGGCAAATTCTTGTTGTGCTTTTAGGCCAGCGCGGTGTAGATAATGAAAAGTTTTGGCAAAGTCTCGGCCTTCATCAAAATGATAGGCTAAGAGACCATAATATTCGGGTAGTTCATGTTGATGAGCTGTTTCGATATCGTGGGCAACGTGGAGGTGAAGTTCACGGCGGCGGGCAAAGGAGAGGGATTCATAGGCAACTTCTTGGAGGAGGGTGCTTTGGAAGTTGTATTGGTTAGGTGGGGTAAAGAGGATGAAGGCTTGGCGGGTGAGGGTGGTGAGGCGAGGGGTGATATTATTTTCGAGGTTGCCATAGGGGTAGAGCTCTTGGAGGCGTTGGGGGGTGAAGTTGGTACCCATAACAGCGGCGACTTGCAGCAGACTGCGACTGATGGTATCGAGACGGTCTAGACGAGCCATGAGGAGGCCGGCTAGGGTGGTAGGGACAGCAACACCGGCGAAGTTAGCGTCGAGGTCCCAATGTGGGGAGCTATCTTGTTGGCTGAGGGTGATGGCTTGATTGTCGCGGAGGGTGCGGACAACTTCTTCAATAAAGAGCGGTATGCCTTGGGTGCGGTCGTAGATCAGCTGTTGGAGGTTAGTGGTGAGGGGGTAGTCTAGATGTTCTTGGGCGAGTTGGGTACAGGTTGAGAGGGAGAAGGGGGGGATTTCCGTGATGTCCACATTGGTGATGTTGGCCCAAGGGGTATTGTCGAGGTCGGGGCGGTGGGCAAGGAGTAAGAGGACGGAAGAGAAGGTGATATTACGGCTGATGTAAGCGATTAGGCTGAGGGAGATGGGGTCAGCCCAATGGAGGTCATCGAGGATGAGGCAGAGGGGGGTGTTGAGGGTATGCCATTGGATGAGATGAAGGACAAGATCGAAGAAGCGGCGTTGGCGAGCTTGGGCATCGAGGGGGGCGGTGAGATCGTTATCGGGGATGTCGATGCCGAGAACAAAGGCGATGATGGGGGCCCAAGGGGAGAGGCCGGCTTGGTCGAGAGCTATTTGGAGCTGTTGTTGACGGGGGAGAGGGTTGTTGTCATCGAGGTTAAGTAGTTGGCGTAGGATGGGCAGCCACGGGGCGTAGGGGATTTGGCGGTCATAGGGGAGGGCGGTACTGTACCAGACGGTGAAGCCGTTTTCAAGAGCGGTTTGGCGGACGTAGTCGGTGAGACGAGATTTGCCGATGCCAGCGGGCCCGATGAGGGCCCAGGTGTGGCCTTGGCTGGATTGGGCTTGGTTGAGGAGGGTTTGGGTTTGTTGGCGTTGGGGGTGGCGGCCGAGGAAGGGATGGTGGTGTTGAACGCGCGGGGTGGTGGTGCCAAGGACGGCAAAATTGGGGGTGGGCTGTTGTTTGCCTTTGAGGGTTAGGGGAGGGCGCTCATCGAGGAGGAGGAGTTGGGGGCTGTGATTGGCGGTGCTGTGGCTGATAAGGATTTCGCCGTCTTGGGCGGCGCCCATGAGGCGGGCGGCGAGATTGACTTCGTCGCCGATGACGGAGTATTCTTGGCGGCGTTGGCCGCCGAGATTACCAGCGAAGACATAGCCACTGTTGATGCCAATACGTTGTTTGAGGCTAAAGGTACCGGCGCTGGTTTTGATTTGACGGAATTGTTGTAGTTTTTGTTGCATAGCGAGGGCGGCTTGGACGGCGTGGAGGGGGTCATCTTCATGGGTGATGGGAGCGCCAAAGATAGCCATGATGCGGTAGCCGATGGCGTAGGTATCGAGTTTGTTGACGATGCCACCGTATTGGTGGATGATGGCTTGCATGGTGGTGAAATGTTGGTTGAAGATGGTGGTGAGTTCGTCTTGGCCGTTGGGGCCGAGGGCGGTAATCATATCATCGATACCATAAAAGTTAGCAAAGAGAATGGTTACGAGGCGGTGTTCACCTTCGCGGTGAACTTGTTGCGGGGCGGTGAAGATTTGGTCAAGGAGGCGGAGTGGGAGATAGGGAGCGAGGGTGGCAATAGCGGTGGGGATATCTGTGTTGGAGAGGGAGGCTAGGTCGAGGGGAGGAGGGGGAGGGGGTGGGGTAGGGAGTGGTTGGAGAATATAGAAATTGGGACTATGTTGGGGGAGTTTGAGGGGAGACAGTTGGTGGTAGGTGGCGTCATCGAGGATAATTTGACCGGCGGTGGCACGGGATTCAGCTTGGGCCATGTTAATGAGGGGGGGGCCCATGACGGTGAATTCGAGTTGTTCGCTGGTGCCGAGGGTGGCGGCGAAGTAGTTGCCGGTACCGAGGCCGACTTTCATTTGAAGGTGGAAGGTACCTTGGTCGGTTTCGAGTTGGGCGAAGCGGGTCATGGCGTGTTGCATGTTGAGGGCGGCGTGAGCGGCGCGGTGGGCGGCCTGGTCACCTTGGAAGCAGACGAGGATGGCGTCGCCACCAAACTTATAAAGATCGCCGCCATGGTTATCGATGATGGTGAGCATGGTGGCGAAATAATCATTGACGATATTGGTGATGATTTCGGTCCCTTCACGGCCGATGTGGGCTAGTTGCTCAGACATCGCGGTAAAACCGGAGATATCAGCGAACATGAAGGTAGCATGATGGAAATGGCCGGCGGCGGTGGTGGTGGGATTAGTGAGGCGGTTGTGGGTAACGTTATGGGGGAGGTAGGTGAGAATAGTGGAAAGGATATGTTGTTGATGATTGGTATCGTATTGGGGGAGTGTGTTTAAGATGGTCGTGAGATTTTTCTGTATCATGGGGGGCAGTATAGCATAGGTTAGGGGAAATGGCGACAGGTTTTAAGGAAAATCAGGGGTAAGATGAAGGCGATGACGTCACTATTAACAAATATGGATTTACAGTCTACATTTGCTCTTGAATCTTGTATAATGTTATTGATACTAATCAGCGGCAAAGAGATAAACAGTGGTCAATTGGGTATTAATGCCTTATCATATTGTTTTCTTTTTAAATAGGTTGGTTGAGTTCTTTCATCGTTGGATAATAGTTCTGTTTTACCAAATCGATTTTATATACATGGATATTATACATATGAATACATTCCGCACGTCCCCATTCAGATTCTTGTTTTTTGGTTTGTTGGCAATTTCATTGTTTATTATTTCCGCAGTTTATGCGCACAATGATGAGCCGCTGGCTATTGTCCAAGAGCGGCTAACGGCCGTTGCCACCTACAACTTCACCGGCGATATTGAACAAACCCTCATCCCCGTGGCCAATTCAACTAACATTGGGCAAAATGAGACGCGGATTGATACCCATTTTTCTGGGGAGAAAACGGCCGTTAATCAACTAACCATCTCACTCCGCCTAGAGGGTGGTGGGGTCAACTCCCCAGCCATTAATCTAGAACAAGATGGGGCTAAACTGTACCTTGTTGAGAATGGTGAACGGACGGAGATAGAAGGCGGTTTCGGGTTCGTTGGCCCTACAGCGGATCAAACCGCCTACCTGCACGCGGCCGAAAATGTGCGGCTAAAAGAAGAAGCTGACCAGCCGAAGTCTATCACGGCCATCTACGAATTTGAGATCAATGGGGCTCTTTTTGCGGAATATATGCGCGAGCAGGCACAAAAACAACTGCCAGCATCAGTGCAAAGCCTTCAACTACAAGCTTCCCCTGCCTTGCAAAAAGTGACGGGTAGTGGTGAACTGTGGGTTGATGAGAACGGCCTACCTCGTCGTCAAATCCTTCACCTTTATTTTCCAGATATGGGAGAACAGTTTGAGATTGACTCGACGATGCAGATGGATTTTCAGTATGATGCGGAAGCTGTTCAAAAGTTGAGTTTGAGTCGTTCTCCACGCTCTCTGTTTTTGTCCCGGTTAGCTTTACCAGATGTACCCACGGCCGGTCCCCACCTCCTCGTCCTCTTAGCCACCCTATTTTTCGCTTTTTCGCTGGCGCAAAACAGACGGTGGTTGCAAACGGCCGTTCCCATCGCCATCGTTGGTATTTTTGTTTTCACACCGATCCTGCAAACGATTGATTTGACGCGCTATGCTGTCCAACAGGTTCAGGCCGAATCATTACCGGAAGCGTTGGGGCTGGACGACACTATTGTTGCTGAACAACCGCCTACTTTTCATTCGCCAATGGCCCAATCTGCCAACGTCGCCGATCCAGCTATTATCTGTGGTGACGGGAGCACGAGTGTGGATAGTGACAATGATGGCCTGAGCGACTTTACGGAAAATTGTCTGGGGACCGACCCTTATTATTTTGATAGTGATCGGGACAATATCACCGATACGTTGGAAGTGGAAGGTTACAGTTACGTGGGGCAGATATGGTACAGCAATCCTACCGATCCTGACAGCAATAAAGATGGTATTCCTGATGGGTTGGAATGGGATGTGTCGGGGGAAACGGCCGTTAGCAACGATATCGACAATGACGGCATCCCCAACTTATGGGATAACGATAATGATGGTGATGGTGTGCCTGATAATATAGACATTAACCCGTTTTCCGTCACTGGCTACCAATCATCCTTTCAACTATATAGTAGTCGGGGTAATGGTAGTTTTAATGGTTACCAATATATTCAATTTCAGGTACAGCCGGAAGATGAGAGCCATTTACGTTATGGCACAACCCCACTTGATTGGCCTGATGACGAAGAAGGCAACCTGCAAGATTGGGATGGTTCCACTGATGACCTTTATCTCATTCCCTATCTTGAAGTGCGTAGTAACAGTCGTCCCGAAGAAGAACTGTTAGAAGCATACGGCGTCACCTACTACAACAGTGGTTCTGGTTACGTCTTGTATGTGCCGGTTTTGCCGATCAGTGATGGGGGCAAAATTGTCGCTTTTGGGGGTAAAGTGGCGTATGGTCCCGATCAGGTAGGTGGCTTAAATCACACGTTGTTTGATATTCGTTGGGAAAGCATGAAATTGATCTGGATGGTGCAGATGAATGCGGATACGATGGAAAACAATCAGATTAGTACGCAACCAACCCTCATCAACACGTATACCGAAAGTCGTATTCGTCTGGCAGGGCTGGAAACAACCCGCAATGAAAATGTGAATATTGGCTGGTTTGGCACGCCCAATTCCCCAACAGAGGATCGGGATTTATTTAATTTGATGTTGGGTATGAATTCAGCCTTTATGAACTATGAAAATCCTGATTTGGCTGAAGTTGTCAGCCGTTTCAGCGGTACGACAGCGACTATCACCGAAACTTGGGGGGTACCAGCTGTTGATGTGACCGTCTCGGCCGCTACCCTTAATCATGTGGATGAACTCTTAAGCGATACGAACAGTCGGGTAACGGATTTTCTGATAGATAATAATTATCCGACCACAGATATGGCCTCGCTTGTATTTGCGATGGAGCAGGAGATTGGGTGGGATGGGTTAGATGATATGGCTAATCCCGATGTGAGCAGTTTTAGCTTTAATTTGGATAATATTGAGGTTAATAATTTGCGGACGCTGAAAATGTCTAACTTTATGTATAATAATGGGTGGCAATCGTTGGCTGATGATGAGATTTTAGCGACTGTTTACAATCGTTACGCTGATCTCTCCACCATTCTGCCTGGCTTGCAAGTTACCTATCCTGACCTGACGGAGACGGATTTGCGGGCAGTTATGTTGATGTTGTATACATCGTGGTTAAACGGCCGTTACAACATCATCACCATCGACGGTCAACCCCAAGTAGACCCCTTAGCTGCAGATGACGCGATTGCGGCCCAGTTCCGCCGTGACACTATCCCTGATTTGCCTACTTATGCGCTTGAATCGTTGCAATTGGGGGCCGTGGGCGCGGGTATAGGGATTGCTGATACTGCGGGTGCCTACAGTTATATGCGTAACGACAATTTGGGCAGTATTAACGAGTTCGTGCAAGAGTTTGCCGGGGCCGTCAACATTTCTGCTGAAGATTTCTTCAATTATGGCAAGGCATCCGCCTATGCCGCTTTCGGGGTGGCCTATACTGTATTGGGTGCGGTGGCTGTTAAGGGAGGGAAGGCATTGCAGATCTTGAAATTTGGTAAGGTCGCTAAATTCTTGACTGGTATCGCCTTTGCCTTTCAACTTTACCTCATTTGGTCAGCCTTCGACAATATTTTCAAGACAGCTCTCTACGATTACCAAGTCAACGCAGCGTTGGCTTACGCCATTGTGGCGACCGTAATGCTTATCGTCTTGACCGCACTTTCCTTTACCGGTATTGGTTTGTTGCTCGTGGGTCTGTTGTATTTAATTGATGCGATTCTCTTCTTTATTACCGGTACCAGTATATTGGATGAGACGATTAAGGCGATTGCTAGTTTCTTTTATAGTGCCGAAGCATTGACGCAGATTGAGAATGTGAACTTTCATGGTATTTCCACCACGCTCATTGAGGGGGATGGGCTACAGGTTGGTAGCAAATTCCGCATCTCCGACACATTTTATGGACATTTAGCCACCAGTAATAGTGGTAGGAATGGGGATTTGTACCTTTACAGTGGTAGTTATGGCTACTTTAATGCTAGTTCCAATAGTAATTATGCGGTAACAACAGCCCGTAAAGACCCCGTGTCTTGTAGCTATCGCAATAGTTATAACGACCAATATTGTTATAACTGGTTGCGGGCTGATTTCACCTTTTTGCAAGCGGGTATCAATATGTCTCTGTTTGTCAAGCATCAAATTTGGGCGCAAACGGCGGTCAAAGAGTGCTACTTCCTTGGTTTTTGTGATGTGTCGACAGAAGCGGTGACTTTGCCTGACGATTTGCCCGAAGATGGTGATAAATGGGACGCATTGGAAATTAAATTAGATGTTTTGCCCGCTACCTTGTCTGGCCTGTGGGGGTGGAGTGCGTTAACCAACCATGATCGGGATGGGGATGGTCTACTCGCTAGTCAGGACAGCAATGATAATAGTTGGGACCGGGATGGGGACGGTTTGTCCGATGCGTTTGAGTTTGAGCTACAAGCTAGCCTCGGCACCAACCCCGATGATTATGATTCTGACGATGACGGTCTGAGTGATGGGGAGGAATATCGGTTAGGCACAATTATTAACGACCCTGATAGTGATGATGATGGCTTGCTGGATGGGGAGGAAGTTTTTCATTGGGACGGGACCAGCTTCACTGGGGGCGGTTGGCTGGTGAATATCAATGGTCAAGATTATTGGGTTTTTGCCGATCCGCTTAGCCGTGATCAGGATAATGATGGCTTGCTAGATGGTAGCGAAGCGAGTAATGGTACGAGTCCTCATGCTTACAATGATGCGCCGCAGTTGACGCTAGAGGCTGCTGGTTTGCAAGCTAGTCCGACGGGGGCGGAGGGTATCTACATGGCGCCTGGTGAGGCGATGGCGGCGCAATTATCGTTGGTTAATACGGGGCCAACGGCCGTTACCGAGCTCCTCTCCCTCTGCTTGCCGGCTGGCCTTACCGGAGCTGGCGTCACCCCCGCCGGTGATGTCGTGCCACCAACACAAAGTAACGGCAACTGTTACCAATGGGATTTTAGCAGTACCAACCTAGCCACCGGCCAATCCTTTTTTGTTGATTTGACCGCGAGTGGTGCGGCCAGCACGAGTGCCGCTAACCTCGTCGCCAGCTTGCCTTATCCGGTCACTGGTGTTACCGAACTGATGACGGTTACCCTGCCCATCATCAATGATGCCACTAACCCGGATGTCTTTATTTCGGCACCGGTGGCTGGTGAATTGATTGGGGGTGGCGTCAGCTATTACGTGGTTGGTGGTGGCGCCGTTGATGCTGATTCGTGGGTAGACCAGGTGGCCTTAACCACCCCCAGCGGTACGCAAATCGCCAGCGGCACATCCCCTTGGGCGTACAGTTGGCAACTGCCGGCTGATGGTTATCATACTCTCAGCGCCCAAGCTACGGATGCTGTAGGCAACCAAAGCGCGAGCGATTCAGTTCAGGTGATGGTCGACAACACGGCACCTACTATTGATTTGGCCTTTAATAACGGGGAGGCTATCGTGGGCAGTGGCAGTGGTAATATTGAGATTACGCTTAGTGGGTCCGCCAGCGATAATTTGAGTGGTTTGGCGCGGGTGCAGGCGAGTGTTAATGGCCGGCCGTGGCAAACTATCTGGTCAGATGAAAGCAATCCTTTAACCGCCAACTGGAGTGGTAGTTGGACATTGTCGACGGCGGCTACGGCGCAGGGGGAACATAAGGTGCGTGTCCGTGCCTTTGATTTGGCTCACAATTTGAGCGCCATCGTCGAGCGCACCCTCATTGTGGATGTACAAGCGCCCACCGATGAGATGACCAACCGTGCTTATCTATCGGCACCACCGAGTGTGCTTGCCAACCAACCGCTCACGCTTTATGGTGTGGCTAATGATGGTGGCCGCACGCCATTGCCGGCTACTCCGGCCGATTTGGTCGGTACATTGGATAGTATCGCCGATGCCACTGTTTGGTTGCAACCAGATAGTATCAGCGACAATGATAATGGGGTGACGATTAGTTGGATTGGTGATTTTAACGGTGACCGTTTGGCTGATTTTGCGGTTGGTTTTCCAGCGGCGGCTGATGGGGCGGGCAAAGTGGTCATTGTGAATGGACAGGCGGGTGATTGGGCGATTCCGCGTTTGGGGAATGGTGAATCGTTGGCTGATGGTCGGTCATCCTTTATCGGGATGGCGGGGGCGGGATTGGGTGGGGTTATCGCCCCCGCCGGGGATGTGAATGGGGATGGTTTGGATGATTTGCTCATCGGCGATCCGGTTAATAATCGTGTTTTCCTCATACATGGCCGTACCAACGACCCTGGCAGTGAACGGTTGCTGGCGGGGCCGAACGGGGCACAATGGTCGGAACTGGTTGTCAATACGGGTGAGAATGTGGGGGCTTTGGTCAGTTCGGCCGGTGATGTTAATGGTGACGGCGCGGCGGATATTCTCATCGGGGCCACAACGGGCACGACGAGTACCGTTTATTTGCTATTAGGTAGAATGAACAGCCTTGATGCGTTGGTGCTGAATGAGTGGGCGGCGGTTGCCTTCAGTAGCAATACGAATACGCCCGCCTTGGCGACGGTTGGTGATGTTAATGATGACCAGCTGGCAGATTTTGCGATCGCCAGTGGGGGGACGGTTTATCTTTTTGCTGGTGATGATAGTTGGTCTAAAAATGGGCAGATGGGGCTGACTAGTGGTATGGCCATCGGTACATTTAGTACGAGTGATATGGCCCCAACCATTGTCGCTTTGGGTGATGTGAATGGTGATGGGGTGGCTGATTTTGGTTATACGAGCGGTTTGGCACCGCAAGTTGTGTTGGGTTCGGCTAGCAACAGTTGGGGTAGTATTGGCTTTGGTGGTTTCAATCCGGCGGCGTCTGGTTTTATGGCGGGGGTTGGTGATGTGGATGCGGATGGTCGGGGTGATCTGTTGCTGGGGAATGCGGACGGGGATGCGTACTTGTTCCTCGGTTCTGATTTGAGCCAGGTTCAGGCGACAATTAGTGGGGTGGAAACGGCCGTTTCCGCTCCTTACTTCGCTGGTGCGGATGTGAATGCGGACGGCTCTTCTGACTTGCTGTTATTGCCTAGCGCGGCCACAGGGGGGTTTGCCGAGTATCAATCACGTTTTAAGATAACGCCGATCGAGCGGGAATGGTTGCCAACGGCGGCGGCGGTGACGGAACAGTCCATTGCCGTTGATGGAGTTGCTCCCGTGGGCATGAATGGAGTGACAGCGATCAGTATCAGCGTGGATGATGATTATTGCGCGGCTTGTGCCAATGATGGCCTCGTCTGGGGGGTGACCGCGTTCGCTTCCATTCAAGCGGCGGTCAATGCGGCCAGTAGTGGTGACGTGTTGACGGTGCAACCGGGCGTGTATGCTAGTTTTACGATTAGTATTGATTATTTGACGATTGCCGGTGTGATGGCGGATGCTGTTTTTGTGGATGGGGGTGGGGGGGCAACGGCCGTTACCGCCGATAACAGGAAAGGGATTAGCCTGAGTAATATGACCATCCGTAACGCGGACACGCTCATTTCGTTGGCGGATGCGGGTTATGGTGGTTGGGACACGCCGGCCGACCGGATTACCTTAAACCGACTCTTCTTGCATGATTTCATTAGTCATGCTGTTAGCTTGACCGATGACAGCGCGGTGGATGTCTCCGCGGTGACGTTGGTGGGGGCGGATACCCATTTCCAGATTAATGTGGATGGTAGTGAGACGGATCCCAGCTGGACACAAATCCTGACCGATACGCGGGCGGCGGTGGGTAATGATGGGGCGTTTTCCTTTGATGATAACGAACTGTTTTTTGCCAATAGTTATGATGATACTATTTATACATATGATGTGATTAATCAAGTTTGGGGCACGCCGTTGGGGTTGCCGGCCGAGGGGTTGTCCCCCGGCTCTGCTTTTGCCGCCGATAGCCCGACGGAAAAAATTTATCTGTTGCGGGCTGAAGACGGCACCTATCCGGCGCGTTATTATCGGTACCAAACAAGCGGTGGTTGGGATTTTGCCGCCATTAGTAACGGGGACAGTATTACTACGGGGGCAGCGATTGCGATGGATGGGGATGATATTATCTACAGCCTGTTTGGGGCGAACCAGGATAAGTTGTACTCGGGTGATGGGCAACATAGTTTGGCCACAATAAGTTGGACCGATTATGGTTCACCGGGGCCGGTGGGGATTGGTTCAGCTTTGGCGTGGGTGGTTGGCCCCGAGGTGGCTAATCCGGGTCTGCAATATGCGTTGTTGGGGGCTGGTTCGACTGATTTCTGCGTTCATAGCAACTTTACTAATAGTTGGGATTGTACGCTGGCGGAGATTCCGGCCGTGCCTGGGGCTGGTTCAGCGCTGTTCTGGGATGGGGGTGATATGATTTATGCTGTGGTTGGGGGGAATAGTGCTGGTTTTTATCGGTATTCGATTATTGGTGATAGTTGGGAAACGTTGCCTAATTTGCCGGTGGCTGTGGGGAGTGGGGGCGGGATGGTGAAGATTGATGAATACCTGTATGTGGTCACGGGTAGTAGTCGGGCGGCGGTACTCCGCTACGGGCCAGTGCGGGCGAATGGTTACGATAAATTGACCTTGTCTGATCTGATTATTGCGGCGCCGGAAACGGCACCGGCGGTTAATTGGATTAATGCTACTGATTTGCCCGCCAATTATAATTTTGAGCCTAATAACACGGTTAAGGTGGGGGGGGATAGCACGGTGTGGACGCCGGGAAGCGAGGTGTTGAGTTACGCGCAGACTGGTTTCCTCAATCCGGCGGAAAATGTGTATCGGTTAACGGCCGTTTCGCCGATAGCGGCTGGATACCACACTTATCGGCCGTTTGCCAGCGTGGGGGTGAGTGGTCAGGAGTTTGCCAGCATTCAAGCGGCGATCAATAGTGGGGCGAATCGTGTCCTGTTGCGGGCGGGCAATTACGAAGAAGATTTTTATTTGGTGTCGGGTGTGTCGGTGGCGGGGGTAGGTGCGGATCGTGTGTATCTGTCGACGCCGAATGGGAGCAGTGCGCCGGCGGTGGTTACGGCGGAAGGGGTCAATCAGGCGTTGTTGACACGGATGACATTGGTGGGTGAGGGGAGTGGCACGGCCGTTTTGGTGGAAGATGGCACGAGTGGTAGCCGTTTGACGCGGATGATTGTGCGGGATTGGGAAACGGCCGTTCTTATCGATGGGGCCACCAGCGAGTTTGGTGTGATTAATAACACGATTCTCGGGAATAACAATGGGGTCAATGCTGTTAATTGTGGCCCAGTGAATGTGCGTAATACGCTATTTATCTATAATCCGGGCACAGCGTTGCAATATGAAGGTTGTGCGACGACAAAACTGCATACCTATAACGCTTATTGGGGGAATGATATTGATATCGACCCATTGACGCCAGGCGGTGGTGAAATCTTCCTCGATCCATTGTTCCTTGATTTTGCCAATGATGATTTCCGCACGGTATGGTATTCGCCGTTGATTAATGGTGGCGATCCGACCGAGGCGACGCCGCCGGGCACGGGTGGGCGTCTAGACATCGGTCATCTGGAGCAGAGCGGTATCAGCTACTTTGTGGATGGTGATTATTGTGAAGCGTGTGAGAATGATGGGTTGATATGGCAGGTTGACGCGTTTGATACGATTGCGGGGGCGGTGACGGCGGCCGAAGCGGACCAAAGGGAATTGTCCACCAGCGAACTGGTGCGGTTTGCCGTTGGTGTGGCAGCAGGGACGTATACAGAAAGTGTGACTATCTCGACGCCATTGTGGTTGGTGGGGGAGGGGGCGGAATTGGTGACGATTAATGCGCCGGTGGCAACGGCCGTTACCTTCGATGGCGCTACCCATGCGGGCATACAGGGCTTTACCATTCAGGGGGCGGGTAGTTTCGACGTGGGTGTTAACATCACGGGCGCATCGAACCATATCACGGTGACACGCAATCTGTTTCCTGGTAATTGGGATGGCGTTTTGCTGAATAATCGTGGATCGGGTACGGTGCAGTTCAACACCTTTGTGAATAACCATGCGGGGGTACGTGCGGATCAAGGTTGGGCGTGGGCGACGGCGAAGAATAATATTTTTGAGCTGGGTTTTCAAGGGTTGGTGGCGCAGGGATTTGGGGTGATTTTTAGTGATTATAACCTGATCAATACGACCTTTGCGCCGTATCAGGGTGTGATTAGTGGTACGTATGACATTGTGGGGCAGGATCCATTGCTGACGGGGACACACGCCTTTATTCAGGCGGGCTCGCCGGCGGTGGATGCCGCTTGGCCGAAGGCGGCTGTGCCCCAAGGGGGGGGCGTTCGTGCCGATATTGGTCATCATGAATTAACGGCGATGCCGGTGACGTTGCTGCTGGGCAAGGCGGATCAGTCGGGGGTGGTGGCGAATGTGGGGGTGGCCGAGGTGGAATATGGAGTCGTGGCGGTGGCGAACGTGGGGCAAAGCATCACGGAAACGTTGCCGACGAGTTGGAGCACGGCTGTTTTGGACAGTCCCGGCGAAAGCGTGACCTATTGGGCGTCCACCTATACACCGTTGGCGGAAGGGTTGTATCGTATCTATAGCCGGGCGACGGATGTGGTGGGGAATACGGAAACAGAGGCGATTGATTGGTATGATGGGTCGTTTATTGTTGACAGTACAGCGCCGACAGTGAACTGGTTGACTCCGGCTGATGGCTCTTCTTTCGCTAGCGGCTATATTACTCTGCAAGCGGAAGTGTCTGACTTCACATTGGATATATTCAATGTTGATGAGGTTTATTTTGATATTGACGGTATTGTTTATCCGGCGGAATGGTTGCTGAATGGGTGGACGGCCAGTTCGCAAATGGCGCGTACTTTTTATCTGCATACGGATGGATTGGCGGTTGGGGGGCATATAGCGAAAGCGATTGCTGTTGACAAAGCGGGTAATCAGATGGAGACGGCGCCGATTAGCTTTACGGTAACGGCCGTTGGTATTCCCGACACGACGCCGCCCACCGTTGTGATCAGTTCCCATGCGGATGGGGATGTCATTACGGGTACGGTTGAGATCAGTATTTATGGTACGGGCAGTGATAGTGAAAGTGGTATTCGTGGTTACGAAATCAGCATGAATGGGGGTACCACTTGGCAACCGATTATCAATACGGGTAGTGGTTTTACGACGACTTGGTCGTTGGGGAGCCAGCAGGGGTATAGTTATCCTATCGAAGTGCGGGCGTCCGATTGGGCGGGGAATACGGCAGTTGATAGCATCGTACTCAGTGTGGATAATGTGCCGCCGGAAGATATCTCGCCGATCGTGTATGATGTTGAACCGGGTTATCATTTAGATTATTGGGCGGAGTTCAACTTGAGTTGGCGTGAGCCGACGGATAGTAGTGGTAATACTCAGATGTTTATCTTGGTTAGCTCGTTGCCCGGGCAGGCGCCGACCAATGCGGTGTCGGGTAATAGTACGACTATTGCGTTGGCCGAGGGGACCACTTATTATGTAAGTTTGGGGATTGCTGATGTGGGTGGTAACCAGATCAACTATTACTTTGGGCCGTGGTATGCAGGGGCGGTGCGTCAGGAGAGCCTGCCATGGTTTGGTCGGAATCAAACGATTTACCGCAGTGTGGAAGGTGGTTTGGATGGTGTGGTTGATGTAGAGCATTGGGAATGGTTGACCGCGACAGAATATTTGGATGACGATCCACGTCCGTTACAGGGTGAGCAATCTTTGTATGCGACGTGGGATGGTAGTTCCGCCTATGTTGGGTGGGAAGGGGGTTGGTGGGAGACGGATGGTACATTGTGGGCTTATTATGATGTGAATGTAGGGGGTACGACCCAGCCGATAAGCGTGACGGGCGGGTTACCATTTGCGGCGGATATGGCGGTGAGTGTTGATGGGGCCAACAGCGCCACTTTATGGAGTTATGATGGTAGTCAATGGGTGGGTGAAGCGATTGACAACAGTGGAACGCCGGCGGCCTATTTTGCGCATAACGTGGCGTTGGGCGAAACAGAATTGAGGCTTGATATGGGGGGTGACACCTCGCTTTTGAGCCAGCAGCGGATGATAGCGTTTGCTACTGATGATGCGGGGCAGGTGTGGAGTAGTTTCCCGATTGCGAATGGGTTGGATGGTCAGTTTGAGTATTATTATGATTGGAACATTAGTCAGCCGACAGATTTGCTAGAGTTGCCGAGTGGGGCCCAATTGCCTTATGTGTTGATGGATTTGGACAGCTCACAGCCGCCGCAAATGGCGTTGGGGGCTAACAGTTTGATTACCTATTTTGTGACGTTAGATAATCAGGAAGCAGTTGATGTGGTTAACGGACAACTGCATTTGACTGGTTCAGCAGGCCTCTCGTTTGTGAATGTTTCGGGGGCAACGTGTGTTAGTTGTGTGGGGGGTAGTGATTGGTTGTTGGATTTGCCGATCTTGTTGTCGGGTGGTGAGCAAATGGTGACGGTAACGGCGCAGTTAGCGGCTGATTTGAGCGGGATTGAGTTGGTGACGACAACGGCCGTTTTGCAAACGAGCGTACCGCTACGGAGCGTTCGTTTAGCGCACGCTGTGGATGGTGATCCGCCAACGGTGGCGTTGGATACGAATCCGGGCAAGGCGATTGGGACGGGTTTGCAAACGTTTACGGGTACGACGGATGATGGCATCGGTATTGGGGTGGCGACGGTGGAAGTCCGACCGGCTGGTGGCAGTTGGCTGGTGGCTGATGGACGTCGTCGGTGGTTCTTTACGGCTGATCCAGGGGTGGGGCCGACTTGGGAGGTTGAAGTGCAGGCGACGGATTATTTCGGTCATAGCAGTCTCATCAGTGAGACGTTGGTGATTGATACGGTGCCACCGACGACGACGGTGACTATGCCGGCGCTGGTGGGGGGATTGACGGGTATTAGTGGTACGGCGACGGATCCGTATCCGGCTGAGGGGCAGGTGGAATTTGTGCGGGTGCAGGTGGGGGATGACATGGCCGTGTGGCAAGGGGCGACCCTTTATAGTCCACAGCCGGATAGTAGTCGTAACTGGTTGTTTATGGACAATTTGCCGAGTGGGGATGGTCTAGAATACGCTTTCCGCTTTGAAGTGACTGATTATGCGGGCAATGTGACTTACACGAATTGGTATACGACAGTTGTGGACACGGTGTTACCTCAGTTGACGGCGTATCAACTGCGTGATGAGGTACTCAAACTGAGCAACACAGTTGTTTTGACGGGAACAGTGAGTGATGGTGGTGGTTTGGCTTCGCTGGTTGTGGTGGTGACACCAGAAAGTGGGACTGTCTTTACGGAAACTATCAGTCCGGTGGGGAATGAGTGGCAATATGTGATGGCGGATAGTGTGTGGGGTCAGTTTGATTTGGAACTGATTGCCACTGATGTGGCGGGTAACAGCCGTCGGGCTGGCTTATTTGCGGTCACGGTGGCCACGGCGCCTGTGGCTGATGGGGATAGTTATAGTTTGATGGAAGATAGTGCGCTGGTGGTGGCTGCTCCGGGTGTGTTGTTGGGGGATAGTGATGAAGATGGGGGTAGTTTGTCGGTGAGTATTGTCACGCCGCCAGCGAATGGTACGATTGAGTTGGCGGTCGATGGTGGTTTTGTTTATACGCCGACGGCCCATTTTAATGGGAATGATACGTTTGTGTATGTAGTGAGTGATGGGGTGTATACGGATACAGCGGTGGTGACGATGACGGTCACGCCGGTAGAAGATATTGTTTATGTGCAAGATGATGAGTATGTGGTGTTGATGGACCAGGTGCGGACGGTGCTGGCGCCGGGTGTGTTGGGGAATGATTGGGAGGTTGATGGGGATGTGGTCACGGCCGTTTTGGCCAATCCTCCGGTTGAAGGTAGTTTAGCCTTCAATAGTGATGGTAGTTTTGTGTACACGCCGACCTTGGGTTACACAGGCACCGTCAGTTTTGGCTACTTTGCTGATGATGGGAAACATCCGTTGGTTGATATGCACAGCGATTTGGTAATGCATTTGCCGTTTGATGATGAAATGGATCCAACCGCAGATATTTCTGGCCTAGGGCATGATGGTGTGTTATCGGGCACGGTCAGTTTTACGCAAACGGTGCCGATGACAGTAAGCAATGGTAGTGCCTTGTGGTTCTCGGGGCAGGATGGGGAAGCGGTCACGGTAGATGGGTTAGAGTTGGCGTATAGTTCGATTACGATTGCTTTTTGGGCTAACGCGACGGGAACGGAAGCGAGTAATATGATGTTCAGTCATGGAGATGGCAGTGTGTGGGCTAGTAAGTTGGAGGCGTTGATTGAGTCCCCTTCGAGTAATCCGAACACGTATTTAAACTGCCGTATTGGTACGGATGTGTTCCCCTCACGAGAGATTGTGGCTGATGGGTTGTGGCATCATTATGCGTGTACTTTTGATTACGATCCGGAGGCGGGCACGACGACAATCACTGCTTATGAAGATGGGGTGCCTCTGGGTGGTAGTTTGACGGCCAATGATGCTTATGTGGGGAGTGGTACGGCTACGATTGGGCGGTGGGTGTCATTTTTTGATGGTGTTCATACGTATCATGGTGGTTTGGATGAGATGCTTGTTTATAAACGGGCTTTGTCGGCGACGGAGATTGCTCAGTTGGCGGCGCATCAGTTTGAGGATAATTATGCTGAGGTGACGTTAGTGGTGGATACGGAACTGCCGTATTTGAATACGGCGGTGACGGGGAATGGGGCTGGGTCAATTAGTAGTGAGCCGGCGGGGATTGATTGTGGTGTGAGTTGTGCGGCGCAGTTTGGGTTGGGGGTGCCGGTGACGTTAACGGCGGTGGCTGACAGTGGGTCAATCTTTATGGGTTGGTCAGGTGATTGTTCTGGTTTAGGGGCGTGTGTTATCGGCATGGAGGCGACGCGGAATGTGACGGCGACGTTCAGTTTGAAGCAGTTGGATTTGTCGATTGCTAATGTGGGGGGGGATACGGCGCAGTTGTCATGGGTTATTGCGCCGGGTCTGGATTGTGATTATGATGTTTATTCGAGTAGTATGCCTTACAGTGGTTTTGTGCGGGGGCCGTCTGGTTGGGGGGCGTCGTCGTACGATGATGTGGGTGCGATTGGGGATCCGGCGGTGAATCATTATTATTATGTGGAGGCGGTGAATTGTTTGGCCGAGGGTTTGCAATCGGGTTATGTGGGTGAGTTTGATTTTGGTATGGTGCGTGGTGCGGCGGCTGGTCGCGCTAGTGAGTAGGCGGTGGTTGATAGTGGTGTTATTGCGGAGAGGTGTTCGATGTGGAGGCGGCCCGGTGTAGAGGTTGTCTGTTTTGGTTGAGTGGGATAGGATTTGTGGAGAACGAAGCCGAATCAGAGGTGGTTTTAGGAGTGGATACCGGCCTGCGCAGATGCTGTCCGTTTTTGTTGAGCAGGTAGGATTTGCGGAGAACGAAGCCGAAATAAAGGTGATTTTAGGCGTGGATCCCCGCTTTCGCGAGGATGACAGCCCTAATCGGGCTGTAAATGGTTGTTGACATAAGAAAAACGGACAGTATCTACGCAGGTATGACAGTTGTGAGGGGGCTGTGTTTGAGATGGGTTAGGGGTTGGTTTGATGAGGTTTGGTGGTTTTTGACGCGGATTTTGGGGATTGGACGGCTTTTTGGGTGTTGGTGAAGAGAGGAGGGGTGTTCAGTTGGAAGTCTGGTTGATGGTATTTTTGTTTCTAAAAGAAACTGAGTTTGATAATTGATTAAGCCGAGGTAAGCGTTGGTGAGGGTGTTGTTGGGGTAGATTTCTCGACTTCGTTCAATCCTTGATTTAAGGGTGAGGCTTGTCGAGGGTAGGGCGGATTGAACTGCGCTCGAAATGACGTTTGGAGAGGAGCTGTGAATTGTCGAACTCAGGTTAAAGGAGGATAGGTTAGTATGAAGCGTTATTGGTTGGTAGTGGGGTTGACATTGTGCTTTTTTTTGGTGTTATTTGGGGTTGCGGAGCTATTGGAGGTGCCGTTTTTGACAGA
>DATHYN010000474.1:0-24563 GCA_035459145.1 Anaerolineae bacterium | reverse complement strand
TGTCCCAGTTACTATTACGGAAGGATTGATAAGTGAGATAACTCCAATCGCGCATATCGGCTTGAGGGGTGATGGTTTGGTTGCTGGTGGCTGGGGTGGTGGGGGTGGTGTTCATGGTGGCGGGGTTGAGAGACCAACTTTGGGGACCCCAACGATAATATTTGATGGTCGGGGAGATTGTGGGGGGTGGTGTGGGGTTGGCGGCGGTGGTGGTAGTCGTGGTGGGCAGGTAAGAAACGATTATGAGGAAGAGGATTAAGGCAATGGGGATGGTTATTATTCGCTTAGACATAAAGTATCCTTTGTTGAATTGGAATCGATAGGGAGATACGGCCGTATTTATGCAGGCTTAACAATATTCCTGACAATTGTAGGTAGATGAATGGGGACGGAAAGATTTATTGGCGAGGAAATGGTTGTAGGGGTAACTGGCTACGTATGATTATATCGATATAGATTTAAAACTGGCAAAAAAAAAGACCATTTTTGAAGATGGTCTTTTGGGGCGAGTAGTGGGATTTGAACCCACGATCTTCTGGGCCACAACCAGACGTGTTAACCACTACACTATACCCGCCATAACGACTTATAATCATAGCACAGTAAGGGGAAAAGGGCAAGGGGAATTTGGGTTGTCTGTTTGTTAAAGATGGGGGTGTTTTTTGAGTGGGGTTGTTAAAGGGAACAGTGATTGGGCTGATTGGGCTGATTCTTTGTCTTTTTAATTCATGAAAATCGGTTTTAGGGGGTATAATATTCGTAGATTGCAACGGAAATAAACTAAAAGAGTTGCTATTGTGATTATGTGTAGGGGTAATGTTCGGTGTTTTTTGACGCGGATTTTGGGGATTTTGGGGATTTTTTATTGATTTTAGAGGTAAGGTTTGTATTATTAAGGTTATTTTTGACTAGAGTGGGAAGTTCTGCTTGCTGTTAGGTTAGAAGTGGATTCCTGATAAAAAGTGTTGTGGTGGGGAGGAAAGGATTGATAAGTTATGGAACCGAAGCGAATTGAGTTGCCGACGGAATTTGGGGTGGGGACGGTGAATGCATATTTATTTTTGGAGCCGGAGCCGGTGTTGGTGGATTGTGGGATTAATGATGCGGGGAGTCGGAAGCAGTTGGTGGCGGGGTTGGCGGCGCATGGGGTGGGGTTGACTGATTTGCGGCGGGTGGTGTTGACGCATGCGCATGTGGATCATTTTGGGGCGGCGGGGTGGGTGGCGGAGGAGAGCGGGGCGGAGGTGTGGATAGCGGATGTGGGGTATGATTGGGTGGTGGCGACGGAGAAGCGGTGGGCGGAGCGGATTGCGTATTATGGGGAGGTGTATTTGCCGGGGTTGGGGTTATCGGCGGAGTGGGTGGAGAAGGTGTTGATGTTTTTGGGTTATTCGGCGGCGATGAGTAGTCAGGTGCCGGCGGGGCAGGCGCGGTCGTTTGCGGCCGAGGGGGAGATTGAGTTGGGTGGGTGGCAGTGGCAGGTGATGCATGTGCCGGGTCATGCGACGCATCAGACCTGTTTTTATTTAGCGGAGAAGGGATGGATGATATCGGGGGATATGGTGTTGGCCAAGGTGCCGGCGCCGGTGGGCGAACGGCCGTTACCCGGTCAGCCCCGCGCCCGTGCCTTGCCTCAATTTTTAGAGTCAGTGGCGCGGATTATTGATTTGCCGGTGGCGAAGGTGTTTCCGGGTCATGGTGAGCCGTTTGGTCAGTATCGGGAGGTGTTGACGGCGCAATTGGCACGGATTGAGAAGCGTAAGGGGGAATGTGTGCGTTTGTTGGGGGCTGGGGAGAAGACGGTGATTGATTTGGTGGAGGTGATGTACGCTAATTATCCGGATGCGTTGCGGATGGCGGGGACGTGGATGGTGTTGGGGTATTTGGATGTGTTGGTGGCCGAGGGGGTGGTTGAGGAGCGGGAAAAGGGTGGTGTGTGGTATTATAAGGTTATAGAATAGATCGGGTCGGGCGTGATGATAGCGAGTGATTGATGAGTGATGAGAAAGAGAAACTAGTAGCGGCGATTGCAGCGCTAGAGGGACAACGTGATTTATTGGGTGAAGCGGTGGTTGAAGCGGCGTTGGCTTCGATGCGTAAGCAGTTGGCTGAATTACAGCCGGTGGTGGTGACGGAGCAGAGGAAGCAGGTCACAATTTTGTTTGCTGATATTAAGGGGTTTACGAGCTGGGCCGAGAGTAGTGATGTGGAAGATGTGCAAACGGTGATTAACCAGTTGTGGCAAACATTAGATGGTGTTATTTTAGAGTATGGGGGGCATATTGATAAGCATATGGGCGACGGGGTGATGGCGGTTTGGGGGGTGCAGCAGGCGCGGGAGGATGATGCGTTGCGGGCTGTTCAAGCGGGATTGATGATGCAGTCTCGGTTGAAGCGGTTATTAAATGAAGAGAAAGGGTTGCCAGCGTTGGGGATGCGGGTTGGTATTAACACGGGGCAGGCGTTGTTAGGCATGGTGGGGGCGAAGGGGGAGTATACGGCGATTGGGGACGCGGTTAATGTGGCGTCGCGGTTAGAGGCGGCGGCCGAGGTGGGTGGGGTGTTGATTGGGATGGATACGTATCGGCAAGTGCAGGGATTTTTTGAGTTGGGAGAGGGTCAGGCGTTACAATTGAAGGGGAAGGATGAAGCGGTATTGGCTTATCCTGTTTTGGGGGCGGTGGCCCGTGGTTTTGTGGGGGGCAGTCGTGGGGTTGAGGGGGTGGTGACGAAGATGGTGGGGCGTGATGAAGAGTTGGAGAGGTTACAGGCAGGGTGGCGAGTGGTTGTAGCGGAACGTCAACTGAATTTAATGACGGTGGCGGGGGAAGCGGGGGTGGGGAAGAGTCGGTTGACGCATGAGTTTCAGCGGTGGTTGGCGCGTCGGGAGGGGGGGGTATTTGTGTGGCAGGGACGGGCGGCGGAGCAGATGGCGGGGACGCCGTATTTTGTATGGCGGGATGCGTTGGCCCATTTTTTAGGGATTCAGGAGAGTGATGCGATTGGGGTGGTGCGGTCGAAGTGGGTGGCAGGGTTAACGGCCGTTTGGCCCCATGTAAGTCCGATGAAATTAGAAGTTTTAGGGGCGTGGTTAGGATATGATTTTAGTGATAGTCGGCATGTGCGGGGGTTGCGGGATGATAGTGAGCAGTTAAAGGATCGGGGTGAGGTTTATTTGTGGCAGTTGTTGACAGCGTTGGGGCGGCAGGCGCCGGTGTTGATTTTGTTAGAGGATATTCATTGGGCGGATAAGGGGAGTGTAGAGTTAGTGCGTCATTTGATTGGGGGGCAACGGCGGTTGCCATTACTTATTTTAGCTTCAACGCGGGTAACTTTTTTTGAAGAGCATGTTGATTGGTCGGAATTAGGGGAGCTTATTCAGTTAGAACCATTAAGTGAGGCAGCGCATCGGGCTTTGTTGGCTAATATTTTGCGTAAAGTGGAAGATGTGCCGGGGGATCTGTTTGATTTGCTAACCACGCGGGCAGCGGGCAATCCATTTTATTTGGAAGAGTTGGTTAAGATGTTAATTGATGATGGGGTGATTGTGGCCGAGGCGACGAAGTGGCGGGTTGTGCCGCAAAAGTGGGCGGCGATGCGTGTACCCAGTAGTTTGTGGGGGGTTTTGCAGGCGCGTTTGGAGCGGTTGACCAGTTTGGAGCGGACAGTGGTGGGCCGGGCAGCAGTGGTGGGGCGTATTTTTTGGGATGAGGCGATAACTGTTTTGGGGGCGGGAAATGTGGTGGCGGCGTTAGAGGCGTTGGAGCAGAGGGAGATTATTTTTCAGCGCGGGGGGACCGCATTTGCGGGGACGCGAGAATATTTATTCAAGCATGATTTGTTGCGTGATGTGGCGTATGAGAGTTTGCTGAAGCGGGAGCGGCGGGCGTATCATGGGCAGATAGCGGATTGGTTGGCGGAGGTGGCCGAGGCGAATGGGCGTGAGGATGAGTATGCGGCGGTGATTGCGGGGCATTATGCGCAGGCGGAGCAAAAAGAGGGAGCACAGCCGTGGTTGGCGCGAGCAGGGCAAGTGGCGGCGCGGCAATATGCGCATGATGAGGCGGTTAATTATGTCAGTCAGGCGATTGAGTTGTTGCCGGAGGCTGATGACAAGCAACTGTATGAGTTGTTGTTGTTACGGGAATCGATTTTTAGTTTGCAGGGAAAGCATGAGCGGCAGGATAAAGATTTGAATCAGTTGTCGTTGGTGGCGGCTAAGTTGGATAGTGAGGCGCAGGTGGTGGTGGCGTTGCGGCGGGCGAATTACGCTCAGTATCGGCACGAGTATGCGACGGCGGCGCAGGCGGCGCAGGTGGCGATTAGGCAAGCGGAGCGATTAGGGAATAAAGCGTTGATGGCGGATGGGTATCGTTTGTGGGGACAAGCGATGGCTTGGCGGGGTGAGTATCAGGAAGCGGAGGGTAAATTGGAGGTGGCGTTGAGGTTAGCGCAGGAGGCGGGTGATGCGCGGGTTTTGGCTGAAGTGTATTCTGGGTTGGGGACAGTGGCGAATAGTCAGGGGCGGGATGAGGAGGCGGTGACGTATTTTACGGAGGCGTTGCGGTTGGCCGAGGCGACGGATCAGCCGAGGTTAGAGAGTTTGACGTATAATAATTTGGGGATTACGGCGATGCGGCAGGGGCATTATCAACGGGCACAGGCGTATTATGAGCAAGGGTTGGCTATTGCCCGTCATATCGGTTATTTAGCTGGGGAAAGTTTTTTCTTAAGCAATATTGGTCAGATTGCGAGCCGCTTAGGGGATTATGAGCGGGCGGTGGCCTATTTTGAAGAGAGTTTATGGCGAAAGGAGGTGACGGGGCGGAGTACGACAGTTTTGTTGTTGTATATGGGGTATGCGGCACGGCAAAAAAAGATATATGAAGAGGCGTATCAGCATTATCAACGTGGTTTGCGTCAGGCGCAGGAAGCGGGTCAGCGAAATTTGTGTGGGTATTTTTTAGGTCAATTAGGGGCATTATGGCTGGCACAAGGTGAGTGGCAGCGTAGTCGTTATTATTATGAAGAGGCGAGCAGCATTTTTACTGATTTAGGCTTGGATGAAGATGTGATTGAATCGAAGTCGGGGTTGGCGATGATTGCTTGGCGAGAAGGTGAATTGGAGGAGGCATTGGCTTTGATTGAGCCGGTTGTCTCTTATTTGCGGATTAAGAAAAAGCCTGACTTTGCTGACTTATATTTGGTGTATGTGCGTTGTTATTTGATTTTAGCGGGTGGGGGCCGAGGGGTGGAAGCGAACGATATTTTGGCCCAAGGGTATGAGATGTTGATGGCGCAAGCGAGTCGTTTGGATCCGTTAAGTGAGAAGATGTTTAAGGAGCAAGCGGTATCAAATCGTCAGTTGATTGAATTGTGGGAGGGAAGAGGGGGGAGGTAGATGTTGAAAAGTGAGTCATCCCAAAAATTTTGATTTTGGGGGAGGAGGGGAACCTGTGTTACATTTATCATGTGTAAAAAGATAGTAGATTTCTCGACTTCATTCAATCCTTGTTTTAAAGGTGAGGCTATTTTTGTGTTAAACGGATTGAATTTCGCTCGAAATGACAGGTGGAACCGTGAAAATTTAGGATGACTCATCTTAACCGTTTGTTATCTATTATTGGTGATAGATGCGGGTTGGTTATTGGAGGACTTGGCGGAGGATGGCGAGGTCGGCGTCGAAGGAGTCTGGGGAGAGGGGGCCGAAGGAGAAGCGGAAGAAGTTAGCTAGAGGTGAGTCGTCGCCGCGGCGGGCCATATCGCAATCGGTGCCTTTGAGGATGGCGGCCCCGTGGGTGAAGAGCTGTTGGTTAAATTGTTCCGCGGTGAGGCCATCGGGGAGTTGGCACCAGTGGTAGAAGCCGCCGTGGCCGGAGTGGAGGCGGAGGCCGAGGTCGGTGAAGGCTTGGCCGTAGCGGTCACGTTGGCTTTCGTAGAAGGCGGGGACGGCATGACGGACTTGGCGAATGCGGGCGGGGTTGAGGAGGCTGAGGGCGTATTGTTGGGAGGGGTGGGAGACGCCACCCATACCGAATGAGGAGAAGTTGCCTAAGATTTCGACATTTTCTTTGGAAGTAATCATCCAGCCGATGCGAATTCCGGGGGCTTGGAGCCCTTTGGTGGCGGCGCCAGTGACGAAGATGTTGGTTTCGTCGATGTTTTTGATGTATTGGAGGGCGCTGACGGGGGGATCGTGGAAAAGTTCATACGCTTCATCGATCAGAAGACCGATATTGTCACCGGTAGTGGCGTGGACGAGCTGTTCAAGGTCTGAGCCAGAGTAGGTATGGCCGGTGGGGTTGCAGGGATTACTGAGGAGGACGAGACGGGGGCCATCGGCTTCTGTGCCGGTGTAATCAGCGATGGTGGGGCGGAAGCCGTTGGCGATGGTACTGGGGACGAGGGTGTAAGGGCGGTTGAGCCGTTCGAGCATATCGTAGTAGGGAGTGTATTCGGTGCTGGCGATGCGGACGGTGATATCGGGTTTGAGGAAGAGGAGGGTGGCGATGAGGGCGGGGCGGCCGCCGGCAAAGACCATGACGTTATCGGCGGTGATGGTGGCACCATACCAAGTGCGATAATAGTGGGCGATCGCTTCGCGAAGTTCGGGGAGACCCCACGCTTTGGGGTATTTGAGGTCGGTGGGGGTGACAGGGATGGCGGTGGGCATAGGAGGGCCTTCGGGGAGTTGGTCGGTGCGGGGGAAGCCTTGGCTCCAAGGGTGGGTGCCGGGTTCGCCCATATAGGTGCCGAAGGCGTCCCAGAAAGCGTATAAAGTTTGATAGATTCCCATGGGGGGGACATAATGTAGGAAAGACATTGATACCTCTATGATATGATGTGGTTTATCGGGTGGAGATGGGGAGATGATAAACAAAACTCAGTGAATGAAAATAGTGAACGGATTTTAAGGTGTTTTGGAGAAAAAACCAAGAGAGCGAACGACATTTTAGTTAACCTCTCTTAAATTCAGCTTAAATCTCACCAATGCTATTGCGATGTGCTTTATTATGTGGCAAGATTGTTTTTATATATAAATGTTGACCCCGGTCTAAGGATTTTTTGCATGAAAAAATTAGCCTTTTTCTTTTCCGCTCTTATGCTCTTGTTTGCCCTTAGCTATTTTGTAGATATTACCAAAGCTAATTCCCAAACGGCCGCCAATATCTTAACTGAGGCGCTACACACCACACAACAGATCGGGCAATACAAATTTGAAACCGATATCATTCAGACAGAGCGGTTTGCTAACACGCTTGAAAATATTGGTCGTGAAGATAAAACAAAACGTCTACAAATAAATGGTGATGTCAATCAGTCGACCCATACCATGCAGATGACCCTCTCCTCAAAAGGAGGCGGTACACAATACAATAGTGTGCTCAAAGTGGAAGAGGGTATCCTTTATGAACAACAAGCGGATGGCTCTTGGCAGGCACAAGCCAATGATTTGGCGCTGTTTGCCCCCAATGGAGATCCGTTAGCATTTCTTGGTTTAGCCACAAACATCAGTTACGCAGTTGATGAAACCTTATTCCCTAATGAATTATTACCGCTTAATAGTGAAGGTGTTACCCGTCTTACTTTTGACATTGATAACCAAGCCTTCATTGTTATGATGACTCAGCATTTAGAAGAAAAGCTCAAAGCTGAAGATAGGTGGCGGGCTGGTATGACGCTTAACTTAGAAGAGATCTATAGCGAAATGAGTGGGCATGGGGAGTTATGGGTGATGGCGGATGGTTTACTTGGCCGTCAAATTCTGTTATTAGACATTCCCTCACCAGATGGCAACCAAGTTACGGCTCGCATCACTACTGATTTTAAGGATTGGAGCCAACTGCCAGCTCAGCCGCTGACTCATTTTACAAATAGATTGGGTTTCACACCTACGCAAGCTATCGACTTAGGGGCAGAATTCTCTATTTTACTTTTAACGCTAGGCTTTGTGCTTCTTTGCATTATTTATAGTCACTCGCGTCCGTTGTATACGTCGCTAATCATTGTGTTGATAGGCTCTTTTATTTTTACGCCTTTATTACAAGCTGTGCAGGCCGCCGATGTTTATAATGTGAGACAACGTGTGCAGGCTGAAAATGAAGCGGCCCAAGCTCCCACGGATATAGAGTCCGCACAAAACCAACTCGTGCAAGAATATGGTATTCCCCAATTCCACCCACGTCAGAACCCACTTATGGCCGCTCAACCTACGTTAGCGTTGGGGCCAACGGCCATTCTTAGCCCGACCTACACGACCGGCGCCGATTTTGATGGTGATGGCTTAACAGATGATGTGGAAATTTATAAGTTAGGCACGGATCCTAGCAGTATTGATAGTGACGGAGACTCGATAAGTGACTTGATGGAAGTCACTGGTTTTACAATCAATGGGGTCACTTGGTATTTGAACCCATTAGATATGGACAGCAATGATGATGGCCGACCGGATAATTTAGAGTGCTCGCAACGTGTCAATATTGAGCCCACTGGTGAACTTATTACAGATTTGCCAGATCAAGCGTGTATGGACAGTGATGGGGATGGTGTGCCTGATGTCTATGATTATGATGATGATGGTGATCAAGTCCCTGACAGCGTTGATCTTTCCCCGATTCATACGCAAACTAACTTGATTCAAGATTATATGGCGATTGAATTAGATGGGTATACGGTTGGTCGTCCGCTTGAAATGGCATTTGAAATACGTCCCACGGATGAAAGTCATCTATATCTGGCTAATAATGTTTATGATTGGCCAGCGCATGACACGGTGGGACAAATCCAACGTATTTTTACAGACACCCTTGATGCTTATGGGGTGAATGGGAACGCGGCATATAATGGGGATGTGATGGTTTATCCTGTTTTGGAGATTACTATCCCTTGGGATGCTAACAATCCTACCCGCAATTTACCGATCTCGGCTACCATTCCTATTACTGTAGGGACACCGCTTGAACAGTTTGTAGATATGCAGTTGTTAAATGAATATGGTACTTTGGTGCGGCTAGAAACGGACGGCAGCGTTATTCTCAGCGCCAAATTGTCTGATGTGCAAGATAGTGTGGGGGATCGGGTGGTGGCGTGGCAAACGCGTGTGCCATATTGGCCGCAAACGGCCGTTTGGGGCCAACAACAAGCCCGCCTCGTCTGGACAATCCTCGGTTTAAATGACCATTGTGATAATACCCAAGCCCCCTCGGGTGTTGATCCTGCCACCTATTGTGACCCCAGCCAAACGCAAAATTGGACAACTTCACTTACCATCCTGAATCGTTATGAAGAGCCCTTTTATTTGACAGGCTTAAGCATCAATGAAGATGCGGGCACACATATGGCCTTAATTGCTGATGACGATAGCTTAACCTCCCCTTATGAGCGTGATTTGTGGCAACTGTCTGAAGGCCTTTATGCTTCCTTTGTTCACGAAACAGGTATTATTACTGGTACTCGTTTCGCTCTCACCGATGTCATTACTCGTTTTTCTGATGGTAGTACAGCCACTATTACCGAAAGTTGGGGGATTGCGCCCAATTCATTTACTATTTGGGAGCAACAATATGATAATGCTGTCGTAGCCCTTAATGATATGATCGAAGTGCAAACTGGTGATTTCTTACGTAATACCTATAGTGGTGCCGTCGAAAATGATCATACTATGCTGCTTTTCTTGCAAGAGCAGAATAGTCGTGCGGTGGCCTTGGGGAATAGCCCTAATCCTCCCGTTGTTTATAATCCAGCCACCCAACTCTTAACGGCTACCCTACAAAATGCACCCCAAGAGACGATTGCCAGCCTCTCTTGGAAACCGTTTACGTACACGGTGGAGAGTGGTTGGCAAGCGTTGGGTATCGATGTGGCGATTAACGCCCTTACCCAGGACCTTACGCCACTTATTACCAATAATGCAATAGATGAGATTGCTGGCGTTGGTATCACCGATTACACTGCTAGCCGTGAAGCTATCTTAGCTATGGCTACTGCCCATTATCTACCCTATTATACGGGATGGCATCGGTTGGTTGCCATTGATGGTGTACCCATAAGCCCTTATTTGCTAGATGATACCCGCTTCACATGGCCTAGTAGTGGCGAACCTGTCTTAGACAGTGTGGCTCAAATGGTTAATGAATTTTACCTTCTTATTCAAAGAACAACGACCGTTAATCTCGACGGGCAACAGATCTCTTTGACTGGATATGAACCTATCAATAATGTCCCTCAACTTTTGCAAGATTATGGCGAAGTAGCGCTTGCTCAACAAGGGGGAGGGTGGGCTGATACCCGTATGAAAAGAGCTGTGAGTCGTGGTATTGTGGCGGTAGCTGTCTTTTTCTGGGCCAGAGAGCAAGGTTATGTCAAGTTTCTTAATAAATCAACGAGAAACTCATTGATAGCACTCAAGATAACAAAGATTGTTATCGTTGTTGTGGCGGTTATCGCCATATTGTTGACTTTTGCACTGGTTGCTACTAGCTCTGGTCTTGATCCAGCGGTCTATGCCATTCAAATTGTATTAGTTGGTATAGGGGCGCTTATGGGCACTTTTAATATTTTAATAGTTCATACGCGTGTTAAATTTTACAAAGCGCAATTACTAGGGCTTACAAGTATCCGGACGATTGTCAGTAATAGCTCGTTATTAGCTGAGACCACTTACCAAACGGGGAAGGCGGTGACAGCGATGCAGCGTATCAGCAAATTTAGCACCATGATGGGCTTGTTTGTTGATATAGCTATTGAAGTCTCTCTTTTCTTAGCCACGGTATTGGTTGGTCAAATAGCTGTTAATTCGATAGCCTTTAATATCGCGTTATCAAGAATGGTAAGTGGTATTCTCTTAGCGGTACTCTTTTTTGGACTTGCGCTCGTTTTAGGTGTGGCCGGGATATTGGCTTCCATTGTCTTTGCCTTGATTGACACGGTTTTATTGATCTTCTGTTACGCGTTAAATGCGGATCCCAATAGTTTTGTCTGTAATGGGTTGCTAGGCAGTTTTGTCAATGAAGTCTCCAAAATTCTCTATAAATACAGTATCCCTATTGATTTAGATCGCAACGATCGGCTGGCGATGAATATACGTGATGCGCAATTGCTCAACCCCCTTCAAGGGTATGTGGTTGGCAACCAAATCAATGTCACGATGGATATCACCAATCGCCAGTATCCCAAACCGCCGACAGGTTTGTATGGTGTCAGTGGGATAGAGGGTGCCTTTGTTGACGAGCTGCCTCCAGCCGTTATACAACGCTCCTCTTATGCTTACTATTTGCAAGGAAGCCCGGCCGCGCCGCCTAATAATCTACAATTGGGAGACCAAAGCTGGGCGCAAAATGGGACGACTCCCAACTATTATTTGCAAAAGGTCTACCCGACATCAGGCCAAGCGAGTCTTACGACTGCTGGCATTAATCAACCATTCTCTTTCTATCTTATCGAACAGGCCAACATTCCTTTATTGTCTTGTTGGTTAATCATAGCTGGCTATCATTGTGAAGAGCGCTCTAAAAAATTTGATACCAGTAACTATCTGGGATCATTGATTGAATTTGATGTGCTGCCAACCAGCTTCCGTGATTTTGTGCAGTTGCAAAATATGGGTAATGGTGGGGTTCGCCTCGCTTGGGATAGTCGTTTCCCGACTTTGGTTGACGCTGATGGGGATGGTTTGCTTAGCCAAAACATAGGCGGGGTTGACCCTTTTGATGGTTCCGCAGACACGGATGGAGATGGGTTGACTGATAGATGGGAATTAGCCAACAATTATGATCCTGAGAAGGCTGATGGCGACAATGACAACCTTATCGACTATTGGGAACTGTTTTACAATACGAATCCTTACCTTCCCGACACAGATGCTGATGGGTTGCTAGATGGTGATGAGGTTTTCCATCCGGCTAGTTATGCTGGTGATCCGAGTAACGACGCGGCTTCATGGTCTGGTGGTTGGCAAGTGGTTTATGAATATAAGAATGGGGTGGCGCAGGAAACGGCCGTTACCGCCAACCCTCGCCTGCCAGACACAGATCTAGATGGCAACAACGACCATTATGAATTTATCTATAAATTTAACCCCCGCGCCCCATACAGCGTCGAGCCCTTCAAAATTGAATCCTTAGATTTACGTGACTCGGCCGACTACAACTATATCGTCCCCGTCGATCAACCGTTCAATTATGCCGTCAAAGTGCAAAGCAACCTAGATATTATCCTGCAATCACGTGGTTTGCTGGAAGCGGAGCTACCGGAAGATAATGTGCAACAGACCCAATCATTTATCGTCCAAGGGCAAAATACGATCTCTATGAGTGGCTCGCTCATCGCCGATTCGGCTACATTTATCACGACGACAGCGACCAATATAACTATCCGCGCGGGTGCCTATACCGAAGATGTTAATGCCCCGCCCAACACATTCGCTCTAGAGCAAATGTTGTCGATGGATACGACTAATCAGTATGGATGGCTAGTAGATCGGTCGGGCAAGGGGCGCACCGGCGATTGTTTCCTCGAAACTCTCACCCACGATCCACCCAATCCACCGGTTGGTGCCAATTTGTGCCCTGATTTCAGTAATGGTTATGCCAATTTCACCGATCCGGACCAATCTATTTGGTCACCTGTCCTCAATAGTAGTCAGGCGATTAATGCCCCATTGACAGCTAGCTTTTGGTTGTGGCCAGATCAAGCTTTTGCCACCGACCGTAATGTGTTTGTTATGCAAGATGTGGTGAGCAGTCAGTTTCATGAACTCTTACGTGTGATGGTCTCCGCTGATGGCAAGCGTATCTACACTGATTTTATGAGTGGGAATAGTTGTGACTCAGTTACCCCTGTTCGCGCTACCGCTGCCAATGATCTTATCTGGAATCAATGGAACCATGTGGTTGTTAGCCACGATGGCGTTCAAGCGACTATCACCGTCAATGGCCAAAACAGTACACCAGTGACCGTTCCCAATTTATGCGGTCAAGCTAAATATTGGCATACAGGCGGCTATAGCGGCACGAATGCGAACGCCTATCTAGGTGGCATGCGAGATTTAGCCATCTATAGTCACATGCTGTCTGACTTAGAGATCCAACAAGAGAATAATTTGGGTTATCGGCACGTAGAATTTTTGTTTGATGAGCCACCGGCAGCCACAACTATCTATGAAACGCGTAACCCCAACCTGTATGCCACCTGTGACCCAGCAAGCTTTTATCCTTGCCCTCTGACGGGTATTGCCTCCTTACTTAACCAAGGGTTATATTTTGGTACAAACAACGTTAATATGAACAGTTCATTCCGGTTGACAGGGACAGCCAGTGATTATGGATTTGGGGGTGTTTCTGGTGTGGCTGGGGGATTCCAGGATGTCTCTTTCACAATGATGGCTTGGGTCAAAGGGGATACGTGGAGTGGCATACGGGATGTGCTCACGGCCGATAACAGTGCTAAACAAGCTGGCTTTGGTGTGAAAGATGGCCATCCTTACATGGCCGGTTATGACCAAGGTAGTAGCACGGTAGTCGAGCATATCGCCACCGGAACGACGCTAAACCCCAATCAATGGTACCATTTGGCTTGGCAGCGGGATGCCCAAACGGGCAATGTCCGTCTCTTTGTCAATGGGGTATCTGTCTTTAACCAAGCGGTTACCAGCTTTGTGGTATCAAATGATAGCTTCCTGACCTTAGGCGGCAACTATCCTATGGATTTAGAAGATAATTACCAAGGGTGGTTAGAGCATTTTATCATCGTGAACAATGTATTGAGTGAAGCTGACTTACAAACTATTATGGGTGAAGTACCTCCACTGAATTTGCATTTAGATGAAGACCGGACAGTGGGCTCATTTAGCAATAATAGTGTGAGCGACATCACCGTCGCTTGTACCAACTGTCCCACAGCGGGGGCGAACGGCCAAATGCGTGAGGCCCCGCTCTTCGCCGATGGAGACGCCTTGACCTTGAGTGGCCCTGGTTTGAGTGAGTTAAATAGCCCTGACTACACCCTCTCTTTGTGGGTTCAACCGACTATGCAACTGACCCGTACCCAAATGGTTATGCGCCACAATGGGCGGGAGTTAGCGTTAGCTGACAATTTAGCGGTTATGTTTTGTGATGGCAGTACACAAACGACGATTAGTAGTGCGCTCTTACATCTTAACCAATGGAATCATGTGACCGTTGTGTATAACAATGGCACACCGAATCTTTATCTAAATGGGCAATTGGATACAGCCAGCAGTACCCAAGTTATTGCCGGTCAATGTACCAGTAGTGAATCTACAATTGGTGGTGATTTTGTGGGCGTATTAGATGAAGTGGCCTTTTATGGTCGTCCGCTCATTGCTGGTCAAATCCAACAACAGTATGATTATCAAGCTCGTTGGTTTGACGCGCGTATTCGTCCTGACATTTTGGTCGACAATAATCCGCCTATGATGAAGATTAACGGGCCCATCAGTTATACAAATGCCGCGTGGGGACAAAAGATATTGTTTACGGCGATTGATACTGGCATTGGTCTTTATGAACAGTATGGGCATATTATCGAAACACCGGAAGGGATTGCTTATGCGATTGGTCCGTTACCGAGCCTGATGACGACAACAGAACAGTATATTGCTACCATCCCCGATGGTGTGTTACAGCAAGGGGTTTATACGGTGACGTTCCAAGCCTCAGATAAGTTCAACTATATTGGTTATCAGAGCATTACATTTACCGTTGATGCTCAGCCACCGGTGGCCCAATTAACGGCGTATCCGAATGTGCTGGCCGTCAAGAATAGTGTTGTCCTGACGGGTACGATTAATGATGTGGATAGTGGGGTTAACGGCCGTTCCATCCGCATTCGCCTCCTAGAAAACGGAGTGGCCGCGAGCGGTTATCTCACGGCGACCCTCAACGGGAATCAATGGCAAGTAACAGTGCCCTTTAGCACCCTGCCATACGGTACTTATGGGGTCGAGCTTACGGCCGAGGATAATGTTGGCAATGTGTTGAGTCCGACGATTATCGGTAGTGTGGCCTTGACTGGGTTTAATCCCCAAGCTTATATCATTAAACCCACTGATGTTATTAGCAGTGGTAGCAGCAGTTTGTATGGGGTGGCTCATGCCTTACCTTATCCCCATAACCCTGCCTTGTACCTACCCTTTGAAGCGGAGTTGCCCTTGGCTGATGGCTCTGGTCAGCAGTTAGAAGCGACCTGTAGCAGTTGCCCGTTGGTGGCTAGCAACGGCCGTCACGGCCAAGCGCTTAACTTTGCCGACAACCAAGCTATCAGTGTGAGCCAAACGACAACAAGCAGTCAAAGTAGCTTGCTTCTCTGGTTGCGGCCTACGTGGGCAATGGGTAATAATGGTTTCGACCCCACCTTGCTGAGTTTGGGGGGTGGTCAACTCAGTATCGCCGATAATCTCCAATCATTGACCGTTAACGATGGTGTTAGCAACCATATTGTACCGTTTGCGTTTAATAGCAACAGCTGGCATCATTTGGCCATTGTTTCCGATGGCACTGTTTGGACCATTTATCTGGATGGTTTAGCTACGGGCACGTTGACCCCGACGATCTCGCTTGATTTACCGCTCACTGTCGGGGCCACCAGTCAGGGCTTTAGTGGGCAGGTAGATGAGCTACTCTTCTATAATAAACCGTTAGATGCCCAAGCTGTTTATGATTTGGCTCATCCTTTGGACATAGGCATCAGCCAAGCGGCGCTTAGCTTGCGTTCCTTGGAAACAGAGCAGGACAGTTGGCGCGTGTTGTCTCTAACTGATTTAGGGAGCTTGGCCAGTTGGTCTTACACGGTGCCGGACTTAGTCGAAGGGCCTTATCAGATTGATGTGACGCTTACCAACACGCTGGGTCTGACTAACACGCTGGGGCCTATCTGGAATGGGATTGTTGATACCATCGCGCCGCGTCTTTCGTTAACGTCGGCGGCGGTGAGCGCCACTGATATTGAGGCGTCTTGTTCAGCTCAGGACCAATATTTAGATGGGGGTAGTTGGTCTTGTACGGTGGTAGAGGCACCGGTGCCGACATATGAAACGGCCGTTTGGTTTACCCAAGCGCTCAGCGTCACCGATCACCTCATCGGTTTAGAAGCGGGCCCCAGTAATCTTTCCGCCCAAGATGTGACTGTCACCGCTTGTGATAGTGTGGGACAGTGCCAGACGGACACGATTGCCGCCCCCGGAAATGGTGGGGTGGCGACTATTCCCGCTATCGCTGAGTACGCCCTTGTTTATCAGCTTGACGTGCCTGTGGATGCTAATTATAGCAGTTTGGCGCCAGCGTATACGGTCGATCGTTCGGCTGAGATTGGCGCGTTTGATCGGGTGGCCTATTACTTGGAGCTAGATGATGGGGTCAACAGCCAATGGGTCTATGTGTCCATGGACGCGTTTACCACTGATGCCACCCAAATTGGGGTTCCTTTTGCCAATGTGTTTGAGCAGACGGTTAGTAACCTAAATGTATTGTCTAATGTGCCCGGTATCACCACTGGTGGACCTTTCCCTGAAGGCAATATCGAATTCTGGCATCATTGTTATGATAGAACGGCCGATTCAGGATTGGGTGGTAGTAGTGGTACGTATGATTTTGATGATAGACGCACGATAAGCAGCCCTAACTGTTATGGTTCTATGCAAGTTCATCGCGCCAGCGTGGGTGAAACTCTCTTTGCTTGGAATCATTGGGCGGAGGCCAATGCAGTAGATGATTTGGGCATTGGTAATCAGAGCACGGGTGAGCCAGATTGGACATTTGCTGTGAATGCCAATAGTTATCTGACACGTACTTTGTATGTGTTGGCTCGGCCTACTTCGGCCACGGCTGATGATAGTTATACCGTCACGCCTGGTATCCCCTTGGTGGTGGACGCCAGCGCAGGGGTGTTGGCCAATGATCAATATGTAACGAATGCGACTTTGTTGGTCTCCCCCACCAAGGGCACCCTTGATTTACAGCCTGATGGCAGTTTTATCTACACGCTCACCAGTATGGAGGGGAATGATAGCTTTATTTACCAAGTCACAGATGGTTATTACTTGCAAAAACAAGCAATGGTTACCATTCAACAGAACAGTAATGCCAACTGTTTGGTAGAGACAACGGGGGATGGGGTGACTGACGCGTTTAGTGTGGATGCGTCGGCGTTACAAAATGCGGTGCAAACGGCCGTTGCTGGGGCCACTATCAAAGTAGCAGGTGTCTGCGCTGGGGTCAGTGGTGGACAGTTGATCTCTATCACCCAAGCGTTGACCCTTGATGGGGGGCATTTGCCCGTTGCTTGGCTAGCTCCGTCACAGCCGAGCAATCAGCAAGCCACGTTAGATGGGCAAAATGCAGGTGTGGTGGTGAGAGTTACAGATAATGGACATCTGACCGCTCAAGAGTTGAACATTATTAATGGGTATAGCAACAGTTTTAGCATTAAAGGGGTAGGTATCTGGAATGAAGGGCAGGTAGACTTGACCGAAAGCATTATTCGTGACCATGTACATGACAGTTTTGGTAGTGCCATCTATAACGTCGGTTGGTTGACCCTCACCAACAGTATTATTCAAGCCAACCAGTCGGGTGTGGGGGCAGGATTGCAAAACTTTGGTCAAGCCAGTGTGCAAAAGAGCCTCATTGCGGGCAACATAGGTGGTGGTATTTATAACGAAACTGCTTGGATGCAACCGACAGCCCATCTGTTTATGTCTGACTCAGTTGTGCGTAACAACAGTGGGGGTAGTGGCTTAGAGAATCGGGGGCAGGCTATCATTGAACAGAGCGCATTCATCAACAATGAATCGCCATATGATGCTGGCGGTATTTACAATCGTGATGCTATTACGGTGACTAACAGCACCATCAGTGGTAACCGCAACTTGCAATCCTTTGATTACGGGGGGGCAGGGTTGTCTAACTTTAAATATGCAGTCATCCAAAATAGCACGATTGTGAGCAATAGTGCGCCTAACAATGGTACGGTGAGGGGGATTTGGAATGAAACCTCCTATACCACTGAGGCTCCCAAAGGGATGTGGATGGATGGTAGTGTCATTGCCTATAATGGCAACGGTGATTGTGGCGCGCGCAATCAAACGACTGCGTCTACGGAAGATTTTATCTTTGTGGTGACTGGAACCTTGAACTTAGCTTCTGATACGAGTTGTGACGACAACAATTTTGTGGTGGCGGATCCGTTGTTGGCTTCTTTACCCAGTGTGGTGGGCAACAGTTCGGCGGCGATGGTCCATCTTCCTAGCGATAATAGTCCTTTGTTGGATGCTGTGCCGGTGGGTGTAGCTGGTTGTGGCGTGGGTCTAATGATGGATCAGCGGGGTATTGCGCGGCCGCAAAATGGGGCTTGTGATATTGGGGCGGTGGAGCGAGTGGGGTTGGATTTAACGGCCGTTGTCCCCACGACCAGCAGTATCCAGCTGAACTGGCTGCCTACTGGGCATGATAGTTACACCATTTACCAAAGCGTCAGTCCCTACACCGGTTATGCATTGGTTGGTAGCACAAATAGTACAACGGCTAGCAATAATGCTAACTGGCCAATAAACCCATACTTTTACTATATTAGGGGACTGTTTGATGGGGAGGAAATGGAACAGTCAATGAGTGTTGGGGTTATTACCTTTAGTATCATTTCTGGGAATTAAGTGTATTGTAAACTAGGTTGTAATCTATTAAGTAGAGTGTAACCGAACTAATCTAGAGTGAGTGGGAAGTTCCTCATGCTGTTAGCTTATGAGTGGATTCCTGCCTGCGCAGGAATGACAGCGTTCTGGGTTATTTATACAGTCTATCAAGTACTCTGTTTCTTAAATGATCCGTATTTTGAAATTGATAGGGGAAATCGTGTTACTTTGGGGGGGGGAGGTGTTTTTGTAAGGCGTCGAGGAGGCGTTGGCCGTGGGGGGTGCCGAGGCCGGTGCAGGCGTTCCAGCGGTGATGGGGTGAGGCGGCGAAGCCGCCATTATGGCCTTCAGTAATGGGATTGAGGAGATCGATATTTTGATCGATTTGGAGATGGTAGAGGAGGGGGTTAATAAAGCCAAGTCTTTGGCCTGTACCTTGGACGAGACGGGCGAGGAGTCCGGCCCATAGAGGAGTAGAGGCACTGGTACCACCACCACTACGCCATTGGCCATCGATATAGATTTTATAGCCGGTGAGGAAGTCCCCAACAGCGGCGACATCAGGGATACCACGACCGGCGAAGCTTTCGCCTTGAGCAAAGATCCAATCATTAAATTGAATTTGTTCAAAAGGGGGGACATTGGCATTATCTTGATAAGCTGGGCGGGGGAAATAGATACTAATGCCGCCGCTGGAGGCACCTAAATTAAAAAGTGGCCCATCAATATTGCTGTAATGGTTATCATTATCGGTTGAGTAAACGAGGCGCATATGTTCAGCTAGGCGGTTCCAGACAATTTCTTTGTCGATTTTGTTGTTATGGGTATAAAGGGTAGTGGCCCCACAGCTTAATACCCAAGGGCTGGAAGCGGGGAAATAGGTTAAAGTGGGGGCGTTGAACATGGAGACACCGGTGGGGAAAATGGAGCCGGAATCGCCGGTGGGGAGGCAGACGGTGATGCCGAGGATGGCGGCAATTTGAAAGAGTTCATCGATTAGTTCGGCCTCTTTTTTAATCCAGATACCAGTTAAGGTTTCGGGGAGGCCCCAGCTCATGGTGAGAACGGATGGTTTATTGATGGTATCGAAGAGAGCCATATTGATGACTTTGAAGTAGTTCCAGGTGGATGTGTCGTGGTAACCGGTGGCTCCCGAAAAGTATACGGCGGTGGTGGCGGCAGGGGCGAGGGCGGCGGTGATTTGGACATCCATGGTGACTTCGAAGTTAGCCCAGACGTCGAAGCCTTCGACCCAGCGATTGGGGCCAACGTTGACGAGGCGGGGGAGGGGGAGGCCGAGGTCGGTAAAAAAGGTCTCCATATCAGATTGTTTATACCCGCCGTATAGGGAAAGAACACCAACACAGACATCTTGACCATCTAAATGGGGAGGGAAGTTGTAGATTTCAGCTAATTGATTGAGATCATATTGGCAGGGGAGGGTGCCATCGGCGATAGAGGCTTGGCTTTGTTGAAGAAGAGCGATCTCTTTGTGTAGGCCCCAGACCCAAGTGACAATCTCATGGAGGGGAGTGGGTAAAGAGAGATGCCCTTCGTAAACAGGGAAAAATTGTTTATGTTTTTGCTGGTGAATAGTGATTTGAAACGCATTGTTGAGGTCGCCGATTGTGCCTTGGAGGGAAACGGTGCGCCAGAGAGGATTGGCCTCAATGATGGTTAAGTTATGGTTGTGGGCGAAGGCTTCAACTTGGGCGATATCTGTGGGGGAGCAGCTGTATTGACGAGCAAACTGGTCATGGGAAAGAAATTGTCGAGTTTGACTAATTTGGTGGGCCAAATCAGTCAGAGGGATACGCTCTTGTTGGGGGTTGTGACGGAGAAGAAGATGGATGGTTAATGTTTTATCAACTGGGGCTGGTGGTCCCCAAAGGCGGGCACGAGAACGGAAGGTATCGGGTAATGGTTGATAGGTTGTAGACATGGTGATCTCCAAGTTGATGATTTAAGCAGGGGTTCCAAGCATAAATTCACCAACGGTTGTTTCTGTATAGTAATCAAGACCAGCTACTTGAGAAAATGTGTCCGAATTGCCACGTCCCATGGCGCAAGCGGCTAAACCCATCGCGGTAGCGACGAGATACATTGTTTGGTAGAAAGCGCCCACATTTTTCAGGGTGACGGCGTAGGAAATGCCTTCATAACTCCAAGAGACGCGTTGGAAGCGGGCGGCAATGTTAATGACGATTTGAGGTTGAGTTTGGTTGACAGTGGCAAACATGGCATCGACGATTAGGGATTCAAATTGGGGGGTAGGGGAGCTGATTAGGTAGAGTTGATGGTTTTCGGGGTGGTAGTAGTAGAGGCCGCGTTCTAAATCTTGGCAATGGTTGATGGCTAGATAGAGTTCAAGCTCATAACAAGCGCCACCACCAGGATAAGGGCGATTGCTGGTTTCGTATTGGGTAAAGTTATTGGCGGGGATACGAGCGCGAACGCGGGCTGTCCGGTATAGAAATTCACCTAATTGGTCGAGGGTGATTGGTTGTTTGGGATTATGTTGGCGTTGGGAGTGGCGTTGTTCAAGAATGGTGGTGAAGGGGGCATCTTGGGCTGTGATTTGATTGAGGTCAGGAAAGGGGAGGTCAATGGGAGGGGTATTGGTTGTGGGTGGTGGTTTCACAGCGGGTGGTGGGGACATGCGATCAACAAAGGGGTATGTTTTGCTGGTTGGTTTGATGTGTCGGCCAGGGCGGCTACGGCTATGAAAAAGCAGTTCGTGAAAATGCCATGTTACGAGATTATTGTCCATATCTTCTTTTGTTTCAGTGGGAGTGGACATGAGGGTTATGAGTTGGTGGGTAAAAAGTGTATTGAGGAAGAAGGTGAGCCAGTCAGAAGGAAGGTCACCCCATATTTCGAGGCAATCATCGATGGATTTGGGGGTGGTGATGTGCTGGATAAGGGCCCCGAGACGCCAATGGTGAAGGAGTAGGCGGCTGTGGGCACGTGGTGAGGCGAGTGCGAAGAGGTGTTGATCGCGACGTAGATAGGCAAAGCGGGATAGGCAAAAGTTTTGATTGACGGGTAGCGTTTGGTTGGTTTGTGGGTTATAGGGTGAGATGGGTTCAATGGTTAGGAAGGGGGTATCTTGTAGCATTAAGGAGCGGCTAAGGATATTTTGTTGTTGAAACCGTTCGAGATAGTAAAAAAGTGGGGCAAAATTGGGTTGGTGGTCGTACTGTTTGATTTGGGCAATCAGGATTTCTTCGGAACAGGGGGCGTGGCTGAGGGCATTGAAAGCGGCGAGCAGGCCAGGGGAGAGGTTGTGGAGTGGTGTGTTGCCTTGGGGTGTTTTGAGACGTGGCTGTCCTTGTTTGTTTTGGACGAGAGAGATATCCTCACGGAAAGAGTAGTAGAAGGTGAGTGTTGACATTGATGTATCCTTGTTAGACAAACATGAGATTGGGATTTAAGTCGGTTTCAGCAGTGGGTGTGGAGAGCCAACCCATTTTAACCGGTACGTCGTATAAACGGCCCGGAGCAAAGCGGGCCCAAAAGTGGCGAATGTTGGGAATGATGACTTTGACAACATGAAGCCCGGTGTCTGGTCGGGTTTGATCGAGTACAAGCGTTTCTAGGTCGTTTTGGGCGGCGATTTGAATGCATTGGTGGATATCATCACGAATATCATTGGACCAATGGTGGGGATAGTCAGCGGCCTTTTTCAGAGGGAGATTAGGGGCAGGGGGTAGATAAGGTTGGTTGGTGGCGGTGGCGTGACGGAACCAATCATAGATTACATGAGGGGTGGCGTTGGGTGGGATGTAGGCGTTGGGGATAAATTGGTTATGTTCAGTGAGGGCACGTAAGAGGGCGATTTTGGGATCGAAGTGGGCGCCAAAGCCGAAGATGATATCTTCGGTGGGATGATCGGTACGGCGGGAGATAGCGGTAAAGGCGGGAATGCCAAAATCGGAGGTAAGGTCGAGGGCCCATAGTTCACGGCCACGTTGATGAAAGTGGTCGAGAAGTTCAGCGAAATAGGGGTCATCAAAACTATTGAGATCGACACCGGGACGGGGAAGGCGATTCCACCACCAGAGGGCGACGGCGTCCCGTTCAACAAGTTCCATGAAGCCTTGGAGGATGGCTTCTTCGCGGGTGTTACCGGCGGCACAGCCGTTTGAATCGGCACGGGTGAATTGGGGTTGACCTTGCCAAGGATAGCCATAGTAACAGAAGGGGGTGGGGACGAATTTTTGTTGGCCGTGGGTGAGCGACCAGACGGGGCTCCAGTCGATGGTTGCATCTTCATTAAAGGGTTGGCCAACCCAGCTAAACATTTCCCCAATTTTATTCCAGTGGGCACGGTTTTGGTATTGGCGTTGGCTAAAGAGGTTGAGTTGATGAGGGTGAATCGCTTGATCGCCTAAGTCGGCGAGAGTGGCTTGTTGGCGTGCTTCATCGCCTTGGAAGACGCCGGAGTAGCGTTCGATTGATTCGCCGAGGGCACTGGTACGGGCTTGAATATCTGTTTTGCCTTTGCCGCCAGAGTGGCTACGAAGACTGGCCCGCAGAAAGAAAAGATTGTTGCTCATATGGACAAAGTTGTGGTCGGTGCGGTAAGAGAAGAGGAGGTGGTCTTTGTCGTCACGTTTGGCCGTGAGTTCGATACCGCTGACGAGACCGGTGATGGGGCTGATGTGGTGTTCGAAGCGTTGGTAAGTTTCTTGGGGGGAGGCACCGCGGTGGCCGCCATCGGCGGTAAATGCTTTGGGACGTGGAGCAAGTTCAATTGGTTGATATTGTTGTCGACTAATCAGTTCTTCATCACCGCAATGGGGACATTGGGGACGTTTAATCAGTCGATGAGTAGTGGTTTGCAGGGAAAAGGCGTTCCAAGAGATTAGTTGTCCATATAAGCCGGCGGGGCGTTGGACGACGAGCCATTTGGTGATTTCGGTGGCAAGAAAGCCCCAGATAGCGTGTTGGGTGGCTGGTAGAAGGGCGCGGCTGGTGGGGAAGGGGTTGGGGTTTCGTTTTTGGGTTTGGAGGAAGTGTTCGACTTTGCGGTGACCGCGCAGTCGATGGGCGAGGCAGAGCCAGCAGGCTGTTTCGCCGGGGACGAAGAGGGGGCCGAGCCAAGCATCGACACCAAGGGGTTTGGCGAGGAGCCAAGATTGTTTATTGGCGATAGCGTCTTGATTGATGTGGGAGAGATCACGTTGGAGATAATCGTCGACTAAGACAACTTTATGAGCTGCATCGGGGGTGATGGTAAAGCCGAGGTTGGTGAGGAATTGGGTAAAGGGGAGGGGGTCGATGTGGCCGAGGGTGTGGATAGTTAGGGGAGTGGTTTGCCATTTGTTTTCAGCGATAGGTGGGTGAACTTGGCTTAATTCCCAGAAGGCAGAGATTGAAGTGGGGATAGCAGTGAAAGCGTCGCTAATGTAACCACGTTTTTGAAGAGAATCAAGGGCATAAAAAAGTTCTGAGGGTGGGACTTTGTCAGCTAATTGGGTAACAATTTCTGTATCTGTTAGTTGCCCATGGAGAAGGGGGAGTAAATGGATGTAGGCTTGGCCATTGAGAAGATAGTGACCTTGTTCTGATAAGAGTAAAACACCAGTATCGGGCAAAATTTCCCAGCGAAAATGGTGTTTTAACTGTGGTTTATAGGGCATATGATTGGTGATTTGAGTGAATAAACATGAGTCATCCGCACAAGGATGACTCATGTTTGTATTTATGAATTAGTAAAGAGCCGAGTTAGGCATTTACTTGACGAACGTTATCGTCTTCGACGGGGGCGGCGGTGGCACAGCCACAAGCGGTAGCGCAGCCACAAGCGGTTGCTTGAGCGATGGCGTGTTGGTCGTCTTCGACGGGGGCGGCGGTGGCACAGCCACAGGCGGTAGCGCAGCCACAAGCGGTGGCTTGAGCGATGGCGTGTTGG
>DATHYN010000473.1:0-1943 GCA_035459145.1 Anaerolineae bacterium | reverse complement strand
CTGATTTTACGGGGGTGGTGACATTTACGTATGTGATTAGTGAGGGTGGTGGTGTATTAGCGGAACAAAAAATTAGTGATACAGAGGGTGGTTTTGGTGGGGGGTTAAGTAATAGTGATTATTTTGGTATTGATGGTCAGTATATTGGTGATATAGATGGCGATGGAATTGGTGACATAGCTATCGGGGCGACGAGTGATGATGATGGGGGGACAGATCGTGGTGCTGTTTGGATTCTATTTTTAAATCGTGATGGCACTGTCAAAAGTAAGCAAAAAATTAGTGCAACCCAAGGTGGTTTTGGTACTGGTTTGGATAATCAAGATTACTTTGGCAATTCGGTAACTTCATTGGGTGATTTAGATTTAGATGGTGTTGGGGATATAGCGGTTGGGGCTTTTTATGATGGTGATGGTGGTTATACGCGTGGTGCTGTTTGGATTCTGTTTTTGAATCGTGATGGCACAATTAAAGCTAAGCAGAAAATTAGTGACATACAAGGTGGATTTACAGGGGTCTTAATGAATGAGGATAAGTTTGGTGTTGCCGTGGGGCAAATTGGTGATTTGAATGGTGATGGTATTGTTGATATAGCGGTTGGGGCGTATGGTGATGATGAAGGTGGTAGTGATCGCGGAGCGATTTGGATTTTGTTTTTGAATCGCGATGGCACAGTTATTAGTCACCAAAAGATTAATGATACTCAAGGTGGTTTTGCTGGTGACTTAGACAATGGTGATACTTTTGGGAATGAAATCGCATTATTAGGTGATATAGATAATGATGGGTTTATTGAAATTGCTGTTGGGGCTTATTTTGATGATGATGGTGGTTTGAATCGAGGTGCTGTTTGGATTTTGTCAATTGACGAGAATGGGATTGTGCAAAAATATCAGAAAATAAGTGATACAGTTGGTGGCTTTGGTAATCAATTAAGCAATGGCGACTTCTTTGGCATAGACTTTTCGGTATTACCAGATATGAATGGAGATGGAATTAATGATTTGATTGTAGGTGCTATTGGTGATGATGGTGGTGGTAGTGATAGAGGTGCCGCTTGGGTTTTGTTCTTAACTGAAATAGGGACTGTAAGCGAAGCTTATATTATTAATGACCTTAAGGGTGGTTTTGACGGTGAGTTAACCAATAGCGATTATTTGGGTGATTTATCAATAGGAATAGGTGATTTAGATAATAATGGTGTGACTGATTTTGGTTTAGGGGCTCGTAATGATGATGATGGAGGTGGTAATCGTGGTGCTATTTGGCTGACTTTTATGAAGCCGCATGGAGAGGCTGAAGTTGAAGTAACAATTATTGTTGAATCAGCCTGCACTATACCAGAACGTGTGATTAATAATGAAATTGATTTGAGTACGCCAGATGTTTATTTTAATTGGGATGAGAATGGGGCGACGGCGTATGAGTTGTGGCGGAGTAGTGATCCGTACTTTATGGTGGGGGCAGGCGATGCGGTGGTGGAGGATACGGTGACGGCTGTGCCGGCGGTTCATTTGAACGGGGCGGGGGATGTGAATAGTAATTATTATTATGGGATTGTGGCCGTGGGTAGTTGTGGGGATCGAGCGGCGTTGTCTAGTCGGCTGGGGGCGTTTGATTATGGGTTGGTGCGGGGGCAGTAGATGGATTAAATTTTATTTGGTGGCGTTATGGTGTGTTTAGAAGTAGACAGACGTGATGTTTACTTAGATTATAAGTGGATTCTTGCGTAAGAATGAAGTTGATTAGATAGGCGAAAAGGGTTGAAGATGATGAGATTAGATAAAGAGATGAAGATGGTGGGGCGGGTAATGTTTGGTTTGAGTGTGGTATTGGGGATGTTTGGTTTGTTGTTAGGTGGGTGGGGAATGGCCGAGGCGGGGGAGATGGAGGGGGTGTTGGGTGGGAATACGCCGCCAGTGGCGAATGATGACCCTGATTAT
>DATHYN010000472.1:0-4939 GCA_035459145.1 Anaerolineae bacterium | reverse complement strand
TGCGGGGGGTGCCGTTGTACAGTGTGTTGTTGGGTTTGGAGATTGAAGGGGAGGTAGAGGTGGGGGTCGTTTATTTTCCGGCGTTGGGAGAGATTGTGGCGGCGGCGACCGGGTTGGGCTGTTGGTGGAACGGCCGTCGGGCACAGTTGTCGACGGAGGCGGATTTGGGGCGGGGGATAGTGTGTCATATTGATACGGCGTCATTTGAGCGGCAGGGGAAGGGGGCGGCGTGGGAGCGTTTACAGGGGGCGAGTTATTATAATGCGGGGTGGTGTGATGCGTATGGGTATGCGTTGGTGGCGACGGGGCGGGCCGAGGTGGCGTTGGATCCGATAGTGAATATTTGGGATGTGGCTCCATTTCCACCGATATTTAGAGAGGTGGGGGGGTATTTTGGGGATTGGGGGGGGAATGAGACGATTTATGGGGGGGAAGGGTTGGGGACGACGGGGGTGTTGCGGGAAGATGTTTTGAGAGTGTTAGCAGGGGATGGTTAAGAGGCCGGGCGTTGGCGCCACCAAGCTTTGAGTTGGCGCATACCGGCGGCATTTAGTTTGTGGCCGGTTTGGTATTCTTCGTAAGTGAGGTCGGCGCCGAGTTCGGTGAGCATTTCCCCGCTGTTACGGGCGAAGTCAAGGGGGATGGTATCATCTTCAGTGCCAACGGCCATGAAGATAGGCAAATTGGCGAGAGGTTGGTAGGGGATGAGGTAATCGACATCGCGGGGGGTGAAGCCGACGAGGCAGGCGATCGCTTTGACGAGGTCAGGATTGTTGAGGGCGGTGGCGATGGAGGCGGCGGCACCTTGGCTGAAGCCGAGGAGGTAAAGGTTGTTGAGGTCGGCATTGTAGAGTTCGGGGAGGGCGTTGATGAAGTGGGCGAGGGCGGCGGTGGCTTCATCGAATTGGTCGAGGGTGGGAAATTGGCCGGTGGGCATATGCCAGGAGAAGCCATCCTTTGATTCGGCTTTGATGGCGCGGGGGGCGACGAGAAGGTAATGTTTGGGGATGGTAGGGGCGAAGACCCAGGGGACGTCTTCGTTGCCGAGGCGGCCTTGAATGAGGACGACGGTGGGGTGGGGGCCGGAAGTATCGGGTTGACGGACACGGTGGATAAGGCCGGCGCGGTCGAAGGCGGGGCCAGTGGTTACATGTTTAGGCATAGAAGTCATCATGGTTATATGATACTTATAAATTGGGGAAATGGCGAATTTAGGGGGGAAGGGTGTGTGCGTATAGATACGGTTAAATTGAGATGGGGGCTGGTTTGATTAGGTTTGGTGGATTTTGACGCGGATTTTGTTATGTTGGTGAAGTGAGGATGGGTGTTCAGTTGGGAGGTTGGTGATTGGGCAAATTGTGGTGTTGTAGGGGGGAGAGGTTGATTTTTGGCAAAAAAAGTGGAGGCAGAAAAATAGCGGGCGCTAATTTCTGCCTCCTTTGGGGGGGGAGCCATATATATAATATCAAATCCTATAGGGTATGTCAAGGGGCAATTTGAAAATTGGTGAAAATTGGTGGGATTTAAGGGGGGATGGGGTGGGAAGTTGTAGGGGAGGCGGGAACGGTTCCAGTCGAAATGACGTTGGGGGAAGGGTGAATTTTTGAACTCAGGTTAAAGGGTGTTATTTGAGATGAGGGTTGGTTGGGTGGTGTTTGGCGGATTTGGATGTAGATTTTGGAGAATTGACGGATTTTTTGTAGGGGGTGGGGTTGACAAGGGTGGGGAATGGTGGCATAATATCACTGCATACCCCCCCCAGGGGGGGTGGGTAAATTAGCAAAAAGAGGTTGATATGGATGAAAAAACGCAAAAAACGGTAAAACGACGACTAGCAAGTGCGGCTGGCCATTTGAAAGGGATTGAGCGCATGGTTGAGGATGATACGTATTGTATCGATGTCATTCGTCAGATTCAGGCGGTGCAGTCGGCTTTGAATAAGGTTAGTGAGTTGATGCTGGATAATCACCTCCGCACCTGTGTGACGACAGCGATCCAAGGGGATGATGTCAGTGAACGGGAAAAGATGTTGGAAGAGGTGACAAGCGTTTTTGCCATGTCGGCTAAGTTATAAATCAAGATTTAAGGAGAAATAGTTTTATGTCTACGAAAACATTTACGGTACCTAATATTAGTTGTGGTCATTGTACGAATACGATTGAGTTAGAGTTGGGTGAGTTAGCGGGGGTAACGGCCGTTAACGCCAACCAAGAAAGCAAAGAAGTATCGGTGACGTGGCAAGACCCAGCTAGTTGGGAGAAGATTGAATCGTTGTTGGTGGAGATTAATTACGCACCAGCATAATGGTATGGGGGGGAGCGTATAGATTAAACAACTTAAGTAAGGAAGCGAGATAGATGTCAACCCCAAATCAAATTACATTACCTGTGGTGGGAATGACCTGTGCCAATTGTGTGGCCTCGGTGGAGCGTAACGCGAAAAAAGTGGATGGTGTGGCCGATGCGGTAGTTAATTTTGCCACGGAGAAAGTGATTATCACTTATGCGGATGGGGCGGAAGCGGCTCAGGTGACGCCAGAGGTAATTAGCCGTGTTGAGCGGGCCGGGTATAAGATTCCGGTAGCGACAATTGAGTTGCCGATTATGGGGATGACATGTGCGAATTGTGTGACCACGGTGGAGCGACGATTGAAGAAGGTCGAGGGGGTGTTGGAGGCGAATGCGTCATTTGCGAATGATAAGGCGATTGTGAAGTATATGCCGGGGGTGGCGACGCGGGAAGCGATGGCGGCATCGGTGGCGAAGGCGGGGTATGAGGTGTTGGCACCGGCCGAGGGGGAGGCGTTGGAGGATGTGGAGGCGCAGGCGCGGGCGGCCGAGTTGCAACATCAGATGCGTCGGTTTGTGGTGGGGGCACTCTTTACAGTACCGCTCTTCTTTATTAGTATGGGGCGCGATTTTGACCTTATCGGAGAGTGGGCGCATGGGTTGTGGGTGAGTTGGTTATTTTTGGCGTTAGCGACACCGGTTCAATTTTATGTGGGTTGGGATTATTATGTGGGTGGGTACAAGAGTTTGCGGCATGGGAGCGCCAATATGGATGTGTTGGTGGCGATGGGGTCAACGGTGGCGTATGTGTATAGTATTATCGTGTTGTTAGCGATTTCGGCGGGGTCGATGGCGTGGGGACATCATGTTTATTTCGAGACATCGGCGACGATTATTACGTTGATTGTATTGGGTAAGTTGGTGGAAGTGCGGGCGAAGGGGCAGACGAGCCAATCGATTAAGAAGTTGATGGGATTGCGGGCGAAGACGGCGCGGGTGATGCGGGCTGGGGTAGAGACGGATTTGCCGATTGAGCAGGTACAGATTGGGGATTTGGTGCGGGTACGCCCAGGGGAAAAGGTGCCGGTGGATGGTGTTATCCAAGAAGGACGGTCGACGATTGATGAGAGTATGATTACGGGTGAAAGTATTCCGGTGAGTAAAGGGGTGGGGGATGAAGTTATCGGCGCGACATTAAATAAGCAGGGGATGTTTACGTTTGAGGCGACAAAAGTGGGGCGGGAGACGGCATTGGCGCAGATTATTCGGTTGGTGGAGCAGGCGCAGGGGAGTAAAGCGCCGATTCAGCGGATAGCGGATCAGATTTCGGCGGTATTTGTGCCGATTGTGGTGGTGGTGGCAGCGTTGACATTTTTAGCGTGGTATTTGAGTGGGGCGGGGTTGACGGCGGCGTTGATTCGATTGATTGCGGTGTTGATTATTTCCTGTCCGTGTGCGATGGGCTTGGCGACGCCGTTGTCGATTATGGTAGGGATGGGGCAAGGGGCGGAACATGGGATTTTATTTAAGAGTAGTGCAGCGTTGGAGCAGGCGCATAAGTTGCAGGCGATTATTTTGGATAAGACGGGGACGATTACGCGAGGGGAGCCGACGGTGACGGATGTGATTGCTAGTAGTCAATGGTCGGGGACGACGGATGAGTTGTTGCGGTTAGCGGCGGCGGCGGAACGTGGATCGGAGCATCCGTTGGGTGAGGCGATTGTGCGGGGGGCGGAAGGGAAGGGGTTGACGCTGCCGACGCCGACGGAATTTAGTAGCATTACGGGGCAGGGGATTGCGGCCGAGGTGGAAGGAAAGCGGTTGTTGGTGGGGAATTTGCGGCTGATGGAAAGTCAACAGGTGGCGTTAAATGGTTTGGGGCCGAAGGCGGAGGCGTTGCAGGCGCAAGCAAAGACGACGATGTGGTTAGCGGTTGATGGGGAGGCGAAGGGGTTGATTAGTGTGGCGGATACGATTAAGGAGGGGGCGCGGGAAGCGGTGGCGTCGTTGCATGCGTTGGGGTTAACGGTGGTGATGATGACGGGGGATAATAAGGAGACGGCGGCGGCGATTGCGGCTGAGGTGGGGATTGATCGGGTGATGGCCGAGGTGATGCCAGCGGATAAGGCGGCGCATGTGGCCAAATTGCAAGAGGAAGGGATGACAGTTGGTATGGTGGGGGATGGGATTAATGATGCGCCAGCGTTAGCGCAGGCGGATGTGGGTATTGCGATTGGGACGGGGACGGATGTGGCGATGGAAACGGCCGATGTGACGTTGATCCGTGGTGATTTGCGTAGTGTGGCGCAGGCGATTAAGCTGTCGCAGGCGACGGTGCGGAATATTAAGCAGAATTTGGGTTGGGCGTTTGGGTATAATATCGCCTTGATACCGGTGGCGGCGGGCATTTTGGCGCCAATCCCGGGTGTGCCGCAATTTTTGAAAGAGTTGCATCCGATTTTGGCGGCAGCGGCGATGGTATTGTCGGATGTCTGTTTGATTTTTAATTCGTTGCGGTTGCGGCGGGTGAAGTTGTAGGGGAGTGGGTATAGGGGGGGGAGACCTCTGAGGTTTTTAGGGAGGGGTTGGTGGTTGGAGGGGGATGCGTTGAAACCTCAGAGGTCAAGGTGTGTGTGGGGAGACCTCTTATT
>DATHYN010000471.1:0-13685 GCA_035459145.1 Anaerolineae bacterium | reverse complement strand
CTAATAAAATCATCAATGATGCTTATAATTAATGTGCTAATAATGCTTGAAATAATGGCTGATAACACTAGCATGATGGCATTGCTCATAAAAATCCTCCGTGTCCCTTAATTATTACTCAGGTGGGGTGGTTTTGTCGAGAAATTGAGGGGGGTGGGTAATGGAGGGAGAAGGAGTACAAGGAGGAGGAGATTGTGTGGGGGGATAAGGAGATTTTTGGGGTGTGGGTGTAGGAATGAGGTGGGGGAGGCTGTAGACAGGTAGGGGGGCATGGGTTATAATGGCAGGTATGCCGACGCCATTTATGCATTTAGATTTTGCGGAACGAATTAGGGGGGAGGCGGCGATGCCGCCAGCTTTGGGGCGTCTGTTGGATGGGGCATGGGGGGCGTTTTGTTTGGGGAATGTGGCGGTGGATATGTCGGCGATGGGGGAGATGACGCGGGAGGCGACTCATTTTTATCATGTGGAGCCGTCGTTGACGGCGGGGCGGCTGGAGGAGCGGCCGTATGAGGTGATGTGGCGGGCGCATCCGGCGTTGGCGCGGGCGGGTGAGATGTCGGTGGGGAAGGCGGTGTTTGTGGCGGGGTATTGTGTGCATTTGTGGTTTGATATGATTTGGTATAACGAGGTGTTTCGGCCTTATTTTTTGCAGGGGAAGGGGTGGCGTGATTTACGGCATCTGTTTACGGTGCATCAAGTGTTATTGACTTATTTGGATCAGTTGGCGTTAGCGCGATTGGGAAAGGTGACGCGGCGGGCGTTGGGGGTGGCCGAGCCGAAGGATTGGTTGCCGTTTGCCTCGGATGCATCGTTGATGGCGTGGCGGGATATGATTGCGGAGCAGTTGTTGCCAGGGCGGATGAGTAAGACGGTGGAGGTGTATGCGGCGCGGTTGAAGATGACGCCGGATGAGTTTGCGGCCCATTTGACGTCGCAGACGTGGTTGGAGCAGGAGTTGTTTGGGCGGGTGCCGGTAGCGGAGGTGGAGAAGCATTTGGCGGAGGGGGTTAAGCCAGCCTTGGCGTTAACGGCCGATTATTTAAATGATTTGTATATAGTTGAAGAGAAGGTGTTAGAATGACGATTAATGGAGCACCGCCACGGGCGGATGTACAGGCGCGGTTTCCGGATGGCCGAGCGTTTAATGGGCCGGCTGGCTCAATGGTGAGTTCGTTTGTGGAGGCGTGGAAGCCTGAGGAGCAGGATGAAATTGTGGCGGTGTTGGTTGATGGCAAGTTGAAAGAGCTCTGTTATCAGATGTACCGTGATGCGCAGATTACGCCGATTACAACCAAAGATTCGGATGGGGCCCGGATTTATCGGCGGACATTGAGTTTTTTGCTGGTGGTGGCAGCGCGGGAGCTGTTTCCACAGTTGCAGATTATGATTGAGCATTCGATGCCGTTTGGGGGGTATTATTGTCAAAGTTTTGCGGCGGATGGGAGTATGTATAATTTGGAGGAGGCGGAGTTGAAAGCGTTAGAGGGGCGGATGCGGGATTTGGTGGAGGCGGATTTGCCGATTAAGCAGTCGAAAGTGCCGTTGGAGGAGGCGTTGGTTATTTTTCGGAATAGTGGGGAGAGTGAGAAGGAGGCGTTGTTTAAGCGGCGGCGGAAAGATTATTTGACGTTGTATGAGTTGAATGGGATTCGGGATTATTTTCATGGGTTTATGGTGCCGCGAACACGGTATTTGAAACGGTTTACGTTACATCCGTATGCGGATGGGTTTATTTTCCAGTTTCCACGGCGACACGCGCATGAGGTATTACAACCGTTTGTAGATGAGCCACGATTGGCGCGGGTGTTTCGGGATTATAATGATTGGTTGCGGGTGTTTGATGTGTCGGATGTAGCGTCGTTGAATCGGGCGATTCGGACGAATCGGGCGCAGGAGATTGTGTTGGTGGCGGAGGCGTTACATCGGCATCAGTTGACGCAGATTGCGATGCAGATTGCGGAGCGGCGGGATGAGATTAAGGTGGTCTTGATTTCGGGGCCGACATCGGCGGGGAAAACGACGTTTAGTAAACGGTTGGCGGTGCAGTTGTTGGCGTTGGGGATGAAGCCGGTGGCGATTCCGATGGATAATTATTTTGTGGATCGGGATTTGACGCCGCGTGATGAGAAGGGGGATTTTGATTTTGAGGCGTTGGAAGCGGTGGATGTGCCCTTGTTCCAGCAACATTTGCATCAGTTGTTGGCGGGGGAGGCGATTACCCAGCCGATTTATGATTTCCATACGGGGCAACGGCGGTGGGGGGCGTCGTTACGCATCGAACAGGAGCATGTGTTAATTATTGAAGGGATTCATGGGTTGAATCCACGGTTGGTGGAGGGGATTGCGACGAATGCGTTGTATCGGGTGTTTATTTCGGCGTTCACGCAGTTGAATTTGGATCGGCATAGTCGGGTGCCGACGACGGACACACGGTTGTTGCGGCGGATGGTGCGGGATGCGGCGCATCGGGGGTATACGGCGTCGGATACGATTAAGCGGTGGCCGAGTGTGCGCCGAGGGGAAAAGAATCATATTTTCCCGTACCAAAATAATGCGAATGTGTTTTTTAATTCGGCGTTGGTGTATGAGTTGGCGGCGTTGAAGCCGTTGGCGCAGCCGTTGTTGTTGCAGGTGGAGCCGGGCACGCCGGAACGTATTGAAGCGAATCGGTTGTTGGCCTTTTTGCAATGGTTCGAGCCGTTTCCAGCGATGGAGGCGGTCAATATTCCCAGTGATTCGATTGTACGCGAATTTATCGGGGGTTCTATTTTAGAAAGTTTTGAGCCGTGGAGGTAAGCGAAATGGGACATGATGCGTTTGTAACGACGGTGAAGGGGTTAGATCGGGACGGGTTTCCGTTTCGGTTGTATGAGAAAGCGAAGAAGTTAGGGGTGTGGAATCCGGCGGATATTGATTTTAGTCAGGATAAGCGAGATTGGGCGGGGTTGACGGCCGAGGAGCAGACGGTTATCTTGCATCTGACGGCGATGTTTCAGGCGGGGGAGGAGGCGGTGACGTTGGATTTGTTGCCGTTGATTATGGCGATTGCGAAAGAGGGGCGGATTGAAGAGGAGATGTATTTAACGACGTTTCTGTTTGAAGAGGCGAAACATGTCGACTTTTTTAATCGGTTTCTGACAGAGGTGGTGGGGGAGGTGCCGGATATGAGCCAGTTTCATGGGCCGTATTATCGGCAGATTTTTTATGAGGCGTTACCGGAAGCGTTAGGGGCGTTGCAGACGGACTCGTCGCCGGCGGCGCAGGTGCGGGCGTCGGTGACGTACAATATGATTGTAGAGGGGATGTTGGCGGAGACGGGCTATCATGCGTATTATCAGATGTTGGAAACGAATGATTTGATGCCTGGTCAACGGAAGGGGATTTATTATTTGAAGCAGGATGAGTCGCGGCATATTGCGTATGGGATTTATTTGTTGTCGCGGTTGGTGGCGGAGGATCCGACATTGTGGGAAGTGGTGGAGGAGACGATGAATGGGTTGTTGATGACGACATTGAGCGCGGTCTCGGAGGTGTTTGAGCCGTATGATCCGATGCCGTTTGGGTTGGTGGAAGAGCATTTTGTCGATTATGCGTTGAGTCAGTATCAGAAGCGGGTGGAACGGTTAGAGCGGGCGCGTGATGGTGAGGGTGTGGAAGCGGTTATGTAGAATTATTAATAGAGCGACTATCTTCCCGGAAGGTTTGGGTGAGTGGTGATGTTGATGATGATCTTCCGGGAAGATGTGTGGTAGTGATTGGTTTTCATTTAGGATAAGCTTATGAGTCAAATTCATCCAGATTTCAAGACGGTAGCGGTGTTACATGAGGGAGTGGACACGGTTGTGTATCGGGGGGAGGAGGTGGCGACGGGTGAGCGGGTGATTTTGAAGGTGTTGAAAGCGGATTATCCGACGGCCGAGATGGTGGCGCAGTTAGAGCATGAGTATCGGATGGCGGCGATGTTAGCGGGGGAGGGGGTGGTGCGGCCGTTGCGGTGGGTGGCGACGGGGGCGCGGCCGATGGTGGTGTTAGAAGATATTGATGGGGAGTCGTTGTATAAATATATGAAGGGAGAGGGGGTGCCGTTGTCTGATTTTTGGGGGATGGCGCAGTCGTTGGTGGGGGCATTGGGGATGTTACGCGAGGTGGGGATGATGCATAAAGATATCAAGCCGCATAATATTATTATCAATCCGAAGACGAAAGTGGTGAAGTTGACTGATTTTGGGATTGCGACGGAGACGCGGATGAAGAGTGGGGGTGAAGAGGTGGGGAGTGATGTGGGGGTGAATCGGTTGCAGGGGACGTTGGCGTATATTTCGCCGGAGCAGACGGGGCGGATGAATCGGCAAGTGGATTATCGGACAGATTATTACAGTTTAGGGGTGACGTTTTATGAGATGTTGACAGGTGGGTTGCCATTTGTGACGGATGATGCGTTGCGGATGGTGCATAGTCATATGGCGCGGCAGGCGAAGCCGCCACATGAGGTGCGGCCGGAGGTACCGGTTAGTTTGAGCCAGATTGTGATGAAGTTATTGGCGAAGATGGCGGAGGATCGGTATCAGAGCGCGGCCGGTTTAGGGGCGGATTTACGTAAAGCGCAGCAGTTGTGGCAAGGGGGGGAGTTATTAGCGACTTTTCCGTTGGGTGAGGGGGAGACGAAGGGGATATGGCAATGGCCGCAGAAGTTATATGGGCGTGAAGAGGTGTTGTCGTCGTTGGCGGCGGCGGTGACGAAGATGGGGCGTGGGGAGCGAGGGGTATGGTTGATAACGGGGGCGGGGGGGATGGGGAAATCGGTGGTGGTGCAAGAGGTGTCGAAATTTTTAGTGGGGGCGGAGGGGGTGTTTATTCAGGGGAAGTTTAAGCAGTTCCAGCGGAATATGCCGTATGAGCCGTTGATTGAAGCGTTTGAGCAGTTATTGCAGCAAGTTTTAACGGAGCGGGAGCGGGTGGTGGCGTTGTGGCGGGAGCGGTTGCGGGCGGCGTTAGGGGGTGGGGCGGCGGTGTTGACGGCGGTGTTGCCGACGTTGGCGACGTTGTTGGGGGAGGTGGAGCCGGTACCGGATTTGCCGCCGTTGGAGGCACAGAATCGGTTTCAGTTGTTGTTTAAGAAGTTTGTGCAGGTGTGGGCGCGGCCGGAACGGCCGTTGGCCCTATTCTTAGATGATTGGCAATGGGCGGATCGGGCGTCGTTGCAGTTGTTGACGGCATTATTGAGTGATGAGCAGAGTGATCATCTGTTGTTGTTGGGGTCTTATCGGGCTGAGGAAGTGGATGAATTACATCCGGCGCGGCGTTGTTGGCAAGAGATTGAGGCGGCGGGGGTTCCGGTGTGGCATGAGGCGTTGCGGCCGTGGCAGGTGGCGGATGTGGCACAGATTTTGAGCGCGTTATTGGGGTTGGAGACGGAGGATGTGGCTGATTTAGCGGAGATGCTACAGCAAAGGGCGGGGGGGAATCCATTTTTCACACGAACATTGGTGCGGGATTGGTATGATAATGGGCTGATATGGTTTAATCGGGACCAGAATAGATGGGCTTGGAAGCGGGGGGAGATACAGAAGGTGCAGAGTACGGGAAATGTAGTTGATTTGTTGGCGGGGCAGGTGGAGGCGTTGTCGGAGTTGGCGCAGAATGTATTAGCGGTGGGGGCGTGTGTGGGGAGTTTATTTGAGTGGCAGACGGTGGTGGCGTTGTTGGTGGCCGAGGGGGCCGAGGGGGAAGCATTGTTAGCGGGGATTCAGGAGGCAACGGAGGCGGGGTTTGTGTGGCCGTTAGGGACAACTTATCGGTTATTGGATGTGGCCGAGGATTTAGAGCTGGATTATCGGTTTGCGCATGATCGGATTCAGCAGGCGGTGTATGAGCAGTTAGAGGCGGGGGAGCGGACGAAATGGCATGGGCGGATTGCGGCGTATTGGTTAGAGAGTTGGTCGGAGGAGGAGAAGCAGGCGCAGTTATTCCGGTTGGTGGAGCAGGTGAATGCGGGTAGTGGGGAGATTGAAGGAGCGGAGATGAGGGTGGTGGCGGCGAAGTTGAATTGGGCGGCAGGGGAGAAGGCGCGGTTAGCGGCGGCGCATCACCCAGCGTGGCTGTATTTCCAGAAGGGTTTATCATTTTTGCCAGCGAATAGTTGGGAGATGGAGCGGGCGTTGGCGTTTGATTTGCATCGGGCGGGGGCGGAGGCGGCGTATTTGAATCAGGAGTTGGCGGAGATGGAGCGGCTGATTGAGGCGGCGTTGGCGGAGGTGGCAGGAGTTGGGGAGAAGGTACCGTTATATGAAGTGCAGATTATGGCGCATATATTTCATCAGGAGCGTGAGGAGGCGGTGAGGGTGTCGCGAGCGGTGTTGGCGGAGTTGGGGATGGAGATACCGGAGGTGGTTGGCCGAGGGCGGGTGATTTTAGAGTTATTGAAAGTGCGGCGGGCGTTAGGGAAGCGTGATGTGGCTAGTTTGGTTGATGCGCCGTTGATGAGTGATGAGCGGGAGGTGGCGGCGATGCGGATTTTGACGCGGGCGGTATCGGCGGCCTTTTTTGTGGAGCGGAATTTATTTGCTTATTTGGCATTAAAGCGGGTGTGGTTATCGTTAACGGCGGGGCATACGGCGTTATCAGCATTAGCTTATAATGGGTATGCGATTATTTTGATTGGGACGTTAGATGATATTGAGCAGGGGTATGCGTTTGGTAAGTTAGCGATGGCGTTGCGGGATAAGTTTGATATGAGGGGTATGGAGACGCGGTTATTGCATTTGGCGGCGGGGAATGTGTTGCATTGGCATGAGCCGATGATGAGTTCGGCGGAAATGTTTGCGGATGTTTTTCAGAGTGGGTTGGAGACGGGGGATTTTGAGTATGGGGCGTATGCGGGGATGGCGTATGGATTGTTTGGGTTTTTTACGAAACGGCCGTTGCCCACATTAGCGGTGGAGATGGGGCAATATAGTCAAGCGATTGGGCAGTTAGAGCAGAAAACGGCGCAGACGGCGGCGGATCAGATGCGGCAGATGGTGGCGAATTTAATGGGGGAGAGTGATGAAACGTTTAAGTTGGTGGGTGATTTGTATAATTATGAAAATCGGTGGCCACAGCATGAAGGGGTTGATGATACGTTGGTGATGTTTGGGGAACAGTTTGGGCGGATGGTTTTGGGGTATGTGTTTGGGGCATATCGTGAAGTGTTGGCGGCGGGGGAGATAGCTGAAGCGTATACTGGCGATTTGATCGGATCGATTTGGGCACCGCTGTATCGGATGTATGATTCGTTGGCTTGTTTAGCGTTGTGGGGTGAGGGGAGTGCGGAGGAACGGAAATTGTGGAAGAAACGGGTGAAAGCGAATCAAAAGAAGTTGGGGAAATGGGCTGGTTTTGGGGCGGTTAATTATAAGCATATGTATGATTTTGTGGAGGCGGAGTGGGCGCGGGCCGAGGGGAAGCGATTGGCGGCGGGGCAGGCGTATGAGTTGGCGGGGGCGGGGGCCCAGAGTGGCGAGTTTCGGTTGCATGAAGCGTTAATTTGGGAGCGGGCGGCGTTATTTTATGAGGAGGTGGGGCAAGAGAAGGTGGCACAGACGTATTGGCGTGAGGCTTATTATGGTTATGAGCGGTGGGGGGCACGGGCGAAGATGGGTAGTTTGGCGGAGGAGCGGTCGTGGTTATTGGAGCGGCCGGTGATGGGGCCGAGGGGGGGATCGACATCGTTAACGACGTCCATGTCGTTGACGACTTCGCAGACGACAACAGGCAGTGCGGCGTTATTTGATGTGAACACATTGGTAGAAGCGTCGGCGGCTATTTTTAGTGAGATTGAGTTGGAGGCGGTGTTATCGACTTTGTTGCGGTTGATGTTGGCCAATACGGGGGCGAAGCAAGGGGCGTTATTGTTGGCGGATGAGGGTGAGTTGTTGGTGCGGGCGTGGGCGACGGCGGATGATGAAGAGGTATTGTTGTTGGAGGAGGCGTTAGAGGAAAGTGAACGGGTTCCGCAGACATTAATTCAATATGTAGGACGGACGAAAGAAGAGGTGGTTTTAGCGGCGGCGAAGGAAGAGGGGTTATTTAAAGCGGATCGGTATGTTGTGGGCCGAGGGGTGCAATCGGTGTTGTGTGTACCGTTGGTGAACCAGCAGGTGTTGGTGGGCATCGTATATTTAGAGAATAGTTTGGCCAAGGGGATGTTTACCGAGGAGCGGGTGGGGTTGGTTGGTTTATTGGGGGTGCAGGCGGCGATTTCGATTACGAATGCGCAGGCATTGGTGGCGCGCATGGCGCAAGAGCGGTTGCAGATGGAGAAAGCGTTGTTAGCGGAGCAGACGGCGGAGTTGGAGCGGCTGAATGCGGATAAAGATCGGTTTTTTACGTTGATTTCGCATGATTTGCGGTCGCCGTTTAATCCGGTGATGGGGATGTCGCAATTTATGATGTTGCAGGCGGAGGTGTTGACGACGGATGATGTTCGGGAGATGTCGAAGCAGATTTATGATGCGAGCAAGCAGGTATTGAATTTGTTAGAGAGTTTGTTGTCATGGTCACGAATTCAGATGGGGCGGATGCCATTTGCGCCGGAGAAGTTACAGGTGTTGGGGGTAGTGGAGGAGATTGTGAGTTTGTTGCAGGGCCAAGCTAAGGAGAAAGGGGTGGTGTTGGCACCGGTGGTGAGTCCGGCGTTTGAAGTATATGCTGATGAAGCGATGTTGGGGACAATTTTACGGAATTTGGTGAGTAATGCGTTGAAATTTACGGCCGAGGGTGGGGTGGTATCGATTGAGGCTGGGCAGGTGGGTGATATGGTTGAGATTGGGGTACGTGATACGGGCTTGGGGATGAGTCCGGAGGTACAGGCGCAATTGTTTCGGTTGGATACGCAGGTGACGATGCGGGGGACAGCGGGTGAGAAAGGGACAGGGTTGGGATTGTTGATGTGTCAGGAGTTGGTGGCGCAACATAAAGGGGAGATTGGGGTAGAGAGTGAGGAAGGAGTGGGTAGTCGTTTTTGGTTTAGATTGCCGATAAGAGGCAGTAATTTGTAGATTACTGCCTCTTATCGGTGGTGGGGATTAAGCGCTAGGGGCCTTTTTAAGGCGGTAGCTGTATAGGGTGAGGGCGGTTAGGAGGAGGAGGAAGGCGATAGCGGGGAGATAGGGGTGGGTGGTGGCGGTGGTGTGAGCGGATTGGAGGGTAACGGCCGTTGGCCCCACATTATCACCAACTGCCCAATCAGAGAAATTGGTGACATTAGCACGGGTGACAAAGCCAGTGGTAAATGAGGTGTTGGTGCCATCATCACAGTCCCAACCATCACCACCTAAACCACCAGGCCAGCGACATAAGCGGCTATTGCTGTTGGCGCTGGCATAGGGAAGGGTTAGGGTGACATTGAAGGCGGTGGCGGGGTTGCCTAAGGTGTCAGTGGCTTCAATTGTCCAGTAGCGACCTGTTTGAATACCAACGGTGGCATTAGGGTGATTGATAGCGAAGGGGGTGACGGTGACACAATTGATATTACCTAAACTATTGATGTTGATTGTCACTGGGTTTGTTGTTTGGTAGAACACGTAACTGTCTAATTGGGCACCACATTTTGAGGTGAGCGGGATTTGGTACTGTTGCCCAAAGATTTCCTGTTCGTATAAGACCATGCCATCAACGGTGTCACCACCACTCCAGATGATAAAAGCGGGCCCATCATCACGCCCAAACGTAAGGGTTGGGTTGAAGACGAAGTAGTTGGTGTCATTAGGGGGGCCTGCTTGGCTGATGCGAATATCATTGTTGCCAACTTCATCACCTTTGGTGCGGTCGCCAGCAATGCGTTGCAGGAATACTTCGTTATCGTTATCGATTAGGGGGGTTACATCATCATCACCATACCAAACGACAGCATACTCATCAAAGTAGGGGGTATAGGCAACTTGTGGTTGGTAGGCGATATAAGCGGTGGAGTTGTCTGGTCCCATGTCACTGATACGAAAATCATCATTACCCACTTCGAGACCATTGGTATCTAAGCGTTGGCCGAAGATTTCGTATTCATAGTCAGCTAAGGGGGCACCGGGGTAGCCAACCCAAACGACTAGATATTCATTGTGGGTTTCATTGTAGGCGATAGCAGGGAGTAAGGCACTATAGACATCATTGCCATCGGTGTTCATGGCACTGATACGGAAGTCGTTGGTGCCGATTTCGGCACCAGTGGCGGAAAGACGTTGGCCGAAGATTTCATTTTCGTAGAGAGCCATACTGCCGGTGTCATCATTGCCATACCAGACGACCATATATTCATTGGCGGTGCTATTCCAGACAATTCTAGGAGCGGCAATGCCATAATTGGTATTGGTATCGTCAGCGCCGGAATCAGAGATACGGATATCGTTGCCAATGGTATTGCCAGTGGCGGCGTTACCATAGATACGCCGTCCCCAAACTTCAAAGGCGTTGTTATAGTTTTTGTCTTTTTCCCAAACAACAAAATATTCATCATTGGTGGCATTGTAGGCGACATCAGGGTCACGGGCATCAAAATCAGTGCCGGCACCGCCTAGGTTATCGGTGACTTGGAAGGGGGTTCCGATTAGGGCACCCGTGGTACCATCGAGACGTTGGGCGATGATTTCATTACGACCATCGAGATAAAGATCACCATAAGCGACGACCAAAAATTCATTATGGAGGCTATTCCAAACAATTTTAGGCTTACGGATGGTAAGATTGGGATTGGCATCGGCTATGACGGGGAAGTCGTTGGTGCCGATTTCGGCACCGGTGGTGCCATTGATTAGCTGGCCGTAGATTTCATAATCATATAATGCTTGATCATCAGCTTCCCAGACGATAAGGAAGATATCATCGGTGGCATTGTAGGCGATAGCAGGTCCCCGGGCTGAATGTTGGTCTTCACCTAAGCCACCAATATCTGATAAGCGAATTGTGGGGCCAACGACGCCTGGGTCTTGGGGGGCACTAACATAAGCGGTGATGGTGAAGTTAAAGGGGTTTTCAGTTTCGTCGTTGGTGGTGAATTGGACAGGGCCGGAATAGGTGCCGGCCGAGGCTGGGGCATCGAAGCGGATTTGGAAATCAGCTGACGCGCCGGGATTAATGGTGGTGGGGAAGGGGGTAACGAGGGTGAAATCGGCTGGTAAGGTCAGATTGCTTAAGAGTAAGGCTGGGGCTTCGAGGTTGGTAATTGTGAAGGTTTGGGTGATTGGATTATTGGCTGTTGTTGTGCCGAAAACAACGGTTGAGATGTCATCGGTGATAACAGTTCCATTAGCAGAAACTTCGATTTCAGGGGTGTAGATTTCAGCCAGAAGGTTGATATCGTAGGCAACATAGTCAGGGGTGCCATTGTGGTAGAAAGAGAGAGTTGATTGGCGAACGCCATCAGCTAGCGCATCGACTTGTATTTGAAGGGTTGTGCTTTCACCGGGGAGGAGAATGTTGTTGCCGCCAAAGGGGTCATTGGGGGAGAGGATGGTGAAGCCAGTCGAGTTTAAAACAACTGTTGTGGGGTCGAGTTCGAGGGTACCAACAGCGGTCGCTTGGTTGGTAATGGTGAAATCGATAGTAAAAGGAGAACCTTTAATCGTTGTGCCCGCATCATAAATTTCGGCATCAGTGATATTGGGATCATTGATAGCGGCGATATTGATGTGGGTATCGATGAGTTCATAAGCGCCAATATCGACATTGGTGCTGATACCACCATATTCGATACGAGCAAAACCTCTTTGATCGGTTACGGCGCCATTGGACAGGCTGTTATTACCGGCATCGATGGCGGGGCTCGTCATCAGTAAGCCTTGCGTGGGGGTGCTGCCGAGATTGTTGTTTAGGGGGGCGAGAAGGGGGTTGGCATTGATAATTCCGGCCCCTGAAAAGCCTGTTTCAATGATATTATTACGATTCGTAGCGGTAACGGTCCCGGCATTATTGGTTAGGGCGCTGGTGGGGCCGGCGACAATTGTATTGTTGAGGGTGAGGGAGGCGGGGGCTAGGGCATTATAGATATTTTCGCCCGTAATTGAAGATTGGGTCATGGTGTTGCTACCAAAAGTGACATTATAGGTAGTCACATTCCCTTGATAGTTAAAGAGAGCGCCACCATAGGTTTTGGCGCCATTGGCTTGATTATCAGAGAAAGTGGTATTGGTAGCGATAATTGTACCGGCGTAGTTGAAGATAGCGCCGCCGAGGGCACCACCATCTTGAGCGCTCGTGGGGCCACGTGTGCCGCGATAGGTCAAGTTGTTGGTAAAAGCGGAATTCATAATGGTCAAAGAGCCATTGTAAACGAGCACAGCTCCACCTAGACCGGCACCACCACCGCCATCACCACTACCCCCACCAAACGCATTACCAGGACTGCCATTACCGGCATAAGTACTGGTTCCTGGGGAGAAGGGGACACCAAGTCCGGGGCAGCCACCACTTAAACAAGCACCACTGCCGCCGCCGCCGCCAAAGATACTGCTTTCGGCATTGCCACCATTAAAGACGGTACCATTACCACCTTTAAAATCAGCAATAGCAGGGGAACCGGCGCCGCCGACACCAGCGACATCGGGATTACTTTGGCCGCCACCAGCCCCGCCGTTGCCACCTCGGCCTTCATTATTAGTGAAGTGAACATTTTCAGCGTAAACATTACCGGCGTAAATTAAAAGGGCACCGCCACCGCCGGCACCGCCACCGCCACCACCAGCATCTTGGCCGTTGGTACCGGCGCCAGCTTGGGCTAGTCCGCCGGTTAAGGTTAGATCGTATAAGCTTAAATTACCAGGCGCATCAACCGTTAAAAGACGGAAGTGATTGGCGCTATTGCGGCTAAAGGTACTGTTATTGCCGTTGATGGTTAGGGCGGAGGTGATAATGGGGAGGGCTGTTGGGCCGAGGGTTGTGTTATTGTTACTACTGGTTAAGGTATAAACACAATCATTGGCGAGGATAATTGTATTTGAGGGATTGCCATTGGTATTGGCTGTATTGATAGCATTAATGAGGGCGGTCACATCGCCAATGCCACTGGGGCATTGCGCGGTGAGGTCGATAATGGCTGATGAAGCGCTTGCATTGGATGTGGACAGCATTGTTAGTAGCAAGAGTAAGCCAGATAAGCTCAGCAGATAAGGCAGATACCATTTTCTTTTCATAAATAAGTTTCCTGTTTTCTAAGGTGTGTAATAACTGTATTAAACGAAATAGTGTCACTATTTGATTTTGAAAATATGCCGTTTAATATATTGAAGTTGTTCACCTAAAAGTGTGAAATCTTTAGGTGAAAAAACTGGGTGGGTAAAGGTCAAAAGGATTTGATAAAGGTTAAAAGAATTTGAATATAGAATCAAATTGATAGGGTAGGATAATTGTTATTCTGTTAATCAACACTTTTTAGATTTTATACAAAAAAAAGGGGGGGGGCGACATTGTTGAAGTTGATGGATGAACTTACTCACTATTTTAATACTAATATGGGTGTAAGTCAAAGCGATAGGCAATGAATAGTATTTATTTTGGAATGGTTCAGAACTGATTTTACAAATGAGAATGAGCTTTGCGGAGAACGAAGCCGAAATAAAGGTGATTTTAGGAGTGGATCCCCGCTTTCGCGAGGATGACAGCCCTGATCGGGCTGTAAATGGTTGTTGACATAAGAAAAACGGACAGTATCTGCG
>DATHYN010000470.1:0-6947 GCA_035459145.1 Anaerolineae bacterium | reverse complement strand
GCGGTGGCCGAGTTGACGCCGTTTTGGGCGGATGAGACGGCGGCGGTGGATCAATATTTGGCCGATCAGATTTTACTGCCGAGTGCGTTGGCGAGGGGGAAGACTGTTTATCGGACGGTGGCCGTGACACAGCATACGTTGACGCAGGCGGATTTGTTACGGCGCTGGTTGGATGTGGAGATTATTATTGAGGGGAAAGAGGGGGAAGCGGGGGAGATTATCGTGGAAGGGGTGGGGTGGAATGGTTAGGTGTTGATGGTTTTTTAGGGGGGGAAATAATGTTGTTGGTGACAAGATGGGGATAAGCACGTAAAATATAAGTTGCCAACCATATGATGAAAGATGATTCTGTGCCTTGGTCACAGGTGTCATATGTGACATAAGGGCAGATTTCTCGACTTCGTTCAATTCTTACTTTAGAGGTATGGTTTTTCTGGGGTGAGACGAATTGAACTGCGCTCGAAATGACGATTGAGTAGGGAAGTCGGGATGGTTCATGGTAGAGTATGGGCCGTTTAATACGTTGAAGTTATTAATCTAAATATGTGAAATTTTCTGGTTCAACAACTTAATGGTGATAGGAATAAGAAAGATATATGAGTAATCAAGGATTAGGGGAAGGGATTTTATGATTGAAGTTGTTTTTTTGGGGACGTCGGCGTCGAGTCCGGCAATTTACCGTGGTTTGTCGGCGCAGATGATTATGTATCGGCAATACCGGTTTTTGGTTGATTGTGGTGAAGGGACGCAACGTCAAATTTTACGCAGTGGGTTAGGGTTTAAACGTTTAGATAAAGTGTTGTTGACCCACGGCCATCTCGACCATATTTTAGGGTTGGGTGGATTGGTTTCGACCTTAAGTCGGTGGGAGACGTTAGATAAGCTGGAGATTTATGGGGGGAAATCGGCGCTAGATCGGGTCCATGATTTGGTATTTGGGGTGGCGTTACGTGATGCGCGGCCGCCGGTGGATATTCATCTGATACCGTTGGCGGATAACGATGTGGTGTTGGAAGATGATAAGATTCGGCTGGAGGCGTTTGGGGTGACGCATCGGGGGTCGGGTTGCTTTGGGTTTTTATTTCAGGAACGGGACCATCGGCCATTTTTGGCGGAGAAAGCGTCGGAGTTGGGGGTGCCGTTTGGGCCAGAGCGGTCGATTTTGGTGCGTGGGGAAGCGATTACATTAGAGGATGGGCGGGTAATTGAGCCGGATGATGTGTTGGCGCCAGCGCGGCCGGGGACGAAATATGTGCAGATTGGGGATGTGGGGCGGACCGATAATTTGGTTGAGGTGTGCCGTGATGCACATGCGATCACGATTGAATCGACCTATATTGATGAAGATCGGGATTTAGCCCGCCAATATGGGCATTTAACGGCACGGCAAGCGGCGGAGTTGGCGGTGGAGGCGAATGTGGGGGCGTTGATTTTGAATCATATTTCGCGTCGTTATTATGAGCGGGACATTCTTGATGAAGCGCGGGCTATTTTTCCCAACACGTATGTGGCCCGTGATTTCGATTATTTTCAGATTAGCCGTGAGGGAACTGTCCGGATGCCGCGCGGGTGGCATCGGAAACAGCAACAAGATCAAGGAACTGAATGAGTAAACGAGCGGAACTAGAACGGGCGATAGAGGCGTTAGAAGCGCAGAAAGATATTTTGGGGGAGGCGGCCGTGGCGACGGTCTTGTCCAGTTTGCGGGCGCAGTTAGCGACATTAACGGCGACGGTGGAGCAGCGCAAACAGGTAACGGCGTTGGTGGCGGATATCTCTGGTTTCACGGCGTTTAGTGCGGAGCGGGATGCGGAAGAGGTGGGGGAGATGATGAATGGGTTGTGGAGGCGATTGGATGGGGTGATTCAGCAACATAATGGGTGGATAGATAAGCATGTGGGGGATGCGGTGATTGCGATTTGGGGGCGTGAGCAGGCACGAGAAGATGATGCTGAGCAGGCGGTGCGGGCGGGGTTGGCGTTGCATAAGGCGTGTCAGCAATTTGCGGGAGAGCAGTCTATTTCATTGCAGTTGCGGGTGGGCATACATACGGATTTGGTCGTATTTGGAGCGTTGGGGATAACGGGGGAGTTTAGTGTGACGGGGCCGGCGGTGACGGTGGCGGAGAAGTTGGAAGGGGCGGCGGCGGTGGGGACGGTGTTGATTAGTCGGGCGACGTATCATCAGGTTAGGGGGTTGTTTAAGATGGAAGCGGGAGGGGAATTGGTTGCGGGCGAGAAAGTGATGACCTATTTGGTCTTGGGTGAGGGGGAAAGGGCGTTTCGGCCAGGGACGCGGGGGGTGGAAGGGGTGGAAACGCGGATGGTGGGGCGGGAAAGTGAGTTAGAGCAGTTGCAGCGTTGGTATCGGGAGGGGGCGGAGGCTGGGGGGGCGCGCTTAATGACGGTGGTGGGGGAAGCGGGGGTGGGGAAGAGTCGGGTGTTGTTTGAGTTTGAGCGGTGGTTGGGGGCCGAGGTGGGTGAGTTGGTGGTATTGCGGGGACGGGCGACGGAGCAGACAGCGGGTGTTTCATATTTTATTTGGCGGGATATGTGGGGGGCCTTTTTAGGCATTCAGGATAGTGATGGACGGGCAGTTGTGCGTCAAAAAATCGAAACAGGTTTACGTCCTTATTTTGGTGAGGATATGGGGATGGCGTATGTGTTGGGGCATTGGTGGGGGTATGATTTGAGTGAGACGGCGGAAGTGCAAGCGTTGCGTGAAGATGGGCAAAAGTTACAACAGTATGGACGGATGTATCAACGGCGATTATTGCGGGAGATGGCGACGGCGGGGGTGTTATTGTTATTGGATGATATTCATTGGGCGGATGAGTTGTCATTGGCGTTGGTGCGGGAGGTGGTGGCATTGTTGGTTGATGTGCCGTTGGGGATTATTTGTTTGACGCGGCCGAATTTATTTGAAACGGAGCCTAGTTGGGGAGCGGGTGGTCAGCGGATTGATTTGAAGCCGTTGCCCTCGGCCGCCGATCGGGAATTATTGCATGAGATTTTGAGAAATATGGCTGAGATACCGGCACCATTAGAGCGAATGGTATTAGAGCGGTCTGATGGGAATCCGTTTTACATTGAAGAGTTGATCAAGATGTTGATTGACGAGGGGGTGATTGAGACAGGGGGAGAGAATGGTGTGTGGCGGGTGGATGAGGCGCGTTTGACGACGGCGAAAGTGCCGAGCAGTTTGACGGGGGTGTTGCAGGCACGTTTGGATAAGTTAGAGGAGGAATCGAAACAGACGTTGCAGAGGGCATCGGTGGTGGGGCGGGTATTTTGGGATTTGGCGGTAGCGGAGATGGGGGCGGTTGAGCGGGAGGTGCGGTTACGGCCGTTGCAGGCACGGGAATTGGTGTTTGCGCGGGAGGAGTCGACGTTTCGGGAGGCGCGGGAGTTTTTGTTTAAGCATGATTTATTACGGGATGTGGCCTATGGGAGCGTTTTGAAGCGGGAGCGGCGGGGGTATCATCGGCAAGTGGCGGATTGGTTGGTGGTGGCGGCGGCGCGGAACGGGCGGACGGAGGAGTATGCGGCGGTGATTGGGCGGCATTATGCGTTGGCCGAGGCGGGGGATGAGGCGCGGGAGTGGTATCGGTTAGCGGGGCAGAAGGCGGCCGAGGTGGGGGATACGGGGTTGGCGATTCGGTATATGGACGAGGCGTTGGCTTTGGCGCCAGCGGTGAGTGAGCGGTGGGAATTATTGAAATTGAAAGTGAAGATGCATAATTTGCGTGGGGAGCGGGCGTTGCAGAGAGAGGGGCTTGACGAGATGGGGGAGGTGGCGGCGGAGTTGGGGGGGCAACAGATGTTGCAGGTTTTATATTATGAAGCGTTATATCATGAAGCGTTGGGGCGGTATGAGGAGGCGTTGGCGTATAGTAAGCAGTTGTATCAGGATGCGTTGCGGCAGGAGGAGGGGCGGTTTGTGGCCGAGGGGTTATGCACCTATGGCTGGGTGATGCGGCGGCAAGGGCGGTATGAAGAAGCGATTGAGTATATGGAGCGGGCGTTAAAGATTAGCCGTGAAATTGCGCATGAAGAGATGATTTCGCGCTGTTTATTGGGATTGGGGACGATGTCATGGGGGTTGGGGTGTTATGAGGATATGATTCAATATACGGAGCAATCATTAGAGATGGGGCAAAAAGCGGGGGATTTATTACGGATTGCTGTTTGTTATAATGATTTAGGAGAAGTAGAGCGACATCGGGGGGAATATGAGATGGCGCGAAACTATATGGAACGCTCGTTAGAGATGTTGAAGAAGATAGGGCATCGGAGTTTAGAGAGTGTTGTCCATTACAATTTGGGGGCGATTGCGTTAGGGGAGGGGCGGTATGAAGAGGCGGCGCGCTGGTTACAGACATCTTATGAGATTGCGATGGCGACGAACAATCCCGAAACGATTGCGTTGGCGAATCTGTTTTGGGGGAATGCGTTGCTGGAGATAGGGCGGTATGAAGAGGCGTTGACGCGGGTGGAAGCGGCGGTGGCGGTGCGGGAGAACTTGGATCATGAAGCGTTGATGATTGAGACGTTGGTGGTGGGGGCGTGGGTGGCGGCTAAGGTGGGTGAGCGGGGTATGGCGGGGGAATGGTTGGCGGAGGCGTTGCCGTTTTTGTTAGCGGGGAATATGTTGGATGGGTCTGAGTTTACGACGCGGAATTATTGGTTGGCGTATCAGTTGTGTGCTGAGTGGGGGGATGAGCGGGCCGAGGGGGTGTTGGCGCAGGGGCTGGAGGTATTGGAGAAGCGGTTGTTGTTGGTGCAGGATATTGATTTTCGGCAGAAGATGAAAGAGAAGGTGCCGTGGCATCGGGAGATGTTGGCGGTGGAATAATTAGCGAGAGGAACTGGTTATTGGGGGTGGCCAAGGGATATCGAGATCTAGTTCGGCTTTTAGGACAGTGATAAAGCTTAAATCGGGTCGGTTCTTCATTAAATAGCTGACAAACTCTTTTTTGTCCCCATCAAAAAAGTTGTCAAGCATATCCTTTAACCGTGCAATATGTTTAGCGCGATAAGCTGTAAGATCGGGATGATTCCAACATAAAAAATCAATTAAGTTTTGGGCTTCGAGATCATCATCATTGACGGGACGGAAAGCATCACCCTTGTTATATTGAATCCGAGCAAAGAGTTCGGGTGAATGGGGAAGCAATATTGGCTGATAGTTGGTGATGCGTGGTTTACGTAAATTAACCCAGCGATGAACCGTGTACCAATTCCAGTAGCTATCTTGGTCTGTGTTTTTTAGAGAATCATCAAAATGTTCAATTTCAGGGGCATCAATGAGATTGATATACCGTTCAGTATACGCACAAAAGCCAAATTGTTCATTTAGTAAGGCTTGGCGAATATAGGGGCGATCGTTTTTTCGGTTGTAGTGTCATTGTTCGGTAATGACACGGGAGTGAGTTGTTTTACTGAGGTATTTCATCAGGGGCAAAATTATAGGCACGGCCAATTTCAGCGTATTCAGCAATTAATGATTGTTTTTTGGTAGGGGAATCAGTTTCTAAAATCTCTTTTTTCAGTTCTAGGAAACGGTACCATTGTTCTAGACCTTTGCGGCCATAAAGATTGCGGACAGCAAAATCTTGGAGGAGGATATCGTTGGGGTCATCCCCTTCAGGCACGATACCACGATGGGCGGTTACATAGCCTTCGTCATTAAAATTGAGGACGAAACGTTCTTCAGGACGAAATTGAGCGGCGATGATGGGACTGTGGGTGGAGACGAAGAGTTGTGTGTTTTGGGTAATGGCTTGGTAGCGGTCAATGATGTCGTAGAGCAAGTCGGGGAAGAGGCTGGCTTCTGGTTCGTCGATGAGCAGGAAACCACGTTGGATGTCGCGGTTGAAGTAGAGAGAATGGATGTGGCCGAGGCGGAAGATGAAGTTGCGGATACCACTACTGAGGGAGTTGTAGGGGATGGTTTGCTTATTGGTGATGTGGCGAATATACGCTTCGAGATTTTCACCTAATTGAACCGGTATTTTGGCGTTCTCAATATCAAATTCTAGTCCCGCTGGTTCGAGGATAAAATTCCATAGTTCGGCTAAATCGGTGAGAATGTTGGGGTATTGGTCATCGAACTGTTGACGAGCTTGAGCCACTGATAACGATTGGGTTGCTGGTTGTTGGAGGAATTGTTGAAAATCGCTTTCCCGTTTTTTGATATGGTAGATGAGGATAGTCCAGAAATCGGTGGTATTTTGATAGGCGATGTTATGGTAGGCGGGAAAATGTTCGAAGTAGGGCATGGCAGTGTTGAGACTGGTGTTAGGGACGGGCTTATTGGGCAGTAGTAGACTTGAACCATCAGGGGGGGCGTATATGGCTAAGTCTTGAGAATTAGGCTGAAAAAGAGGGTCTATAATATCTGCTGATTTCACAAAATAAGAACGGAATCTTTTTCGGTAATCTTGTAATTGTGTTAAATTAGTTTCTCTTTCCCATAGTTTTTGCCATTCTGGTAGTTCTACAGCCGTTGATTTGATGAAGTTATTCCCCATATTTGTTAATTGGAAAAAACTCTCATCAGATTGTGTATTGATACGAATCGCAATTAAACTATTGGTATCGTGATCTACTCTTAATGTTTTTTGTTGTAGGAATTGATTAATGAGTTCGAGAATAGTGGATTTCCCTGTCCCATTGGCCCCGATAAAACAGATTTTATCAAGAGGCTGCCCTTGAGAGTCAGTGAAATCGAGGTGGCAAGATTGGAATTGGCGATAATTTTTGAAGGATAAACCCGTGATTTTAAATGGTTGGGTCATGGAGTATGAATTCCTATAATTGAATGATAGTACTGATTGACTGACAAATCTTACTTAACATAAAAAATAGTGTTCCTTTTTTGAGATATACTTGTAATTGCTCAAAAAACAAGACCAAAAAAGGAAACACTATGACTAATAATAACAT
>DATHYN010000469.1:0-33927 GCA_035459145.1 Anaerolineae bacterium | reverse complement strand
GGCGGGGGTGATTGGTTTTGTGGTTTATGTGGTTAAGTTGGGGCGGGAAGAAGGGTTATCGGAACGGGACAGTTGGTGGGGGACGGGGTTGGCGACGTTGTTTGATGTGGTGGAGAGGCATTTTCCGGTGGTGGTTTGTTTGATTTGGTCGGCGGGGATTGTGGCCAGTTTGACGCGGTGGGCGTCGATTACGTGGTCGTCACAGGGGCGGTTGGTGTTTACGGCGTTGGCGGCGTTGCATACGTTGTTGCTGTTGGGGTTGGTGGGTTGGTGGCCGGAGGGGTGGCGGGTTTGGAGTCGGCGATTGGTGGCGGGGGTGGGGGTGTTTATAGGGATTGTGGCATTTTTGGTGCCGTGGGTGGTGATTGGGCCGGCGTATGGGCGTGAACGGCCGTTGCCCCCGCAACTCAACAATCTACAACCGTTTGAGGCCGAGTTTGGAGATGAAATTGTATTACGCGGGTATGAGATTGTGCCGGATACTGTTTTGCCGGGGGAGGTGATTGATGTGGGGTTAGCGTGGGAGGTGGTGGGAGAGGTGAGTCGTGATTGGAGCACGTTTATTCATTTGATTGATCCGGTGTTGGGGGTGCCGATTAGCCAGCGGGATATGTATCCGCAAGCGGGATTGACGGCGGCGACGGATTTGGCCGTGGGAGAGCGGTGGGAGCAGCATTATCGGTTGCGGGTGCCGGAGACGGCGGTGTCACCGGCTAATTTGATGGTGGGGGTTGGTTGGTATGATGTGCGGACGGGGGAGCGGTTGTTGACGGCGGCGGGTGAGGGTGGGTTGGTGTTGTTGGGAGAAGTGGCGTTGCGGGCGGGTGAGGGGGCGTATCCGAATCCGTTGGCGGTGAATTTTGAAGATCGGTTGCGATTGGTGGGGTATGAGTTGGCGCCGCGGCGGGGCCGAGCTGGTGAGACGTTGGCCGTGACGTTGTATTGGGAGTTATTGGAGGATGTGGCGGTTGATTATACGTTTTTTGGGCAGGTGGTGGCGGAGGATACGACGCGGTGGGCGAGTGCGGACGTGGGGGCGGGGACATCGGCGTGGGCGGTGGGGGAGGTGATGGCGGTGACGTTGCCGTTGACGATTCGGGAGGAGGCGGTGCCGGCGGTGTATCCGTTGATTGTGGGGATGTATACGCGGACGGAGGATGGGGGGTTTGATCGGTTGCAGAGGAAGACGGCCGAGGGGCATTTGACAGATGATTTTTTGCGGTTGACGGTGGTGCGGGTTGATCCGTAAAATTTGAAAGAGGATTCGTTTGTGTGGCAGGTAGGTTGTGCGGGTTCCTCGATTCTGCCAAGCCCTTGTTTTTAAGGGGGTATTATTTAAGAAGGGTACGGGCTTGGCTCCACTCGGAACGGGTTTTTTGCAGGTGGTCTGGGGGACAAAGATTGTTTTAGATAATGATATAAAAAAGGATAGATATGATGATGTTGAATATTGATTGGCAGAAGTTGACGGATGATTGTGTGGATTTTACGCAGAGGTTGATTCAGACGCCGAGTATGCCGTATGAGGAAGAGGCGATTGCGGCATTGATTGGGGAGGAGATGAAGAAGTTAGGTTTTGATGAGGTGTGGGGGGATGAGGTTGGGAATATTTATGGGCGGGTGTATGGGGAAGATCGTTCTTTGGGAGCATTGGTGTTGAATACGCATTTGGATCATGTTGATCCGGGTGAGCCGTCGTTGTGGCCGGTACCGCCGTTTTCGGGGGAGATTGTGGGTGAGCGGATTTGTGGGCGGGGGGCGTGTGATATTAAGGGGCCGTTGGCGGTGCAGATTTATAGTATGGGGGCGTTGTTACGGGCGGGGGTGCGGCCGAGGCGGGATGTGGTATTTACAGGGGTTGTCGAGGAAGAGATTGGGGGGACGGGGTCGGCTTATTGGGTGGAGAATTTGGATTACGAGGTTGATTTGGTGGTGTTGGGCGAGCCATCGGAGAATCGGGTGGCGTTGGGTCATCGGGGGATTATGCAGTTTTGGGTGCAGTTTAATGGGCGTTCGGTTCATGCGAGTGTGCCGGATAAAGGGGACAATCCAAATTATGCGTTGGCTACTTTTTTGACGCGGTTAGAGTCGGCACGGCGCACGTTGCGGGTTCATCCGCACATGGGGCAGACGAGTGTGGCGCCAACGATTGTGGAGGTGGATACGAAGAGTGCGAATGTGACGCCGGCGTGGACGCGGGTGTTGTTGGATATTCGGACGGCGTCGGATAGTCCGGTGAGTGTGTTGGCGATGATTGGGGAGATTGCGTCTGATTTGAATTATGAGGTGACGACGGCGCGGCCGTGTGTGACGGATGCACCTGATTTAGAGAGTGATGAGATTGTGTATGGGTTTGATACGGATGGGGAGGATGAGGATATTAAGCGGGCGGTGGCGGCGATTAGTGAGGGGATGGGGCGTGAGGTGGAGCTGGGTTATTATCAGTTTGCGACGGACGGGCGTTTATTTGTGCCGTATGGGTTGAAGATTATTGGGTATTCGCCATCGGAGGAGCATTTGGCGCATACGATTAAGGAGAGTATTTTGATTCCGAAGATGGCCGAGGGTTTGCGTGGGCATGTGGGCTTGATGCTTGGTTTTTAAGAAGCTTGAGCTATCGCTTTATCGAGGGCGGACTTTATATCTTGTAAGGTAAATGGTTTGCCCACACAATCATTCATGCCGACTTGGTAATAGGTTTCAATTTGCTCTGGTTTGGTGTTGGCCGTGGCGGCGATAATATAGGGTTGTTTGAGGTTCGAGTTATGGCGGATATGTTGGGTTGCTTCGACACCACTCATTTGGGGCATTTGGATATCCATCAGAACGATATCATAATTAGTTTGTTGGGTGGCTTGAACCGCTTCCAACCCATTTTGGGCGAGATCAGCTTCGTAACCTAACCGTTTGAGAATGAGGGTGGTTATTTTTTGGTTGAGGGGATTGTCTTCAACTAAGAGAATTTGTAGGTTTTGTTGGTGATTGGGGGGTGGTGGGTTGTGGTCTGGGGGGGGAGCGGTTTCAGGTTGTTTTTCAAGGGAGGGTTGTTGTTCAGTCGGTTGTTGTTCAATGTGGGTGAATAGATTATGTAAGTTGTGCGGTGAGATTGGCTTGGTCAGGGTATGGAGGTGAGGATAGGCGGTCCAAACAGATGAGGGAGATTGGCCACGGTCGAGCAGGAGTATGAGGGGAAGGGGTGATATTTTGGTTAATAGTTGGCCATAATTTAGTGATATTTGGTTGATGGTGGCCATATTGATGATTAATATATCAATTGGTTGGGGGGTGTTAAGGTGTTGATAAAGGGTGTTGGTGTCTTGTGCTTCTTGTAAGGATAGGTTCCAAGCTTGGGCATATTGGGTGAGGAGGTGGCCTTGGGGGGTGTGGTGGTCGAGGAGGAGGAGGTTTTTTTTGTGGGTGAGGGGAGGGATCGTCAGGGGGGAGGGGTGTGTTTGTGGCGAGGGGGTTTGGGTTTTGATGTTGAGGGTGAAGGTGGTGCCGTGGCCGAGTTGGCTGGTAACATCGATATGGCCATCTAGCAGATGGGCTAATTGTTGGCTAATGGCTAGTCCTAAGCCTGTACCACCATATTGACGTGTGATAGAGGTATCAAGTTGATTAAAAGCATTAAATAGACTTGGAAGATTGTCAGCGGCGATACCAATACCTGTGTCACGCACTGAAATATGGATATTATAATGATCATTGGCTAGTGGGGTGGCCGTTACAGAAACAGAAATATTACCTTGATGGGTGAATTTGACGGCATTGCTAAGTAGATTAAGGAGAATTTGTTTTAAACGTTGTTGATCAGTAATAATCTGATTAGGGAGTTGGGGGTCAATCCAGTAGGTTAATTCAAGATTTTTATTGGCAGCTTGAAAATATATAATATCAATGGCCATATGAATCGTAGCAAATAGATCCACAGGCTGTTTGTTTACAGTTAGCTTATGCGCTTCAATTTTTGAAAGGTCAAGAATATCATCAACTAAATTTAGTAGCGTTGTGCTACTATTGTTGATGGTTTGCACAAAATCTTGTTGTTCAGAACTCATGGGGGTGGTGGCTAAGAGGCTACTGGTGCCAATAACAGCATTCAGGGGCGTACGTAGCTCATGGGTCATATTGGCTAAGAATTCCGTTTTTGTTTGGTTAGCTGTTTCCGCCTCTTGTTTAGCAATTTGGAGTTGGGTAATGGTTTGTCGACGATTCCAGACAAGGGTGAAGGCGAAGAAAAGTGAGGTTAAGATTGTGATGAGATTGATACTGATTAAGGTGATGCGTGTTTGGTAAAAAGTAGCGAACGCTTCATTATAATCTATTTCAGTGACCAAGCCTAGGTTAAGGGTATCATTCCAGAGCCAAGTGCCAATCACATTTGATTGACGATAGTTGGAGTAGCCATTAAGGTTACTGGCTACGTTGTTATGGTCCGAATCGTTATTAATGATGGTAATAGGGGTTGAATTGGTATTGTTATTAGTAGCTTGTGGGGCGGATTGGCTTAACATAATACGAACAATTTCCGGTTGGGTAGTGGGGAAAGGGGATGTTAATTCAAGTTGTTGTTGGAGGCGGGTATCGCTCAGTAAAAAGCCTTGGGTGCCGAATGTATACGTTTCGCCGCTGGCGCCTAAACTGCCTAGCCGAGTAATGCGCGAAAAATCGCGAAAAATATCGAGGCGAATGGTAAATATGGCGATGGGGGGGTAGTTGGTGTTATCATAGATGGGGGTAGCGATAAACATGGTTGGTGGGGCGGAGGTGAGATCGCCATCTTCATTAGGTAAGGGGACGTCAGAGACGATCGGGGGGATGAAGAGTGTTTCACCTTCCCAAACGCGGCTGAGTAAATCTGGTCGTTGGGTGGCGATGAGATTTGTCGTCCCAATATTTTCATCACGCATTGAGGCCAAACTGATATTTTTGGGGCTAATGATAAAGAAACCTAAATCACCTTCTTGGGCGAGAATGGGGTTGAGAAATTGACGTAGCGTTGTTTGGGCGGGATGATTTTGTAATGATGTGCGTTGATCTTCAGCCGTTAGTAGTTGTTGAGCAGCCGTTATGGTAATGGGGTTTTGGGCTAAATTGGTAGCGTTTACTTCTTTTTGTTGTTCCCATAGATTTAGAGCTTCATTGGTTGTAAGTAGAACGGTTTGCAGAGAGGTATTAAGTTGTTCTTTTGTTTGTTGTCTTAATTGGGTTAAAGCTAGCCAAGATAAGAAGGTTAGGGTGGTTAATAAGAGGATAGTGGCTGATAGTTCGCGATAAGTCAACAAGATATTGGGCTTATGTATCCGATTGAACTGGTTTGTCCACATAATCGATAATGACCTTTTGGGGGAAATAATGAGTTATTATATTATTTGTCGTTCAGGCGGAGATGATAGCGTTATATTGTTACTGTTTTATAACAGGTTACTGGCAAGAGCAATTGGAACGTTATTAGTAGCCATTAAGCTATATTATTAGCTTATTATTATTATATAAACAATAGCACAGTCGTGTCTAGATGACAAATTTCCTACAATGAACTGGATATGACAACCTATGGGTAGAATTGTAATATGTTCAATGATTGGTTAACAACTGTGAATTAGGGGATGGTTCAGATTTTTAGGGTAGTAAGTTGGGGCGGATGAAGCGGAATAGGGCGAAGATATCGAGGCTGATGAGGAGGAGGGCAAGGAGGATAGGGAACAGGTGTGGGGGGATATGAAGTTTGGGGCGGAGCCAGTCGTAGTAGACATCGACGGCGCTGGCGACGGCGGCGGCGAGGGGGATGAGGGCGGGGAAGAGGTAACGTCCTTGGTGTTGGACGAAGGTGAGGTTGTAGAAGAGGTAGAGGCCGAGGGCGGCTAAAAAGTTTAAGAGGAGTAAGGCATGGTGGGTATAGCGGGTATAGGGTGGTTTGAGGTGGCGTAAGTGGTAGATGATACCGGTTAGAATGAGGAAGGTAAAGAGCCACAATGGTTGGTAGACCCAGGTGGGCATGGGGACGCTCATCCAGCCGAATTGGCCCCAGAAGCTGTTGAAAGTGGTGGTGATGAAGCGGCGGAGGTAGGGGAGGAGGCCGAGGTCGGTGATCCATTGGGCAGTGCGTGGTTGACCGGTGACAACAGCATCATGGACATTCATGGCGAGTAGGTCGCCACCGCCGTAGGTGGTGAGATTATAGCGCCACCAGAGGCTGGCGATAATCCAAGCGGGCATAAAGAGGAGGACAGCGGGGCGTAGAGCCCCGCGGCCATCCCGCCGATACCGCCACAAAAGAGCAATGGCTAGCAAAGGAGCCAGAAAGTAAGCCGTCCCTTTTGTCGTCAAGGCCAAGCCAAGAATGATACTTTGAAAAATGAGTTGACGATTGGTTGGTTCAGGCGCGTTGATATTGAGCCAAGGTAGTGTCAGCCAAAGCGTGGCGGCAATGAGTAGCTCGGCGAGGGTATCATTGTTGAGGGTGGCCATAATCGAAAGATGCTGGGGCAGAAAAAGGAAAAAGGCGAGGGCGGTGTAGGCCCGCCACGGCCGTTCTGGCCAGAGTTGGCGTACAATGGCCCATACAAGATAGGCGGTAAATAAACTTATGGCAAAAGATGCCATACGTAAACTAATCAGATCGCCATCTGTTAACCAAAAGATAGGGGTTAAGAGGGCGTAATAGACAGGGGGTTGCCAATCTTCATAGGAAAAAGCATAATCATTATTAAAATTGGCGAAACGATTACTGATCATTTCATTTTGATAGGTTTGATCGTAATCGGTTGGTTCCATTTTGGGAAGCTGACCAGCGCTTAATTGGCGAATGTAGTTGTAGTGTGCGGGTTCATCGGGGGCTTGCCAAGCGGGTATGTAAGTGGCATAGAGGAGGCCGATGATGCCATAGGCGAGTAATATAAAGGTGAGGAGCGGCTGACGGGTAGGTGGCGTTGATGGCGGTTGGGAGGAGGGGGGATTAGCCATGGATGTCTTCACGTGGTGGGGATTTTCGTTCGTGGGCATATTTTTGTTTGAGGTCATCAATATGTGTCTTTTCATAGAGTTCATCGCCAGCGACATAAGCGGCACGGGCGATCATATGGGCACCAACTGGGGCGGTTAAAAAGAGAAAGCCAATGGTAGCAATGGCGCGGCCAAAATTATCAGCCGTGCCAAAATGTAAAGCGGCGGCTAATAAGATTGAACTCACACCGGCTGTGGCTGCTTTGGTGGAGGCGGACATGCGGAGAAAAACATCGGGCATAACAATCAGGCCGATGCTGGCGATAAGCATCAGTAGTGAGCCAAAAATGATGAGTATGATGATAATGAGATCGAAAAACAGGGTCATTAGTTGGTTCTCCGAGCGATATAACGAGCGAAAGCGACGGTACCCATAAAGCTGACTAAGGCGAGAACTGTGGCGGCATCAAGTAGAACATCTTCTTCGTAGAGGATAGCATAGAGGGCGATCATGCCAATACCAACCGAGGTGAGAAAGTCAACAGCGACGACACGGTCGGAGAGGGTGGGGCCGCGGAAAAGGCGGTAAAAGGTGATAAGGGCGGATAGGGCCATGATGGGTAGCATCCAATTAACAGTGGTCGTGATTGATATCATGGGAATATCTCCTGAATACGTTTTTCAAAACCTTGCTTGATTTCTTGGCGGAACGCTTCTTTGTCTTCAACATGAATGACATGTACGTAGATAGAGTCGCCGGCATCTGATACATCGAGGCTTAGGGTGCCAGGGGTGAGGGTGATGAGATTGAGAAGCATGGTTATCTGTGTATCAGTACGAATATCGAGAGGGATAGCGACGATACCTGGTCGGATTTGGCGATAAGGATTGAGAACATAGAGTGCCATGCGTATATTGGCAATCAGCAAGGTGTAGAGGAAAAAAAAGAAAAATTCTGTAATTTTGCGGACGCGGCGGACATAATCGTTAGAGTTGTTGGTGATGTTGCTGGCGGGGGGGATTAGCCAGAGGACAATAAAACCAAGTATGAGGCCAATACCGAAATTGTAAATCGTGACTTCACCGGTGAGAGCGACCCAGGTAAGGGCGAGCAAGAGATTGATAAAAAACATAATTCAAAAGACCTTAAGGGGTTAGGGACAATACGGCTTGACGGTATTGTTCTGGGTTGAGTAGATCGTGAGCGGTATTTTGGGCTAAGAGCATAATTGGATTGGCGAATAGGCCGATGAGGATGATAAGGGTGATGAGGGTGATGACAGGAAAAAAGAAGAAGAATTTGTCTTGGGAGCTAACTGGTTCAACAGGGGGCAAGGCCCTCGGCCGATCTTTCCAAAACGCTTCAGACCAGATATGGGTCATCGAGTAAAGAGTGATTAAGCTTGTAAACAAAGCGGCTAAAACGAGTAAGTATTGTTCAGCAGCCAAGGCGGCTTGTAACAAAGCGACTTTAGGCCAGAAACCAGATAAGGGAGGAATCCCGGATAAGGAGAGGGCGGGAATAAGAAACATGATAGAGATAGCTGGCGCGTGCCGATAAATGTCACCCAAGAGGGTAAGATCGTAGGTGCCGCGCCAGCGATCAACAATCCCGCTGACGAGAAAGAGGGTTGTTTTAACGATGATATGATGAATGGTGTAAAAAATGGTGCCGGCGATAGATAAAGGGGTGAAAAGAGCGAGCCCCATCACCATATAGCCGATATGACTGATTAGATTGAAGGAGAGCGTACGGCGGAAATCGGTTTGGATGAAGGTGCCCAAAATGGCGATGACCATGGTTAAGGCGGACATAATCAAGAGTACATTCAAGATGAGATCGTTATTGTGGTTGAAGATGAGGGTGAACACACGAAGAAGGGCATAGACACCAACTTTGGTGAGGAGACCAGCGAAAACGGCGGAGATAGCGGCTGGTGGAGTATGGTAAGAGGCGGGAAGCCAAGCGTAGAGAGGGAAAAGAGCTGACTTCAGGCCGAAGGCGACTAAAAAGAGAAAAGAGATGATCGTTATAATCGCTTGTGGTTCAATGGTTAGGTCGGTTAATCGTTGGCTAATGTGGGCCATGTTGAGGGTGCCCACGACGCTGTAGAGCATGCTGGCGGCGGCGAGGAAGAGGGCGGATGATAACAAGTTGAGGGTGACGTATTTAATCCCGCCGAGAAGTTGTGCTTGGGAGGCACCGAGGGTGAGCAAGACAAAGGAGCTAATGAGCAAAACTTCAAACCAGACGTATAAGTTGAAGATATCACCAGTCAGGAAAGCGCCACAGATACCCATTAGTAAAATATGAAGTAAAGGGTGGTAACCATATTGTTCGCGGGCCGAGTCGATATCGGCGAGGGAGTAGATGATGGTGGCTAAGCCAATGATGCTGGTTAAGAGAACCATGATGCCACTTAAACGGTCGGCGACAAGGGTGATACCGTAGGGGGCGACCCATTCCCCGATGTAACTGACGCGAATGCCGTATTGTTGGATTTGGGTGAAGAGGAGGAGGGCGGAAGCGAGGACAGCAACGCCACCAAAGACGCTAATGGGGCGGTGCCAGCGGGGGTGGCGACGGAGAAAAAGGGTGATAATGGCGGTGGTTAAATGAATAATAATTGGTAGGACGAGTAAAATATCTTCAGAAATCATAAGGTTTATAAATCGGTGAAGCGCAAATCATTGAGGTCGCCACTGCCGGCACTTTTGTAGACGCGGTGAATGAGAACAACGGCAAAGGCTTGGACACCAAAACCGATAACGATAGAGGTTAGGATGAGGGCTTGGGGGAGGGGATCGGCGGAGTGGGCTAGGTCGAGGTGTTCAGTGCCCATAATGAGGGCGGGTTGGCCACGTTTGATGCCGCCGAGGGTGAAGATAAAGAGGTTGGTGGCGTGGCCGAGCAAAGAGAGGCCGACGATAATTTTGACGATACTGCGCCGAAGCATCATGTAGAGGCCGGTACCGTAGAGAACGGCGATTGTGAGGGCGAGTAAGATTTCCATAGCTTATTCTTGTTCGATTTCGAGGTTAAACATAATTAATAAAGTGATACCGATGACGACAAAATAGACACCGATATCGAAGAGGAAGGGGGTGCCGAAATGGCCGATGACGGGGATTTCTTGTTTGAGCCAGACGCCGCGCATGAAGGGGTAGCCGAGGGCGAGGGGGATGAGGCCACTGGTGAGGATGATTAAGAGGCCGAGGCCGATGATGTTGTCAAGGCGGAGGCGCATCGCCTCTTGGGTGGCGTCGGCGCCGAAGGCGAGACTGTGTAGGATGAAGGCGGCGGCGGCGACGAGGCCACCGATGAAGCCCCCACCGGGGGCGTTGTGTCCGTTAAGGAGTAAAAAGATAGAAAAGAGCATGAGTAGGGGCAATAATAAGCGGGTAGCGGTGCGTAAAACGAGATTAGACATGATTGTGGTTACTCCGTATCACGTTGCATGCGCATTAGGGCGATGACGCCGGCGGCGGCGACGGCGAGGACGATGGTTTCGCCCATGGTATCGAAGCCGCGAAAATCGGCGAGAATGACATTGACGATATTATGGCCGTGGGCACGTTCGAGGTTTTCTTCGATGAAGAAAAAGTAGCTGATGGAATCGACGGGGGTGGCGGTCGTAGCGATGAGCGTGATCAGTCCCATAAAGGCACCACCAATGACAGCGATGATGCCATCACTTAGGCGACGACGGGTGGCGGTATAGTTGGCGAAGGCGGGTAAGCGGTAGATAACCAGCATGAAGAGGACAACGGTTAAGGTTTCGATAGCGATTTGGGTGAGGGCGAGGTCGGGGGCGCTGTAAGTGACGTAGAGGAGGGCGATGCCAAAGCCGACACTGCCGAGGGCGTTAATGATGGCTACTAATTTGAGACGGCGGGTGAAGGTAACCATTAAGGCGCTAATATTGATGAGGATGAGGATGAGAACTTCTTCAACTCGGATTGAGCTGAGTGACATTTGGTCAATATCAAATTGCAAGAGTGAGGGGGTGCGGATAAAGACGATAGCGATTAAGCCGATAGTGGTGATAATGATGATAGTGACATAGAAATTGAGTTGGCCAGGTTGGAGGGTGGTGGTGATGAAAGTGGCGAGACGTTCAAATTGTTGGAGGCTGTATTTAAAGAGTTGGGTGAATGACCATTTGGCGGGGGGAAGGTTGACGAGGCGTGGTTGGAGGTGTTGATAGGCGATGTAGACAGCGAAGCCGAAGCTGATGGTAATAAGGCTGAGAAGTAGGGTGAGGTTGAAACCATGCCAGAGGGCGAGGTGGAGATGGCTTTCGTGCTGGGTGATGGGGGGGATGGCTAAATTGATTAAAGGTTCGGCGAAGAGGGTGGGGAGGAGGCCGCCGATGAGGCCGAGGGTGGCGAGGGTGAGGGGGCCGAGGCGGAGGGCTAATGATGGTTCGTGAGGATGTTGGTTGGGTTTGGGGTTAAATGTGCCAGCAAAGGGGCGATAAGCGATGAGTAGGGCGGCGGTGAGCATGAGGCCATTGGCGATAATGAGGGCTGTTGTGATGAGGGTGCCGTAAGGAACTTCTTGGGTGGCTTCGTAGAGAAGTTCTTTGCCAATGAAGCCGATGAAGGGGGGGAGACCGGCCATGGAGATGGCGGCAAGGGCGGTGGCAACGGCCGTTTGCGGCATAATCGCCCGTAGACCAGATAGCTTATTAATGTCACGGGTGTGCATGGTGTGGTCGATGGCCCCAGCGACCATGAAAAGGGCCCCTTTGTAGAGGGCGTGGGCGAGGAGGAAGAGCATGGCGGCTTCGATGGCGTGGTCGGTGCCGAGGCCGAGGAGGGTGACGAGGATGCCGAGGACGCCGATGGTGGCGTAGGCGAGGATGCGTTTGAGGTCGGTTTCACGCCAAGCGACGTAGCCACCGAGCACGGCGGTTATCACGCCCACCGGTACTACCAAACCAAACCATAACGGGGTTCCGCCTAGCACGGGGAAGAGGCGGGCGAGGAGATAAACGCCGGCTTTGACCATGGTGGCCGAGTGCAGATAGGCGCTGACTGGTGTGGGGGCAGCCATGGCACCGGGTAACCAAAAATGAAAGGGGAATTGGGCGGATTTGGTAAAGGCGCCGAGCAGAATCAGAACGAGTATAGCGGGGTAAAGTTGATGTTGTTGGATGGCATCGGCTTGATCGATGAGGGCGGTGACGGTGTGAACACCAGTGATTTGGATGAGGAGTAGCAGGCCGGCCATGAGTGCTAGGCCGCCAGCGCCGGTAATGAGCAAGGCTTGTTTGGCGGCGAAGCGGGAGCTGGCCGAGCCATGATTGAAACCGATAAGTAGATAGGAGGTGATGCTGGTCAGTTCCCAGAAGATGAAAATGAGAAGAAGGTTGTCAGCGAGAACGACGCCAAGCATGGCGAACATAAACAGGAAGAGATAGAAGTAGAGACGGTCAAGTTGGGGGTGGTCGTCGAGATAGCCAGCGGCGTAGAGGATGATGAAGCCACCGATGCCGGTGACGAGCAAGGCGAGCAAGAGTGATAAGCCATCGAGACGGAGGGCGAGATTGATATTGAGGCTGGGAACCCATGGGAGCGTGTAGGTGAGGGCATGGTCAGATTGTAAGTGTGGTATTTGAGCGACTAGAAGGGCGAAAAGGGTGAAGGGGATGAGGCTTAACAGCCAACCGGCCCGTTTGTAACCGGTATAATTGGTAACAGGGGGAGCGATAAAGGCGGCGCTGAAGCTGAGAGCGAGAATGATGAGTAAAATCATGATTTTTTAGTGGTTTAGCCGTTGAGGTGGCCGTTACGGATGAGCCATTTTTCGATTTCGACAGCCCAGAAGACGACGGTGCTGGCTATCAGGCAGAGGAGGAGGTGGGGTAGTTGTAATGGTAAGGTGTCGAAGAAGTCAGCCATAATTGGAACGTAGAGGACACCCATTTGCAAGATGAAGGTGAGGGCGACAGCACCGAGTAAGGGTCGGTTGGAGAGGAGCCCTTGGGTGAAGAGCGAATCGCGACCGGAGCGGACGGCGAGGGCGTGTCCCATTTGGGAGAGGGTGAGGGTGGTGAAGACCAATGTTTTCCAATATTCATCACTAAAATTGTTATTAAGACCCCAACGGCCGATAAGAAGACAGACGGCACCCATGAGGAGGCCAACCCAAAGAATGTGACGCCCCATGCCGCGGGCAAAGATGCTTTCATCGGGGGGATGGGGGGGGCGGTCCATGGTATTGCTTTCAGAGGGTTCGACGGCGAGGGCGAGGCCGGGGAGGCCGTCGGTGACGAGGTTGATCCAGAGGATTTGGATGGCGGAAAGGGGGAGGCCGAGGCCGATGAAGGGGCCGAAGAGCATGACGTAAATTTCACCAGCGTTACTGGACATGGTGTATTTCATAAATTTGCGTACATTGTCATAGATGGTGCGCCCTTCTTTGACGGCGCGGACGATGGTGGCGAAGTTGTCATCGAGGATGACCATGTTGGCCGCTTCTTTGGAAACGTCGGTGCCGGTGATGCCCATGGCGACGCCGATGTCGCTTTTGCGCAGGGCGGGGGCGTCGTTGACGCCATCACCGGTCATGGCGACGATGTGGCCTTTGCTTTGTAAGGCTTGAACGATATTGAGTTTATGTTCGGGGGAGACACGGGCGTAAACGGAGACGGTTTCGACCGCATCTTCCAGTTCTTGGGTACTCATTTGGGAGAGCTCACGGCCGGTTAGGATGTCGTCGGTGTCGGTGATATTGAGTTCGTGGGCGATAGCGAGGGCGGTGAGGGGGTGGTCGCCGGTAATCATGACGGGGCGAATGCCGGCGTGGCGGCAGGTTTGGACCGCTTCTTTGACTTCGGGGCGGGGGGGATCGATCATGCTAGCGAGGCCGACGAAGACGAGACGTTGTTCGAACTCGTTTTCGTTGTTGTTTTCGGGGAGTTCTTGAGTGATGCGCATGGCGAGGCCGAGGACGCGGAGCCCTTGCTCGGCCGTCTTGCGATTCGCCTCTTCGATGCGTTGACGCCATTCAGCATTCATCTCTTCAACTTGCCCATCAGCCCAGACGCGGTTACAGATATCGAGGAGGCCATCGACGGCACCTTTGGTGAAGATGGCGTAGGGGTATTGTCCACTGTACCCTTCGTAGAGGGAGGCGAGGGCGGGTTCGAGTTGGGCGATTGTTTCCTGATCAACTTTGTGGACGGTGGTCATCCGTTTGCGCTCGGAGGAGAAGGGGACTTCGGCGACGCGGGGGAATTGTTGGTCGAGGTCATCTTTCCAGTAACCAAATTGGGCGGCGGCGACGAGGAGGGCGCCTTCGGTGGGGTCGCCGATGGTGACGAGGGTGTGGTTACTATCTTCGTCATCGGTGAGGGTGGCATCATTACAGAGAGCGCCACCGACGAGGAGGAGGGCTTGGGAGGGTTTATCGAGGTCGAGGGGTTTGTCCCCTTTGTGGATGGCGGGGTGACCGTCATCTTTGAGTTGGGAGAGGTTGATGGTATCACCAACGACATCGAGCATGCGGACAGTCATCTGATTTTGGGTGAGGGTACCAGTTTTATCGGAGCAGATGACGGTGACGGAGCCGAGGGTTTCGACAGCGGGGAGTTTGCGGACGAGGGCTTCACGTTTGAGCATGCGTTGGGCGCCGAGGGCGAGGGCGATGGTGACGACGGCGGGAAGGCCTTCGGGGATAGCGGCGACGGCCATGGCGATGGCGGTGAGGAATAGTTCTTGGATATCGGCTTCTTGGCCGATGAAGCCGACAACAAAGACGACGCCGACGATGCCGAGGGCGATGACGGCGAGTTTGCGGCCGAGTTCATCCATCCGTTTTTGAAGGGGGGTTTGGTCGGTTTCAACGTTTTGGATAAGTTCGGCGATGCGGCCGAGTTCGGTGGACATGCCGGTTTCAACGACGACGGCGGTGCCACGGCCGTAGGTGACGGCGGTGCCGAGGTAGATCATATTGCTACGGTCGGCGACGGGGAGGTGTTCACCGGTTAAGGTGTCATCGGTTTTGTTGACGGGTTCTGATTCGCCGGTGAGGGAAGCTTCTTGGGCGCGGAGGTTAACCGCTTCGACAAGACGGGAATCGGCGGGGATTTTGCTACCGGCTTCGACGAGAATGATGTCACCAGGCACAAGTTCCCATGATTCGACATCCATCAGTTTGCCTTTACGGCGGACGCGGACGGTGGGGTTGGCTAATTCTTGGAGGGCGGCCATAGCGCGTTCGGCGCGGTATTCTTGGAAGAAGCCGAGGGCGGCGTTGAGGATGACGATGGTCATGATGGCGATGACGTCTTTGTATTCGCCGAGGGCGAGGGAGATGAGGGCGGCGACGATGAGGACAATGACCATTACTTCGGTGAATTGTTCCCATAAGATGAGCCAAGGGCTTTTGAGTTGATGTTCGTCTAGTTTGTTGGGGCCATATTTGGCTCGGTTTTTCTCGATGGTGGCTGTATCGAGCCCTTGTTGGGGGTCGACATTGAACTGTGAGAGAATAGCTTGGCTATCTTTTAGATGCCAATCAGTTTGGGGAGAGCTATTGGGAGCAGTCATATTTATTTGTCTCCTACAATTAAATTATCAGCTAACGGGATAGCGTTGTTAGCTGATGGGTACCTTCGATTTAGTGATGAGCAGTTAGTAAGAAAGGGGAGGTGTCAAATATTGACGTGTCAAAAATTGACGAAAGATTGATTTATGTATTGGACAGGTGCGCGCTCGTGGAGGGAAAGGGGGGATTGTTGGTTTGCCACGTATCTAGCTTAAGATACGTGGCGAAAATATGCAAATTAGTCGGCCGTGTCAGGATTGACACCCAATTTGGCTAATTCTTGGGTGGCGACCTCATCTTCCAGCTTTTTGAAGAGGGGGTTGGGTTTGGGGAGTTGGCGACCGACGGGGATGGGCGGCCGTTGCCAGCGGCCGACGGCGCCGTCATTATTATAGGTGAGGGCGCGGTGGGAGCGGTTTTCTTCTTGGATGTCTTGAACCGCTTGTGTGCCGAAGAGGGTCCCTTCTTCGCCTAGCATTTGGTGGAGATTTTCGGAGGTGAAGGGGAGGACGGGAGCGAGGAGGATTTTTAAGCCGCTAATGGCTTGGAGACAGACATAAAGAGAGCGGCCAGTGGCTTGGAGATCTGTTTTAGCGGTGGCCCAAGGGCTTGTTTCTTCGAGGTATTGGTTGACGAGGGTGGAGACGCGCATCGCTTCTTGGAGGGCAGCGCGGAATTGGCAAGCGTCGTAGAGGTCACGGATGGTATCGAAGCTGTTGTCGATGAGTTGGAGGAGTTCTTCGTCTTTGGGGGTGAGGGGGCCGGGGTCGGGGACGGTGCCTTTGAAGTATCGTTTGGTCATGCTGAGGACACGGTTGACGAGGTTGCCCCAGTTGGCGACGAGTTCGGTGTTGTTGCGTTGGACGTAACCTTTCCAGCTCCAGTCGCTGTCGCGGGATTCGGGCATAACGGCCGTTAAATAATACCGCATCGGATCGGGGTCGTGGTATTTCAAGGCATCAATCATCCAAACGCCCCAGCGCATACTGCCGCTAATTTTCCGTTTTTCCATATTCATGAATTGGTTAGCGGGGACATCGTAGGGAAGGTTGAGTTGGGCTTGGGGGTCTTCATTATAAAGGCCTTGGGCACCGATGAGTTGGGCGGGCCACATGATGGCGTGGAAGGGGATGTTATCTTTGCCGATGAAGTAGAGGGTGCGGGCGTCCGGGTTGTACCACCAGTTGCGCCAAGCGTCGGGGGTGCCTTGGTTGTGGGCCCATTCGATGCTGGCGGAGAGGTAACCGATGACGGCTTCAAACCAGACGTAGAGGACTTTGGTTTCAAAGCCTTCGACGGGGATGGTGATACCCCAATCCATATCGCGGGTGACGGCGCGGCCGATGAGGCCTTGGTCGAGGATAAAGTTGCGGGCGAAGTTGATGACTTGGGTGCGCCAATGTTCTTTGCCGTCTTTGATCCAGTCGGAGAGGCCATTATCAGCGATGGCGGGGAGGTCGATGAAGTAATGTTCGGTATCGCGGAGTTCGAGGGTGGAGCCATCTTGTTTACTGCGGGGGTTGACGAGTTCGGCGGCGCTTTCGAAGAGGGTGTTACAGTTGTCGCATTGGTCACCACGGGCGCGTTCATAGCCACATTTGGGGCAGGTGCCGGTGATGTAGCGGTCAGGGAGGAATTTTTGGGAGGAGGGGGAGTACATTTGTTTGGTGACTTTGCGGTACATGTACTCGTTGTCGAGGAGTTTCATGAACATATCTTGGGCGACTTTGTGGTGGTTTTCGGTATCGGTGTGGGTGAAGAGGTCGTAGGTGAGGCCGAGTTGTTGGAAGACGTCCATGAAGCGTTCGTGGTAGTGGAGAAAGATTTTATCGGGGGTGGTATTGGCTTCGTCGGCGGCGACGCTGACGGGTGTGCCGTGGCTATCGGAGCCGGAGACCATGAGGACATGGTTGCCGAGGAGGCGATGGAAGCGAGCGTAGATATCGGCGGGCAGATAGGAGCCGGTGACATTGCCTTGGTGGATATCGGCATTGGCGTAAGGCCAAGCGACAGCGACAAGAATATATTCAGGTTGGTGTGAAGACATATATTATTTAATCCAAATCTAATTCGTCATCATCATCATCGTCGTCAAAACCATCTAAACCTTCTTCTTCTTCGGTTTGTTCGGCCAGACGTTCAGCGAGGAGTTCGAAATCATCCTCACTGACACTGATGAATTGATTGGGTATTTGTAGAGCTTTTTTAAAGTTAGGAACACTTTCGAGATCGACGGTGTCGATGCTGATGGCGGTGTCCACGGTGCGGGTATGGGCTTCGACATCGATGGGGTAGAGGTAGATCATCTCGTTATGATCGAGATGGTCGAGATACCCTTTGGCTTTGACTGAGCGCGGCGGGCTGGTGATGGTGACAACGGCAAAGAAAACCATTGATTCGATGCCGTAGTAGATGAGGCGTGTATTGGGGGGGAGTTCGGGGTCACCATTAATGCGGGCGCCGGTAATGCGTTGGGTCAGACCACGGATAGTGAGGTCTTCGGAGAGAAGGTTGATAGTTTTGATGTAGCAAGGTGCGCTTTGTCGTTTACGGCTGATGTTATCAGCTTCTTCTTGTTCCGCGACAATGTTTTCCCAGATGCGCGCTTGAATACGCATGTTGACGGTAGCGATTTCGCCATCTTCGTATTGAATTTTCATTTTGGGGCCCATCGTGCTGATGACTTTATAGGTGCCTTTTCGGTTGCGATATGTTTTATTGACTTCAAACATGTGGTTTCATTTTCCTCTCACATGACGATATTTTTTTATTGGGCTGGTGATTTTATGCTAATTTGTTAGTATAAAATTGTTTGTATTGGTCACAAGCCACAAGTGGTTGGTATTTTACCATAAAAGAATTAGGGGTGTAAGGGTAATTTTATGTGGAGAATAATTAGGTAGGGTGATGAATGGTGTGTTTTGCTTGAGGTAGGGGTTGGTTTGAGGAGGTTTGGTGGGTTTTGGCGTGGAAATTGCTTAAGCTGATGTAAGCGTTGGTTAGGGTGTCATTAGGGTAGCCTAAGTTCGATAATGGATTAAACCGTTGAATGAGTTGGTTAATGTGTTGTTAGGGTAGATTTCTCGACTCCATTTTACCCTTTGGCGATTGGTAGGTTCTAAAGAGGGAGGGCGGGTAAAATTCCGCTCGAAATGACGTTTGGGAGGGGGTGGTGGTTTAGTTATTGGGGTGGGTTTTGCGGAGAACGAAGCCGAAATAAAGGTGATTTTAGGAGGGGATCCCCGCTTTCGCGAGGATGACAGCCCTGATCGGGCTGTAATGGTTGTTGACATAAGAAAAACGGACAGCATCTGCGCCGGAATGACAGTGCTGGGCGGGCTGTAGATTAAGGGAGGGATGGGTTATTAAACCTCTGAGGTCAGGGGGTTAGAGGGTGATGTGGCGTTTGAGTTGGGTGATGAGTTTTTGGGGGGAGCCGGTGAGGATGGGGGTGCCGAGTTCTTTGAGGCGATCGCGGAACCATTGGTTGACGGAGAAGAAGCCGGAGCGGGTGAGGGGGCCAACGGGGATGAAGTGGGTGCCGCTGTCTTTGATATTTTTGATTTGGTCATATAGTTTTTGGTTATCGCCACCTTCGTAGAAATCGGAGATGAGGACGAGGAGAGTTTGGTGGGGTTGTTCGATGTGGAGGCGGGCTTCGTCGAGGGCGGCGTAGATGTGGGTGCCACCGCCGAGTTGGGTGCGGAGAAGAAGTTCGAAGGGGTCGGCAACCCAAGGGGTTAGGTCGAGGACGCGGGTGTCGAAGGCGAGGAGATGGACGTCAACGTGGGGGAGGCCAGCGAAGATGGAGGCGATGATGGTGCATTGGACCATGGCATCGACCATAGAGCCGGATTGGTCGACGACGACGATGAGGCGGGTGGGGAGCCGCTTGCGGGCGGTGTGGCGGTAGTAGAGGCGGGTGACGTAGAGGCGTTGGTCGTTGGGGTTCCAGTTAGGGAGGTTGCTCCAGAGAGTGCGTTTGAGGTCTAAGTTGCGGTATGTGCGTTTAGGGGGGATGGTGTAATCGATTTTACCGGCGGGTGCTTGTTGGATTTGGAGGCGTAAGATGTCAGCGAGTTCGTTGATGTATTGTTGGATGAGTCGTTTGGCGTGGGCGAGGGCTTTGCCGGAGAGATTGGCTTTGTCACGCAGTAGTTGTTCGACGAGGGGCATGGAGGGGGTGAGTTGTTGGGCGAGGTGGTCATCTTGGAGGATTTCGCGGAGGGCCATCCGTTTGATCATATCATCTTCGATTTTTTGGAGGGCTTGTTGGAGGTCAGCGGCAGGAGTGGCGGCGGCGTTGGGGTCATCTGGGGCGCAAGCGTGGCTGAAATGTTCTTTGTCACGGAGCCATTGGGCGTATTGTTGGGCGTTAACGGTATTGGTTTGGGTGTTGGGGCCGAGGAGATTGAGGAGAAGTTTACTATAGAGGAGAGCACGGTGGAGGGTGTCGGTGGTGTGGGGGCTGGTGTCGTTATCGGGGGTGGGGATGATGTTGTGGAATTGGTTTTCGAGGTCGGGATAGCGTTGGAGGAGGTCGTCGAGGGAGGTGTGGGGGTTGAGGAGGAGGTCGGGGAGGCCGAGTTCGGCGGTGATTTCATGGGCGAGGTGGTTGAGCGTGGCGCCTTGGTCGTTATGATTGAAAGCGGCGGCGAGGAGGCGCCAGTAGATGGCTTGGCGACGGTTGGTGAGGGGGTCAGTACTCATCGGATTGATCTCATTTGGGGCGGAGGAGCTTGCTGGCTCGTTCTTGGAGGATGGTGACACTGTTGTTGCGGGGTGGTTTGGCGATGATGGTGGCGGCTTGGTCGCCGATGCGGGTGAGTTTGCCGGAGGGGCTGGCGAGGGTGAGGGGGTGGTAGAGAAAACGGCCGTTATCATACCGCAATAGCCCAAACAGCTCACGGCTATTGAGCAACATTTTGGGGGTTAAATCAGCGATAAATGTGTGGGGGAAGATAGGTAGTGGCGGGGAATCAGGCTGGAATTGAAGGAAGAAATGGTCATCGATGGTGTCGATGGTGTAATCAGTGAGGTAGAGGGGGACGGCGAGTTGGAGGGGATGGCGATGGGTGGCGGGAATGGTGAGGGGGGCGGGTTGGTGGTCGGTTTGGGGGGCGAACCATTGGTGGGCGGTGGGGATGAGGTCGTAGGTGGGGCCGAGGGTGGTTTGGTTGTCTTGCCAGAGGAGTTGGCCGGTGGGGGTGGCCGGGATGGCGTCTAGTTGCAACGTTTTTTGTTGGTGCCAAGCGTTAAACAGGTTGGGGGTGTGGTTGAAGAGGAGCCAAATATCATCTTGTTGGATAGCATCGACACGGTAGGTAGTGATGGTGGTGGTACTGAATTGGGTGGTGGTATCGGTGGTGAGGAGGCCGTAGAAGTTGGCGCTGAGGGTGTGGGCGTGGTGGCGAAGGTCGAGGGCGAGGGGGGTGAAGGTGGCGGTGATGGGTGAGGTGGCGGTGGTGGTTGGTTGATCGAGGAAGAGGTAGCACCAGAGGTCGGTCCAACGTTGGGTAGGGGGGGGGTGGGGGCCGAGGGGGAGGTGGGTGAGGAGTTCGGTGACAAAGCCGGTGAGGATGGGAGCGATATGAGCATGGTGTGGTGATTGTTGCAGGGTGGTGAGATTGGTCAGGAAGGGGTGAATGGTGGCAGGGGTGAGGCGGGTGAAGCCGGTGAGGGCTATTTCGAGAAGCCAGATGTGGAGAGGGGAGTCGTGTTGAGGTTGGTTGGGGGTAGGGTGGCTGTTTGGTTGGTTGGGGAGGGGGCGTTGGAGGCAATTGTGGACGATGGTTTGGAGAGCGTCATGGAGGGCGCCGTGGAGGCTGGCGCGGGCGATGGCGAGGGGGAGGAGGGTTTGGGTGGTGAATTGGTGGGTGGTGATTTGGTGGCCGGCATCTTGGAGGGGTTGGTGGAGGGGGGTGTGGGCGAAAACGGCCGTTATTTCGGCCAAAATTTGCTGTTGTGTCTCTTGTAAATTGGCAAAGCCGGTTTGAAAGCAGTCATCGAGACGGGTGATGAGGGCTTCCGTGGTGGTGATGGAGGTGGGGATATTATGGAGAGCAGTTAGTTGGTCAGGAGTGAGCATTAGCGGAACCAGTTCATCCCGTATAGCGGGTCGGTGGTCGGTGGGATGTCGAGATGTTGGAGGTAGGCGAGAAAGCGGCTAAAGAGATCACTGGCGTTGAGTTGTTGTTTTTGGCCAGTGCGACTGAGGAGGTCGCGTTCGGTGAGGATGGTGGTGGGGTCACCGGTTGGTTGGAGGAAGGTGACGATGGCGGGCAGGCCGTAGTGGAGGGTGGCTTCGTGAAGCATTGTTTGTAGATGTTTGCAAGGGCTGCCGCGGAGGCCGCCGCAAGGGCGGTTGTTATTGGTGCTACAGTAGTAATCGAGGCTGTGTTGGGTGAAGCAGGAGACGTAGACGCGGCTACCGCTGGAGCCGCTGGAGACGACGCCTTGTAAACGGCCGTTAAACATTTCGACAAAAGGGACTTTTTTTAGATTACGTTGGTTGTTATTGAGTTGTGATTGGGGTGGAAGCAAAGCGGAGGACATTGTTACTCATCTTCAGTCCAGATGTTAAAAATTTCTTGGTGAGTGGGGGTACCGGCGAGGAAGGATTGGCGGAAGGAGTCATCTTCAATGAGAGAGGCGCGGGCTTGGAGGAGGTGGTAGGCGGTGCCGATGATGACTTGGGCGCCGGGGTCACCGATTGCTTTGAGGACGTAGTAGCAGGTGAGGTAGACGCGGAATGGTTCCATGGTGCCGTAGATGCTATTGCTTTGGAGGTGCATGCGGATACGGTCGATATAATCTTGGGCATCTTCGACATTTTTGCGGAGGAGGGAGATGCGGGCGAGGCCAGCGAGGGGTTCCATGACGAGATTTTCTTCACCGAGTTGTTTGAGGTGGGTCATGGCTTGGGTGTAGACGATGGTGGCTTTATCAAATTGTTGGAGTTCGGTGAGGGCGTGGCCGAGGGTGATGAGGGCGTAGCCGTGTCCTTTGCGTTCGCCGAGGTCTTGGGCGGTGCGGAGGGCGGAGTCGGCGTATTTGCGGGCGGCGTGGTTATCCCCTTGGTGGTGGTAGGAGAGGCTGAGGAAGATTTGGGCCCATAATTTATCACGGGGTTCATCGATATCTTCGCTGACGTTGATCGCTTCTTGGAGGTAGCGGCGGGCGGTGTCGTAGACGCCGAGGTCGCTGAGGACGTGGCCGAGGTAGCCAAGAATCATACCTTCGCGGGCGCGGGCACCGATTTCACGGCTAATGAGCAAGCTTTCTTCAAAATGTTCTTTGGCGGTGACATAGACGCCGAGACGGTGGTAGCAGACACCGAGGTTATTGACGGCGCGAATTTCTTCTTGGCGGTTGCCGATGCGGCGGTAGCTATCGCGGGCTTTTTCGAAATATTCGGGGGCGAGTTCGTAGTTATGTTGGAACATGGCGATGGTGCCGAGGCCGAGGAGGCTATCGGCTTGGAGTTGGGGGAGGCTGGTTTGTTGGGCGAGGGCGAGGGCACGGCTAAATTGTTCATCGGCGTTTTTGTATTCGCCTTGGTAGCCGAGGGCGCGGCCGCGTTGGAGGTAAGCTTGGGCTTTAATGCTGATATCGTTGGCGATTTGGGCCCATTCGATGGCGGTACGGGCGGTATCGATGGCGTTGCTATATTCGCCGACGGCGTTGGCGTAATGGGCTTGGCGGAGGAAGACAGAAGCTTTGCAGTGGGGGGTGCGTTTATCTTGAGGGGGGAGGTTGGTGATGAGTTCTTGGAGGCGGAGGAGGTCGCGCCGTTGGGCTTCGCGTTGACCTTGGAGGCCGTAGATACGTTCGCGGCGGACGAGAATGTTGTAGCAATCGATGAGGGCGGTGGCAGGGGTTAGTTCGAGGGCGCGGCTGAAGTAAGATATCGCTTCGCTATTGGCGAATTGGGTAGCGGCGTAGGTGCCGGCGATGTAGCTATAGTGGCGTTCGCGGTCTGGGTCTTGGGCGTGGTGGTAGTGGTAAACGATGAGGGGGATGAGTTGTTGGACGGCGGTGGGCAATTCTTCGTGTTGTGATTCATCAAATTGGCTGAGGTGGGTTTGTTCGTACCAATCAGCGACTTTACGATGGAGGAGGCGGCGGCGGAGGGTATTGAGGCTATCGTAGAGGACGTGTTGGATTTCGGCGTGGCTGAAGCGGAGCATGGTACCGCCGGAGACTTCTTGGACGAGTTGGCGTTCGAGGGCGGTGTCGAGATGTTCGAGGACGTCCCATTCGCTGAAGCCGGTGATGGCTTGGAGTTCATCGAAGCGGAAAGTTTGGCCGAGGACAGAGGTTTGGCGGAGGAGTTCTTGGGTATCGGGGCTAAGTTGGTGGATGCGGCTCCAGACGACATCGTTGACGCTGGCGGGGAGTTGGACTTCTTCGAGGTCGGGGAAGTGCCAACGGCCGTTTTGTTGCGTAATCAAATTGTTATCGATGAGCCCTTTGGCCACTTCTTTGACATAGAAGGGGTTACCGCCAGTGACATCATAGATTTTTTGGACCCATTCTTCGGGGGCATCTTGTTGCCAGAGATGAGAGAGGATTTGGCTGACAGCGGTAACGGGGAGCCGTTCAAGCGAGATTTGTTGGTAGCTAGGGAAGGTATTGAGGTCACGAAGTGTGGAGAGGAGCGGGTGACCGCTGTTGAGGGGGAGGCTACGATAGGTCCCGATAATCATGAGGCGCATCTTGGGGAGGTGGTGGCAAAGATATTGGAGGACTTCGAGACTGCTTTGGTCGGCCCAGTGTAAGTTTTCGAGGATGAGGAGCCAAGCACGTTCGCTGGTGGCGCGTTCGATGAATTTCATCAAGCTGGTCATGAGGCGAATTTGTTCAGCTTCGGGGTCGAGGGCGGGGGGTGGGTCGATATCGGGGAGCATTTGTTGGATTTCGGGGATGAGGCGGACGAAGTTAGCGAGGAGGGTTTTGGTGTTGGGGTAGAAGAGTTCGGGGGGGACGGTGGCGAGGTAACTGCGGAGCATATCGGTGAAGAGATGATAGGCGGCGCGTTTTTCGGCGCCGTCACTGCTACCGATGAGGAGGACGGCGTTTTCGTTACGGGTAGCGAGTTGTTGGGCGAGGCTGGTTTTGCCGATGCCGGATTCACCACTGATGAAGGCGAGTTTACCTTGTTTGGCTTGGGCTTGTTCCCATAGGCTTTGCAAGATTTGGCGTTCTGGTTCACGGCCGATGATGGCGCTCCAGCGTTGCAGGGCGACATCTTCGGTGTGGGCCATGAGGCTACCGAGGATGCGGCGGGCTTGCTGGGCGTTGGCGTAACGGTCGTTAGGGTTTTTATCAAGCAGTTTAAAGATGAAATGTTCGAGGGAGCGGGAGAGGTGTGGGTTGTATTGGCGGACGGCGTTGGGGAGACCGTAGAGATGTTGGTCGATTAAGATTTCGTCGCCATCTCCTTCGTAGGGGTATTTGCCGGTGAAGAGTTGGTAGAGGATGAGACCAAAGGCGTAGAGGTCGGTGCGGGCGTCGAGGGCTTGGCCGAGGATTTGTTCTGGGGCGAGGTAAGCGGCGGGGAGGACGCGGAGGGGAGAGCTTTTGAGGTCGCGTCCTTCTTCGACGCGGCCTTGACCAAAGCCGGCGATTTTTACGCCGTCATCGGTGACGAGGATATTGGTGGGGGTGAGGCCGCTATGGATGATGCCACGGCTGTGGGCGTATTCGAGGGCGGCGAGGATATCTTGAGCGATTTGGGGGGCGGCCGAGGAGATATTGCCTTCTTCGTTAAATTTGGCTTGTAATGTTTGGCCGGCGATAAATTCTTCAACGATATAGGAGAGTTTGCTATCTTGGTGCCAATCGAGGGTCCGGATGATATTGGGATGTTCGAGGTTGGTGAGTTGTTGGGTTTGGCTGAAGATACGTTGCAGGGTTCCTTCGCTGAATGATTGGTTAAAGATACGGAGGATTACTTCACGGTCTTCGTTATGGGTATCGAGCGCTTTGATGATGGTGATGAGGCGGTCTTGGTAGATTTTGTGTTGGATTTGGTAGCGGTCGTTAACGATTTGGCCGGGGAGGTTGAGGGATTCACGGGCTTGGATAGCGGCGCGGGCTTGTTCGACGGTGGGGTAGATGGGGAGATAATCATCATAGCCAGCGATGTGGATAATTTGGCGGATATTTTCGGAGGGGGCGGCGAGGACGAGGGGGATATCGGCATGTTTTTGGCGGAAATTGATGAGGGCTTGGAGGCCGGGGGTGGTGAGGGTTTCGACATTCATGAGGTCGAGGATAGGGTTGAGGAGGCCGTGGGCGCTTTCGAGGTCTTCGATTTGTTGGATGAGTTGTTCGGCGCCGAGGGGGTCGACGACGCGACCGGGGACGATGATAGCGGTATCACCTTCTTCAGCCATATTGACATTGAGGGAAGGTGGCGGGCTGAGGTCGAGGACCATGCCTTCGTAAGCGATTTCGATGGCGCAGGTTGGTAGCTGACTATCTTGATTTTTTTGATATTCAATAGCGCTACGTTGGATTTTTTGTAGTTCTTCATCGGAGTAGGTGGGGTCATGATGGAAGAGGAGGAGACGTTTGACGCCAGCGGCGCGGGCCAAATCGACACCGATCATGGCGGAGCTATGGCCCCAATCAACTTTTTGGTGCCATGTTTCGCGGAGGGTATATTGGGCATCGAAGATGAGGGCATCGGCATCGCGGAAGAAGGCGACATGGGGTTGGACGCTATCGGCGTCTAATTTTTTATATTCGGAGTCGCTGGCATGGACAAAAATACTGTCTTGGTCTTCGACACGGTAGCTGTAGGCTTTGCCTGGATGGGCATTTTCGATGGTATTAACTTTGATGGGGCCGATATTGAAGGGGCGACCAACTTGGATGGGGATGAAGGTCATGTTGGCTTGCATGTAGGAGAGGGAGATGGGGAAGTAGCGGTATTGTTGTTGGTCTTGGAGGGCATTTTGGACATCATGAACGCTATAGAAGTAGAGTTCGTTGCCGGGGATGAAGGCGGGGATGAAGAAGGGGAAGCCTTGGAGGTGGTCCCAGTGGGTGTGGGTGAAGAGGAAGTAAAGTTTGCCTTTGCCTTGGCCGCAGGGGCCGCGCATGAGTTCGTGGCCGAGGGCGCGGAGGCCGGAGCCAGCATCGATGATGAGGGTGTAATCATCGGCCTCGATTTGGATACAGGTAGTATTGCCGCCAGCGGTGCCTTTATCCAGAACGTGCATGTTTTGGAGGTAGGTGTTAACGGCCGTTTCATCTGAGGGGTCAAAGTCAGGAGGCAGGTTTAAAATAGCGTTTCGTATTTTGTTTTCAATTGCCTCAGAGGTGATAGGTGTGGGGACAGAACCACGTGTGCCCCAAATACGAATTTTCATGAACCTTTATCGCGCGACTTTTAATACATTACAATAGTTGATCATACACTCTCTAACATTGTTATGTTGGAGGTAAGATAGAAATAGTTTGTTTTATTCGGATGAATACCTCGTATCATTTTTGTCTTTGTTATTGTATTTAATTAATACTTTTTGGTTAAACAACTTAAGTACAAGGTAAATAATGATTTATTTGAACTTGACTGCTCTGTTGATCGTTGCTTTATTGTATCACAAAAAGCGAACCTGCCATCCATTTTTATGGGCAAACTATGATTTTTAGGATAGCAATCTTCAATTATAGAGGTATGGTCGCATAAAAAGGTGAATGGGGCAAGTTATATTCACTTTATTTTTACCACTGGTGGTATGGTGGTGGTAGTTGGGGGTGGTTTAAGGCAAATGAGAATGGGATGTATTGGGAAGGGGGGGGAATTGTCGAATTCTTAATTAGGAGGTTAGATGGTTAGCGGGTGGTGTGAGCGCTTTGGCCGGCGGCTTGGCCGGCGACGTAGCCACTGGCCCAAGCCCATTGGAAGTTGAAGCCCCCGATGCGGCCATCGACGTCACAGATTTCGCCGCAGAGGTAGAGATGGGGGTGATGGCGGGAGGCCATTGTTTTGAGATGGAGTTGGTCGAGGGGGACACCGCCGGCGGTGACTTCGGCAAAGTTGAAGCCACGACTGGTGGTGATGGGGAGAGGCAAGGCGGTGAGGGCGGTGAGGAGTGCTTTGCGTTGGTCGCGGGTGAGGGTGGCGCCGGTTTGGTCGAGGGGGATGTTGGCGGTGGTTAGGAGGGCGGTGGCGAGACGGTCGGGGAGGAGGGGGCGGAGGTAGGTAGAGAGTTGTTGTTTGCCGAGTTGTTGTAGGTTTTGGTCGAGGGTTTGGGGGTCAAGTTGGGGGAGCCAGTTGAGGGTGAGGGTGGCGTCTGGTTGGGCGAGGAAGTGGCGGCTGATGTCGAGGACGACGGGGCCGGAGAGGCCGAAGTGGGTGCAGAGGAGGGAGCCGGAGAAGGAGATGAGTTTGCGGTTGGTGGCGGACCAGAGGGTGAGAGAGACATCTTGGGTAATGCCTTTGAGTTGGGGGAGGAAATGGTTTTTGGGGAGGAGGAGGGGGACGAGGGCGGGCCAGCGGGGGGTGAGTTGGTGGCCGAGGTGGGTGACGAGTTGGTAGCCGAGGCCATCGGAGCCGGTTTGGGGGATGCTTTGGCCGCCGGTGGCGATGATGAGGTGGGTGGTGGTGATGGTGGAGGTGGAGGTGGTGAGGGTGAAACGGCCGTTGGCTAGCGGTTGAATGGCGGTGACACGGCAGGGATAGTGAAATTGGACACCGGCTGATTGAGCGGCATCGAGAAGGGCTTGCCAGATGGTGGTGGCTTTATCGGTGGTGGGGAATAGTTTGCCGGTAGGTTCTTGTTTGAGAGTCACGCCTTGTTGGGCGAAGAAGTTGATGGTGTCTTTGACGGTGAAACGTTTGAGGATTTTTTTGATGGCGTTAGGTGAAGAGCCGGCGTAATCTTGGGGGGTGACTTTGACGTGGGTGACGTTACAGCGACCACCGCCAGAGATACGGATTTTAGAGCCGGGTTTAGGGGAGCCATCGAGGAGGAGGGTGGTGGCGTGGGGGGCGGTGCGGGCGGCGGTGATGGCGGCGAGGAGGCCGGCGGCGCCGGCGCCGACGACGGTGATATCGGCGGAGGTAGGTGGTTGGCTCATGGGAGGGGCTCGCAATCTAGTTGGGTAAGTAAATCATTGATGGCGGTTAGGAGGGGATCGGGGTGGGAGAGGGGGAGGTAGGTTTGGTGGATTTGGCTGAGGGCGTGGCGAATATCGTCATGCCAGACGGGATGGGCTTCATAGGCGAGGTCACAGAAGTGGGGCCAAGCGTCGAGGAGGAGTTGGGGGTCCCAGCCGGTGAGGCGGAGATAGCTGAGGAGTTGGGGGAGGTCAAGTTGATCGTATTGGGTTTCGAGGAGGAGTTTGAGGGCGAAGAAGTCATCGGGGCCGGCTTGGGTGACGTAGTGGGTGAAGGCTTGGTGGAGGTTGGGGGTATGTTTGGTGTGGGGGTCGAAGAGGAAGGCGAGGAGTTGGAGGTTGTTTTGGTAGTGGGGGGTGGTGAGGGTGAGGCCGTTGTGGTGGGCGGTGTAGCGGCCGAGGGCGTGGTAGTTGACCATGAGGGAGAAGCTGCCGTGGAGGGTGAAATCGGGGTCATCTTGGTCGTAGAGGTCAGGGAGGTGGGTGTAGCCTTTATCGGCGGTGAGGAGGAGGAGGCCGTGGGGGCTGTTTTGGTGCCAGAAGCGGAGGGTGTTGAGGCCGATTTGGGGGAAGACGAAGACAGTATCGGGGAGGGATTGTTCGTATTCGGCGAGGATGGCGTCCCAATTGGGGTCGTGGTAGTAGGGGAGGCGGGCGGGGAACGGTTCAAAGGCGAAGGTTAGTTGGTGGAGGGTAGCGGTGTCGTTGAGGTCGATGTCGGGTTGGGGGCCGTAGGCGGAGAGAAGGTTTTCGTGAAGGAGGCCATCGGCGACGAGGAAGCAATCTTGGGGGATGCTGTCGAAGAAGTAGTTGGCGAGGAGGATGGTGGGGTGGGGGTGTTGGGGGTGGGGGATGGTGGTTTGGTCATGGAGGAGGGTGAGGGGTTGTGGTTGTTGGGCATCAAAGAGGGCGAAGTCGAGCCAGCCTTGTTGGTGCCATTGTTGGAGGGTGGGGTTTTGGGACCAGAAGTGGAGGAGAGTGGGGGTAAAGTCGGTGAGGATGAGTTTGACGGGGAGGTGGGCGTGGGGGGAGTTTTGCCAGAGTTGGTGGAAGTCGGTGAGGAAGTGGTGGCCGAGGCGGCCGGAGCCGGCGCCGAGTTCGACGATATAGAAAGGGGTATTGGGTTGGGGGGTATGGTGGGTGAGCCAGTCTTGGAGGTAGGCGAAGGTGAGGCGACTATAGGTGCGGGCCATGATAGGATTACAGCTAATGTGGTGGGGGACGATATCTTGGCGCCAGGCGTCGATGCCGATGTGGGCAAAGAATTGACGTTGGGCGGACCAGATGAAGGATTGGGAGAGACGTTGGTCGGCGGCGAGTAGGTGGTGTTGGGTATTCATGATGATTGGTAGGGGGGTAGGGTGAACCAGAAGGTGCAGCCGAGGGGGGAATTGTTGACGCCGACGGTACCGCCGAGGCGGGTGATGATGCGTTGGACGATGGAGAGGCCGAGGCCGTGGCCATCGCTTTGTGCGGAGAAGCGGGTGAGGGGTTTAAAGACTTCTTGTTCGGTATGGGGGGGTAGGCCGAGGCCATTGTCTTTAATTGAAAAGCGAACGTAACCATTATCGGTATAGTCGGTTTCGATTGTGATGATTGGTGGTGTGCCGCCATATTTAATGGCATTGCTTAAATAGTTGAACCAGACTTCTTCAACCCAATCAGCATGACCGGTGGCTAGAGGTGTGGAGGTGGGCCAATTAATCGTTGCTTGGTAGGTTTCGATCAGAGGGTTGAGGCGTATTTGTAAGACTTGGAATAGAATTTGGGTATCGATGGGGGTAGAGTGGAGTGGGGCATTGGGGATACGGGCAAAGAGTAGTAAAGAATCCACGATTTGTACAGATTTATCTAAGCAGTTTAGGATAGATTGGTGGTAGATTTCAAGTTGGTCAAGGGGGAGGTCCGATTTATTATCTTGGATATATTCGATGAAGCCGATGGCGGTGGAGAGAGGGTTTTTGAGGTCATGGGCGACCATGCTGGCAAACGAGTCGAGGGCATCATTACGCAGTTGCAGTTCTTGGGCGTAAGCGTGCTGCATGTCATGGTATTGTTTGTTGGCTAATGATGTTTGCACACGGGCTTGGAGGAGAACGTGGTTAAAGGGCTTGCTGAGGCAATCGACGGCGCCCATGCGGATACATTGAACGATATTATCTATTTCATCACGGTGGGTGATGATAAGGACGGGGATATGTTGCCATTGTGGATGTTGTTTTAGCTTAGAGAGGAGGGTGACGCCATCCATTTGGGGCATAACTAAATCTAGTAGGATTAGGTCAAACTGTTTATGAGTGAGTTGGTTAAGGGCTTCTGGGCCGGAAGCGGCGGTGGTGACGTGGTGTCCCATATTGGTTAAGGTTTGGGTTAACAGGTCACGTTCAAGAGGGCTATCATCAATGACTAAGATGTGAGCATTTGATGGGTTGGCTTGCATAGTGTAAATACCTTAATGGTACAGCTTGAATGTTTTGTAAACAGAGTTTTAATACTTCTTCTGTCTGGTGGGAGTTGAGAAATTTATGTTACAAAGTATTGGGCTTTGTAAACAAAGTTTTTAATGGTTCTTTTGTCTGGCGAAAGTTTAAAACATTGACTTTACGAAGGGTTAAATATTGATGAAGCTTATAGAAAAGAGAGGTTATTATACCTGAGATAGTATTGGCTTAAAAGGGGTTGGGAAAAGTGAGGCAGTTATTTAAGAGTCGGTGAGATTTTGGAGGCGATGGGGGTCGAGAATGGTGATATAGCGGCGGTTGACGGTGATGAGGCCATCGGCGGCGAGGCCGCGGAGGGTGCGTTGAATGACATCGGGGACGGTGCCGAGGCGGGCGGCGAGTTCGCTTTGGGTATACCAGCGGGGGCGTTCGAGGGTGTTATCGACGGCATCGTCGAGGAGGAGGCGGGCGAGGCGGGCGGTTACGGGACGTAGGGAGAGGTCTTCGACGAGGGTGACGAGGTGGTGCATGCGGTTAGCGAGTTGGGTGATGATATGTTGGGCGAAGGTGGGGTGTTGTTGGAGGAGGTGTTGGATGGTGGTGCGGGGGATGAGCCAGGTAACGGCCGTTGTCAAAGCAACAATATCAGCTGGATTAGGATGGTCTGAAAAAGCACCGATTTCATGAAATGTTTGAGGGCTTTCTAAAAAGTGTAGAATTTGTTCACGACCATTGCTGGCTTGTTTGACAACCTTTAAGGAGCCTGATTCTAGCCAATAGAGTCCGGTAGGCGGGTCACCAGCAAAAACAATGGTTTCTTGTGGTTGATATGTTTTACTTTTGGTATGGGATATCAGCCAATTTTGAGATTCTAGGGTAAGGGGAGCAAACAGAGGAGATTGGTTCAAGAATTGGCGTAAGGCGTGGGGGTTGGTCATTGTTAATTATTGGTTTATGGGCAGTTGGATGATAAAGCGGCTCCCGGGAAAATTGGTTTCATCATGGCCTTGGCTTTCCGCCCATATTTTGCCTTGGTGGGCGATAATGATATTGCGGGCAATATCTAGACCTAAGCCTAAGCCACCCCCTTTATATTTAGTTTGGCCTGATGAGTGGAAACGGCCACGTTGAATTTGGTACCATTTTTCAAAAATAAGATCAAGATAAGGGGGGTCGATGCCGATGCCTGTATCACGGATGATAAGGGTGATGGTTTGAGAGTTTGTGTGGCCTTCAAGGAAGATGGCATGTTCGTTTGGTGTGTATTTGATAGCATTGGTGATGACATGCCATAAGGCCTTATAAAGTAGTTCGGTGTGGCCGTCGATGGGAGGTAATTGTGCCAGTTGGTCATCGATATGGATTGTGATGTGGCGTTCATCAATTTTGGGTTGCAGGTCGGCGATAATTTGTTGACAAATATCGGCGATGGACACGGGGGTTGTGATAAGGGCGATGCTGTTAAATTGGGTTTGGCTAGCATCTAGAAATTGGTTGATTGTGTTAAGAAGTCGATTGGCGCCGTCTTGGGCAGTGTCGGTGAAATTTAGGGCTGTTTGGTCGTTGTGTGGTTCGAGATGTTCATGTAGTAGTTGGAGGTTGTTATTAATAGAAGTTAGAGGGGTTAACAGTTCATGGGAGGCGATGTTGATAAAGTCTGATTTAGCTTTATCGAGTTGACTAAGATAATGGTTGCTTTGTTCGAGTTCGGCATTGGTGGCTTGTAGTTGGGAGGTGCGTTCGTCGACCAGCTCGCGTAGACGATTGTTTAGATCGTATAAGCGCAAGTGGGTGGCGACACGCATGAGAACTTCAGCTTGGTTAACGGGTTTGGTGAGGTAATCAACAGCGCCTAATTGGAATCCTTTGACTTTGTGCTGGTCTTGGGAAAGGGCGGTCATAAAAATGATCGGTATATAGACTGTTTTGGGGTGATTTTTGAGGTGCCGACAAACATCAAAGCCATCCATTTCAGGCATAACGACATCGAGAAGGATAAGATCTGGTTGTTCGTTGATCGCATATTCGAGGCCTTGGGTACTGCTGGAGATGGCGATTGTGCTATAGCCAGTTTTTTTTAAGATGGCGGTCATTACTTTTAAGATGATGGCATTGTCGTCAATAATGAGGATGCGGTATGAATCGGGCGGTTTTAAAGGTTGCATAAGATACATTTATCAGGGATGGAGGAAGATAAAAGATTAAGCTTGTTTACGAATTGGAAATGGTGATAGTTTATTGCCCTCTTGGTGTAAATAAGCATAATAAAATCAATGGCATGATTTATAATTATGATTATATCATAATTAAGTTAAATCGGTGAAACCATGCTTTTGGTTTTAGGGTTTTGATAAATAAGTTAGGTGATGGTTCAGAATTGAGTTTGCAAATGAGAAGGTGTTTGGCGGAGAACAAGGCGAATTTAAAGGGGAGCTTGATGAGGCGTGTGTGGAAATTATAAAATGAAGGTGCGTTTATGAGTCGTGAAGAGATAAGATGGGAAAAGGGGAAAGTTATAGGGTTAACAATTATTTTATTATTGGCGGGGGTGTGGCGGATATGGTTAGGGCCGATGCGCGGGCATATTCATGATATAGAGCAGTTGAAGAGTTGGGTGATGATGGCGTTAGGGACACGGCCGTTAGCGATATATGATGTTAGCAGTGCGAATTATCCACCGTTAGCGTTATGGCCATTAATGGGGATGGGGTATGTTTATCGGTGGTGGTCACCGGAAATGGTGGATAGTGGGTTATGGACAACGTTGTTGAAAGTGCCGGCGATGGTGGCTGATTTGGTATTGGTTGTGATTATTTATCGGTGGATGGGGCGTGAGTGGGGGCCGAGATG
>DATHYN010000468.1:0-2762 GCA_035459145.1 Anaerolineae bacterium | reverse complement strand
GTTAGAATGTTGGTTGGGAGGGAGATTGGTTATTTAGGTTTTTTATTTTTATTTTTGATTGGGGGGTGGGGAAGAGGCGGTTATTTTGGACGATATTGTAGCTGAGGATGTGGTTGAGGCGAGTGACAGTGAGGGTGGCGGGCGGGTGGTACGTGCGGCGGCGGTGTTGGCGTTGGGGAATGTGGCTAGTCGGATTTTGGGGTTGGTGCGGGAGACGGTGAAGGCGAATTTATTTGGGGCGAGTGGGTTATTGAGCGCGTTTGAAGTGGCGGCGTATGTGCCAACGAGTTTGTTCGAGTTGGTGATTGGGGGAATGGTTAATTCAGCATTGGTGCCGGTATTTAGTGAATATACGACGGAGGAGCGGCGGGCAGAGTTATGGCCGTTGTTGAGCACATTTTTGAGTGTGGCGGCGGCGGTTTTGTTGAGTGTGGTGGTCTTGGTGGAATTGTTTGCGCCACAGGTGGCGTGGTTGGTGGGAGCGCGGAATTTTGATGATCCGAGTTTGACGGCGACGAGTATTCGGTTGATGCGCTTGGCGACGCCGGCGATCTTTTTTATGGGGTTGTCGAGTATTTTATCGGGGGTGTTGTATGCGTTGCAGCGGTTTACGTTGCCGGCATTTACGGCGGCGGTGTTTAATGGGACGATGGCGGGGGTGGCATTGTTGTGGCCGGAGAAGATTGATAGTTTGGTGTGGGGGTTGTTGTTGGGGTCGTTGTTGCAGGTGGTGATTCAGTTGCCGGCGTTGCGGGATTTCAAGTGGGAGTGGCGGCGGTGGCATCCGGCTTTGGGGCGAATTTGGCAGTTGTATGTGCCGATTGTGGCGGGGTTGGTGATTAATCAGTTGGCGATTGGGGCGAGTATTAATTTGGCGACACGGACGGGGGATGAGAGTTTGACGTTTATGCGGTTTGCGACGACATTGTATCAGTTTCCGTTGGGGTTGGTGGTGACGGCGTTGTCGATTGCGACATTACCGATGTTATCGCAACAGGCGTTGGGGGATATGGGGCGGTTTAAGGAGACGTTGGCGGGGGGGATTCGGTTGGTGATGGCGTTGATTTTACCGGCAACGGTGGGCTTGTTTACATTGGCGTTGCCGATTGTGGCGTTGTTGTTTGAGCATGGGCAGTTTACGCCGGAAGATAGTGTGATGACGGCGTTGGTGTTGCGGGTGTATCTGTTTGGGTTGCCGTTTGCGGCGATTGATCAGATGTTGGTGTTTGGGTCGTATGCGCGGCAGGATACGTGGCATCCGGCGTTGATTGGGGTGATTAGTATTGTGATTTATTTAGGGGTGGCGGTGTTGTTGATACGGCCGTTGGGGTTGTTGAGTTTAATGGTGGCGGATGCGGTGAAGCATGTGGTGCATACGGGGATGATGTTGTGGGTATTGCGGCGGGATATTGGGTCATTGTGGGGGTATGGGGTAGGGGTGGGGGCGATGAAGGCGGGGGGGGCGTCGGTGGTGATGGGTGGGTTGGCGTATGGGGCGTTTGTGGTGATGGGGAATTGGGTTGGTGATGGTTTGTGGGGGGAGGTGATGGTGGTGGCGGTGCCGGGGGCCGTGGGGGGGGTGGTGTATGCGGGGTTGGTGTATGGGTTGGGGATTGAGGAAGTTTTGCGTTTGGTGAAGCGGTCGTAGATATCTGTTTTTTAGGTGAGGGCATGATTTGTAGGCGTTAAGGGGTTAGATGTGGCGTTTGATGTTGGGGAAGGGGTGTTGGTCAAAGGAGTTTGGGGCTGGTTTGATTAGTTTCGGTGGATTTTAACGCGGATTTTGGGGATTTTTGGGATTTTTTTTTGTTGGTGGTTAGAGACAGGGTGTTTGGTTGGGAGGTGGGCAATTGGGCAAAGGGTGTTGGTCAAAGGAGTTTGGGGCTGGTTTGATTAGATTTGGCGGATGGGACACGGATTGGACAGATTGGACAGATTTTTTTGCTGGAAAGGGTGAGAGGGTGGTTCAGTTGGAAGTTTGGTGATTGGGGGAGTTGTTGATGAGATTGTGGGGCGTTTTTAGTTTTTGGAGTGAGGTGGTGGGTTGGGGAGAGGGGGCTTATCGGGTGGGTTTTTGTGTTATACTATTAAGTAGCGTGTAAGCAAAGTAATCGGAAATTTGCTGTTGTCATTATGTGTAGGGGTAAGTTTTAGTGGTTTTTGACGCAGATTTTGGGGATTTTGGGGATTTTTTCGTTGATTTAGAGGTAAGGTTAGGGTTGTTCGGGTTATTTATGAAACAGTGTATTAAGTATTTTAACCTAAATAATTTACTTATATATTAGTATGAGCATGAATTAGGATATTAATCATGTTAAATGCTTGGCCACAGTTAGATATATTGCCACTATCATTGCCTGTAGATGGTGCGATTAACATGTCCTTAGAAGATGGAATTCCTGTTTTTCGAGCATCTTTATTTGTACAACAACGAATTGAGTTGTTATTACATAAACAAAAATCAATGGGGTTAACAAAAGAAGAGGTTGAGGAATTGGATTTGTATGAGCAAGTTGATGATTATTTAAGTTATTTAAACCGTATTATTCGTAACTAAGCAATATCTTCTAATTGCTAGGGTAGATTTCTCAACGCCATTTTCGGGATGGTTCAGAATTGAGTTTACAAATGAGAATGAGCTTTGCGGAGAACGAAGCCGAAATAAAGGTGATTTTAGGAGTGGATCCCCGCTTTCGCGAGGATGACAGCCCTGATCGGGCTGTAAATGGTTGTTGACATAAGAAAAACGGACAGTATCTGCG
>DATHYN010000467.1:0-3031 GCA_035459145.1 Anaerolineae bacterium | reverse complement strand
ACGGCCCTCCCCTACCACCAAATCACCCTCCAACTCCACGACCAAACCGACCACGTCGCTTGGCAAACCACCCTCCCCTTCGAGCCACCCACCATCAACCGTTGGCGCGACCCCCATCTATTCCGTTTACCACCATTTTTGGAAAACGGCCGTTACCACTGGCACCTCACCCTCTGCCCCACCTGCCCCCTCATGCCCCTCAACACCCTCGACATCACCGCCCCCAACCGCAACTACACCCTCCCTCCCCTCACCCACCCCCTCACCAACACCCTCTTCGCCGATACCATCACCCTCCACGGCGCCACCATCACCACCACCGACCAACTTACCATCGACCTCATCTGGGAAACCAACACCATCCTCACCACCTCCTACCGCGTCTTCATCCACCTCCTCGGCCCCGACAACAACATCCTCGCCCAATCAGACGCCGAACCAGCCAACTGGACCCGCCCCACCACCAGCTGGACCCCCACCGAAATCATCATCGACCAACACACCATCCCCCTCCCCAATCCCCCGCCCACCACCTTCACCCTCCGCCTCGGCCTCTACAACCCCACCACCAACCACCGCCTCCCCCTCCCCACCAACCAAGACCACCTCATCCTCCCCCCCTGACCTCTGAGGTTTCCCACGCCAAAACCCCCAAAATGCCAAACCCACCTAAAAACCTCAGAGGTCTCCCCTCCCCCCTCACCAACCATATGCTCCCCAAAACTTTCTGCTATCATCAATGTCAAGACTATTTAACCTGAGTTCGACAATTCACAGCTCCCCGCCAAACGCCATTTCGAGTGGAATTTCACCCGCCTTTCCCATCACCCCATCAACCTCCCCCTGTTAAAAATCAATCTCTCCCTCTAACCCCAAAAACTCCTCCCCAAAATCACCCGTCCTGAGTCTAGTCAAGCCCGTCCACCCCCCTACAAAAAGCTACCATAACCATAAGAGACCTCCCTACCACGGCAACTCCTCCACCCCCTCTACCCGCCAAACCATCCCCAAAATCGCCAACAACCGCCCCTCATCCCCAATCCCCCGCAACCGCTCCCGCCACTCATCCTCCACTTCCCCAAACCGCGCCATCAACATCTCCTCAATCGCCAACCGCACCCCCACAACACGCCCCTCCTCACGCCCCTCCTCGCGTCCTTCCTCGCGTCCCTGCCGCAAACCAATATGGTATGGATCATACAAGAAATCTTCTTTCATGTTTATCAATTCACTCATCACATCCTCTCCAATATTTTCTAACACTGATAAAGGCAAATAACTATCTGTAAAATAAATTAAATAACATTTCTCCTCCCATGTCAATCGCTCATTATTCACAATCGTCCGCCAACTCGCCAACCGCGCCTCCACCCGCCGCTCAGTCGGCATCACCGCCGATAACGCCGCCGCCACCGGCTCCAACCTCTGCGCATACACATCCCCCGCCAAATCCCGCAAATTAATCTGCCAAAACCGCATCGACATATGCACATCCTCACCAATACGCTCTTCGTACACCCGTAACCGAATCTCATCATCCCCTACCGGCAACAACATCATCACAATCGGCAACACCAACCGCTTTTTCAACAACCGCAACAACGCATAATATTCAAACATCCGCCCCGCAATCGTCTCCTTACGGCTAGCCTCCACCTCAACATGCAACAAAATAACCTCCGGTTCCCCACTCTTTCGCTCTACTTCCGCTACCACATCAGCAATGCGCTTCAACGCCTCCGGTAAATTCATCACCAACTCTTTATCCACAAACTGCAACGTCTCCCATTTGATCTGCGCCGCCTGCCTCGGCAAAAACAGCGTCACCACCTCTGGTAAAAACCGTCGCAACAACTCCTTAAACAAAGCGTCATGCGGCATTCTCGGTATCTCTCTCATTATCTACAACCTCCTAACCTCAACAATCTCTATATTATTCAACGTTGCTCAACCCATTTTGACGACACACAACTTTAAAAATCACCAAACTTCCCATCACACACCCCTTCTCACTTCACCAACAACAAAAAAACCCCAAAAATCCGCGTTAAAATTCACCAAATCTATTTAAACCAGCCCCTAACTCATTTCAAACACCCCCCATGGCAATTACCCCACCCCACCCATCTTCTGCACCCGTGTCTACAACATCATCTACGACCGCGCCCACCAAGGCATCGCTTGGACAGCTTAACTTACGAATTTCATCCCCCATAAATTGACCAAACCCCCGATTAATGTGATAATCTAATACATTAATTTATTCACCCTTTGCGGGTTTCTCACCTCTGAAATCCCCAAAACCGTTCATTACATTCAGCTTGTATGGTGTCCATTATGCAGAAAAGCTCTTTTTTCTCTAACTTATCACTCCCCCTCACCTTCCTCCTCACCCTCATCATCCTCGTTGGCTGCCTGGCCGAGTCCAGTAACCGCGGCGTCTTCCAACGCCAACAACGCCAAGCCGTCCCCGCTACCGTCATCTCCCTCCCCGAACCAATCGACCTCACCTTAGCTGAATTAGCCGAAAACTACCAAGCCTACCTCGGCCTCGACATCCAAATCACCGGCCAATACCAAACCCTCCCCATCCCAGACTGCAATGGCAATCTCCGCCCCTCCCCCGCCACCTGGCAACTCGTCAACGGTGACAATATCATGCTCGCCGGCGGCGGTGGTTTCGATAACTTATTACGCCCCCTCGCCGCTCAAAATCTCACCATCACCATCGCCGGCCGCTGGACCCGCTGGGTCGGCCCCGTCGGCTGTGGCAAACAATCTGCCCCCACCGAAGTCTGGTACCTCCACACCACCGAAATCGTCGCCCCCAACCCTCTCGTCCGTGGCGAAGAAGTCGCTGATAACACCCCCCTCATCACCGCTACCCCCGCCCCCACCACCGACCCCAATGCCACCGAAGTTAGCCAACTCCCACCTACCATGACCAACACCCCTGAACCCAATGCCACCCCCACCCCACTCCCCACCAACCCACCCACTCCCCCCCCCACCAACACACCCCTGCCCGGTA
>DATHYN010000466.1:0-4142 GCA_035459145.1 Anaerolineae bacterium | reverse complement strand
GGTTGGAGGGGAGGTTATGGTTGGAGGAAAGTTTGGAGATTTTGACGTGGATTTTGGGGATTGGACAGATTTTTTTTGTTTGTGGTTGGAGGGGAGGTTGTGGTGGGGGTGAGGTTTGGAGGTATTGACGCGGATATTGGGGATATTGGGGATTTTTTTGGTTTGTGGTTGGAGGAGAGGTATTGGTGGGGGTGAGGGTTGGAGGATTTGATGCGGATTTTGGGGAGTTTGGGGGGATTTTTTTGTTGTGTAGTTGGAGGGAGGTTATGGTGGGGGTGAGGTTTGGAGATTTTGACGCGGATTTTGGGGATTAAACAGATTTTTTTGGTTGTGTGGTGCGGGTTCTGCCCAAGGATAAATCCGTTGGGCTAGGTTTGGTGCCCGTTGAAACGGGCTTGGTTTGAAGAAAGGGTTAGATATTGACTTATAGTTAGAGAAGTAGTCGATGCGTTAACAATTAATATGGTAGGATATTATAGTCCATGGTCAAGTTTAAGTATTAATTGGTTTGCTCAAGTTGCTGGATTTCAATTTCTAGGTTTTTCATTAATACTTCCAAATAATTGGCAAGTAGTTGAACATGAACGTTTAGACAACGTAGTGACAATATCAGCTAAAAAAGGTGGTTTCCTCACAAAAAAGGCAATCATCAATATTTCATCATTATATTTTTTGAGTGGTTTGATTGATTTATCTAGCCGAGATTTAAGCTTTGAATCCTGTCTGATTTGAATGAAGAGTATTGTACAGATAGTTTACCATTCATTCAAACACCCATTAGAATAGATATAGACGAGAAACAAGTTCTTTTTGCACAAATATTGACTCCGTCTATGCAAGATGCAAGTATATCTTGGACCTCAAAAAACATACAAGATAAAAATGATTATCGAATTTTGAACTTGTATCAAATTAGCAATGAGAATCGGCAAAATATTGTGGACATAATGTTTTATTATAGCAATGATTCTCAATTAGATGAACAATCCTTAGATATTATTACTAGTTTTCAATTTGTTCCGGTAATTCAATCTCGTGAGAGTCTTTTTGAGCCGCAATAATTCCAATATAAATAGGCTGAAGTTATGGATTAAAGGAGTGTTTTATACACAATGATAGTTATTTTGCAATCAATATTGCCTCAAGAAGCTCAACAACCGATTTATGATATAACATTACAGATAGGTGCAGAATCTTTTACATTTCGTGTGTTATGTGAAGTTTATATAATTAGTGATAAGCCTTTAACCAGTGTGAAAATGCCTTCAAAACTTTTAGACAAAATAAATTCAAATATGTTTATCAATAGCAAAATTAATTTTATTATTCATGATTGGTATAAAGGCAACAAAATTAATTTACCAATTATACTAGATGATACAATTACTAGTGTATATAAACGCTAATATGTCTATATTTCCGACATTCCGCACCTCTTTTTTTGAACTTGAGATAATTAATAATTTCACCTTATCGAGTTGGGATTTGAAAGAAATGATGAACAAATTGAAGATTGGTTAGGGGAAGTAAAGTTGCGCTGTTTGAAAATCGAAAAGTTGACCGAAATTATGGATCAATGTCAAGACAATTTGAGTAAAGTAGAAGAAATTTTAGGATTAAAACATGCTAACTAAAAAAAATGCATTTCAGATTATTTGTCTATCTATCGTATTATTATTGTTAAGTGTAATAATTTGGAAAATAGTAGTTTATCGGATTACTGAACAGCCAAATATTATAGTTGAAAAATCAGATTTTCAACAACATTTAGAGAGTACGGATGATGCGTATCAATTGGCTGAGAATTTAGCAAGGCAATATCAAAGCAACCCGCAATTAAAGAATGCATCATGGGGTACTAAATGCGATCAAACCAATATATCTTCTGATTTTTACAATTTTGAATTTGGTTATACAGTTAATTATGTCGTGCTTAAAACCGATTTTGGAAGCAAGGTGTATATTAATAATTTTGATAAAACCACAGAAATTGTTTTTGCAAATGCACCCAATATCAACTCGCATTTTGTACCAATACATTATAAGGATGTTATAAATAATTATGGATTCCTTTTACAACAAGTCAAACTAATTGGCGAACAAGAATACGGAGCACCTGCAGATTCTTGCAAAATACACATTCGTGTAGAATCTGAGGGTTGGTTTATTTATTATATGCCAATAGGAGAGAATATATTAACAAGCTCACATCTTCAAATATTAAGTGATTTCAATGGAAATATCAATCAAATAGAACCAATTCGTTATTAAGCTGTGTTCAAATACATGTGAGATGGCTGTCCCACCCACGCAAGTCCGATAAGCCGATGTAAGGGTTGGTTGGGGTATTTTTCGAGCAGATGTCTCGATTCCGTTTTGCCCTTTGGCAACTGGTCTGTTCTAAATGGAGAGGGCGGGCAAAACTGGGCTCGAAATGACGTTTTGGGGGGAGTTGTGAATTGCCGAGCTCAGGTTATGTAGATAGTGGAAAATAGTGGTATGGTGGGAGGGAGGTTAAGCGGGTTAGTAGGTGGGGTCGTGGAGGCGGCCCATGAGGTGGGTGTGTTGCCAACGGCCGTTGCCGTAGACGTGGTAGCGTTTGGTGGCTTCGAGTTGGAAGCCGAATTTTTCGTAGAGGCGGATGGCGGCGGGGTTTTCGGTGTGGACGGAGAGGTTGACGCGGCGGAGGTTGAGCCAGTTGTCGGCGATGTCGAGGATGTGGGCCATTAGCTTGCTGCCGACGCCTTGACCCCAGAAGGGGGGGGCGACGCCCATGCCGAGGTCGGCGGTGTGGAGGAGGCGGGGGGCTTGGGGTTGGAGGAGGGAGATGGAACCGAGCAGTTGGTCGTTGTGGATAGCGATGAGGCGGTGGAGGCCGGGGATGTGGGGCGTCATGCGGGCGGCGAATTCGTGGGGTTCGGTGAAGGTGGTTTGGATGGTGGTGAGGGCGACTTGGGGTTGGGTCATCATGTGGTGGAATTGGGGGAGGTAGTCGGGGTGGAAGGGGCGGATGTGGACGTCATCGAGGTTGATTTGTTGGCGGGGGATGGTGGGTGGTGGTGGGGGGGCGGGGTGTTGGGCGGGTTGGCGGATGCGGGCCAGAAGGTGGGCGTCGAGGAAACGGCCGTTGCCGAAGGAGCGGCGGCGGATGGTGCCTTCGATTTCGAAGCCGAATTTATGGTAGAGGCGGAGGGCGCGTTCGTTGTGGGTGAAGACGTCGAGTTCGACGCGGACGAGGTTGAGCCAGTTGTCGGCGATGTCGAGGGCGGCGGCCATGAGGGCCGAGCCGATGCCTTGGCCCCAATAATCGGGGTGGACGTTCATGCCGATGTTGCCGTTGTGGGTGATGCGGGGGCGATTGGTGCCGCGGAGGCTGATGGAGCCGACGGGGCGGTCGTCGACGACGGCGACGAGGCGTGGTTGGTCGCGGGCGGGGTTGTTGACCCATTCTTCGGTGTGGGAAAGCTCGGCGGTGGGGTGCATATTAATGTAGGGATAGGCTTGGGGGTGGGTAACTGATTCGTAGAGGTAGGGGGCATCGGAAGGTTGCATGGGGCGGATGGTTAGATTAGGCATATTTTTGACACCTTTGATAGGGGTTGTTTTTAAGTGTATTAAACTAAATAATCTCGACATTTAATCTTGAAAATCTGCCGTTTAATACGTTGAAGTTGTTAATTTAAAAGTGTGAAACTTTTAGTTAAACAACTTGAGGTATTGTGAATATTTTACCAGTTTTGATAGGTGAGGCATATTAAGAGATTGTAATCGGGGGGATTTGGGATTTGCTGTGGTGAGTGTGTAGTTGGAGGGAGGTTGTGGTGTGGGTGATGGTTGGAGGTTTTGACGCGGATTTTGGGGATTGGACAGATTTTTTTTGATTTGTAGTTGGAGGGGAGATTATGGTGGAGGTGATGGTTGGCGGTTTTTGATATGGGTTTTGGGGATATTGGGGATTTTTTGGTTTGTGTAGTTGGAGGGAGGTTATGGTGGGGTGGTTACGCCCAAGGATGAATCCGTTGGGCTAGGTTTGGCGCCCGGTGAACCGGGCTTGGGGTGATAGTGGCGGGAAGGGGGCGTGTGGTTTGCCCATAGGGGCAGAATGCGGGTTTGGATTAGGGGGGGATGAATCGGCGAGAGGA
>DATHYN010000465.1:0-19883 GCA_035459145.1 Anaerolineae bacterium | reverse complement strand
AAACAACAACGTCCCCCCCTCCCTCAGCGAATCCCTCGTCACCCCCGCCGTTCCCACCGCCGCCGCCCAACCCTCCCCCACCCCCGAAATCACTACCTACGTCGTTCAAGCCGGTGACACACTCGGCACCATCAGCCAACTCTTCGAAGTCTCTATGGAAGATATAATGGCCGCCAATGGTATCTCCAATCCCAATCTCATCGCCCTCGGCACCGAACTCATCATCCCCCTCGGCGGCTTCCCCACCCCCACCCCACCGCCACAACCAACCGCCACCATCGCCACCGCCCCGACCCCCATCCCCACTCTCGCTCCCACTATCGGTGAAGTCGATATCCAAATAACCAATGTCCTCAACCCTAATCTCCTCACCGTTGAAGCCGTTGTCATCACCAACTTTGGCGCGCGCCCCGTCGCCCTCCAAAACTGGGAACTACGTAACCCCGACGGCCAAATCTACACCTTTGGTCAAATTACCCTCTTCGGTGATGGTGCCTTTCTCACTGTCCACAGTGGTAATGGCACCAACGGCATCTCCGACCTCTACTGGCGTTCCGAAAATCCCGTTTGGGCCCCAGGTGATACGGTCACCCTCGTCGATGCCGAAGGCACCACCCAAGCAACCTATACCATTCCTCAAGTTAACGGAGAATAATAAACCAATATGCGTGCTCTGATTGATCGCAAAGGAGAAACCTTCGCTTATATTCGTGGTGGCCGTCTCTTTACCCTCGATGGGGAAGAAACAGGCCGCATCGAAGGCAACTACATCGTCGACCTAGCGGGCAAACGCATCTGGGAACTTGTTGGTGATGGCGTCTACGCCCTCGATGGCATGGAAACAATCGGCTTCCTCACCACTGACCGTCCCGATGATGATTACAATTAACCAACTCTAAAAAAACAAGGAGAACTCCAATATGCGTCTAGGAGCCCATATGAGCGCCGCCGGTGGCGTTTTCAACGCTTTCAATCGTGCCGCTGAAGTCGGCTGCGAATCATTTTTAGTTTTTACCAAAAGCAATCGCCAATGGAAAGCAAAACCATTGTCAGATAAAGATATCAGTAAATGGCATAAAGAAGCCACCAAACATGATAATATCAACTCTATTGCTGTCCATGCTAGCTACTTAATTAATCTCGCTTCCCCCAAACCAGACCTGTGGGAAAAATCTTACCAAGCCCTCAAAGTCGAGTGGGAACGAGCCCACGCCTTAGATATCCCCTACCTCACCTTCCACCCCGGCTCTCATGTCTCCGCCGGCGAACAAGTCGGCCTCGACAATATCGCCCGTGCCCTCAAACGTCTCCTCTCCGAAATCGATGGCGCTCCCATTATCTGTCTCGAAACGATGGCTGGTCAAGGCACCAATCTCGGCTACAAATTCTCCCAACTCGGCTACCTACTCGAACATGGTGACGATAATCCTGGCTCCGGCCGCCTCGGCGTCTGCTTCGATACCTGTCACGTCTTCGCCGCCGGCTACGATATCCGCACTCCCCAAGCCTACCAAGCCACCCTCGACGAGTTCGATCGTCACGTTGGCCTCGACTATATCAAATGCTTCCATTTTAATGATAGTAAACATGGACTTGGCGAGCAAAAAGACCGTCATGCCCATATTGGACAAGGAGAAATTGGGGCCGAGGGGTTTGCTAACTTTATTAATGACCCACGCTGGGCCGAGCACCCCGCCCACCTCGAAACCCCCAAAACAGAAGAAGACGAAGACGGCCAAGAAATCGAAATGGACCCCATCAACCTCAACCTCCTCAAAAGCCTTCGCCAAAACAACACCTAGACATTCCTAAGGTAGTGCGATTTGTTAAATCGCACTACCACCATCAGTTTTTATCCCACCTCCCCCCCTACAAATTAGGCAATAAATCCACCCAAATCCCCACCAACCCAATCCCTACTAACAACACCCCCGAAAAACGGATCATCTGATCATAATGACCTGTCACCCAACCTGTAAACCGCCGCTGTAATGGCATCGCCACCCACGGCAACACCACCAACGGCCACCCAAATCCAATCCCAAAGGCCACTACATACAACAAACTATCAACCAACGCCGCTGCACTCCCCGACCCTATCAAAAAAGCACTCACAATCAACGGTCCCGCACACGGCAACGTCATCGGCCCCAACAACAACCCATAAAGATAGGCACTCACATACGGATTCCGCAATAACGGCGCTTGCACCGTCTGCAACTTAGCAAACGGATTACGCCCCGCCAGCATCATAACCCCTAAAATAATCACCGCCCCATAAATAACCGGCAACAACCATGGCAAAACAGCCCCTAGCGATTGTTGGAACAAATACATCAAACCACCCAAAACCAACATCAACGATAAAACACCAGCCAAAACCAATAACCCAAGCCAGCGCCCCCCCCGAATTCCCCCATTCTCTTCATCTGTCTGCCCCGCTAAAAAAGCGATCAAACCTGGATACAATGGCAAAATGCAAACATTGGTTAAAATAGCTCCATTTCCCAGAACAAAAGCACTTATTAAGGCACTCATCGCTTAACTTTCTGCCTCCACCATTGCTATAATCTCATCAGCGGTGTCAATTCCCGTGTGCAACTCCGTCCAACTACCATCAGGACGAATAATAAAATGAGGCGTTGAGGGTGCATTCGTCACACTTTGCCCAAACTCGGCCGCCAACAACTGTATCATCTTCCGATTCATCACCGCAAACTGCCACCCAAACCCCTCATCCACCGCATACCGATACAAATCTCCACCACTTAAATTCGTCTCCAAACTCAACGCCACAAACACAACATCCTCATTATCAGCCAACGCCGCCTGTGCCGTCCGCACATTGTTCAATTTACGCCGACAATTGCTACACCATGTCGCCATCGTCTCCACAAACACCGTCTTCCCCTCATAATCAGCTAAACTAAACGGCAAACCCGTTTCCGCATCTTTTAATGATAACGTCTGCCACTCCGCCCACTCAATCATCCCCATCTCCTCATCCATCCCCTCATCCTCGGCCACAACCTCATCATCCATCATCTCCCCATCCATCATCTCCTCTCCTCCCATCTCTTCCCCCATGTCTGAATTCTCAGCCACCATTTCCTCGCCCGTCCCTGATTCATCAACCATCATCTCCTCTCCCCCCATCTCCTCTCCCGTCCCTGATTCATCAACCCCCATCTCCTCTCCCGTCACGGTTGTGTCAACAGCCGTATCTTCCACAACTGGCTCACTCCCCGTCGACGTTTCCCCACTGCAAGCCATTAACAATAAACTAAAAACAACCATCAACCCAACTATTTTTTTCATTTTATCCTTCCTATCCTTCATTTTTGTGTATGCAGTAATTTCTTCACATTTGTCATTCTAATGAAAATCAGAATCCATGAGCAACCTTACAAAAACCAGAGAGGTTACTACCTATCTATACAATAGACAAAACTATACCCTTCAATTCTTACCCCGATCTCTCCATCAGCTTACAAAATCGTTACCCCAGCCCTTTTTCTCTTACAAAAAAGTTAATTAACCTGAGTTCGACAATTCACAGCTCTCCTCCAAACGTCATTTCGAGTCGAATTTTACCCGCCCTCCTCATTTAAAACCTACCAATCGCCACAGGGTAAAATGGAATCGAGAAATCCCTAACAATACCCTAACCAACACTCACATCAGCTTGATTAATTATCGACCTCAGTAAGTTAATAAAAAATCCGTCCAATCCCAAAATCCGCGTCAAACTCCATCAAACACCCCCTTCACCAACTCCCCACTCAAACGAAACACATATGCCCCCTGTCCCCTCCCCCCCCTGTGAAACTCCCGTGAAATACCCTCTCGCCCCATTGTCATCCCCTCCCAAAACCATTAAACTGTTTCTATGAATGAATTAAACGTAACCCAACTCATAACCGATGCGCAAACCGCAACCAATAACGACCAATACGCTCTCGCCACCGATCTCTACCAAGTCTTCCTCTCTCAAACCACTCCCCAAACCGATGACGAGACTATCAACGAACAACGCATGCAAGCCCTCGCCGAACTCGGCCGCCTCCTCCTCCTCCTCGGCAACCCCACCGAAGCCCTCGCCTACTACGAACAATACTACCTCGAAGCCGGCACCAGCCAACACGCCGTCTACGCCCTCATCCACATCGGCAACCACCACAACCAAACCGGCAACCAACAAAAAGCCCGCCACGCCCTCCACGAAGCCCTCGAACTCGCCTCAGCCCTCAACTTCACCGCCGGCCGCGCCCAAGCCCTCAGCGGCCTCGGCAGCCTCCACCAAAACATCGGCCAAAACGACGAAGCCATCGGCTATCTTGACCAAGCCTTCGCCCTCGCCGAACAAATCGGCGACATCCGTAGCCAAACCCAAACCCTCTCCCGCATCGCCTTCGCTCGCTACTACCTCGGCCAAATCGACCAAACCATCAGCGCTATGAACCGCCTCCTCCTCCTCGCCCGCCAAAATAACCTCTCCGATGAAGTCATCCTCGCCCTCAATAATCTCGGTGAATGCCACCAAACCCTCTACGACACCCAACGTGCCCTCGCCTATCACCAAGAAGGCTGGTTCCTCGCCGAAACCCTCGGCATCCCCCACCTCCAAGCCGACCTCACCCGCAACCTCGGCGTCAATTTCCTCCAACTCGGCGACCACGCCCGTGGCACCCACTACCTCTACACCGCTCTCGCCCTCAACGACGAATTCAAAATCCTCACCATCCGCCTCCAAACCCTCTACAACCTCGCCCTCGCTGAAATCGAACACGGTAATCCCCAACAAGGCTTCCACCACGCCCAAACCTTACTCCAACAAGCTGAACAACATACCCACCACGGCCACGTCGCCGACGCCCACTACGCCCTCGGCCTCTACTACGCCCAACACCAACAACTCCCCACCGCCCACAAACATTGGCAACAATCCCTCTTCATCGCCCAAGACGCCGACCGCCGCCAGCTCCTCTGGCGCCTCCATGCCGCCCTCGCCCAAACCATCGACACCCCCGCCCTCGCCCAAGTCCACCAACGCATGGCCCAAGAAACCATCAATCAAATCCTCTACCCCCTTCAAGATGAACAACTCAAACAAACTTTTCTCTCCGCACCACCCATTAAAACGATTTTAGCTCCCCCCACCAACATCAAATCATCTCCCGCCACCACTCAACCCGCTCTACTGCTCCGCTGAAATTGAGAAATAAACACTCTCAATCGTCTCCGGCGTCGCTTTAAACCATTTACCTCCCGTTACCCGCGCCATTCGGGCCAATACATCTTCATTCGCCTCATCACCAAACGCAATCGGGAACACTTTAATCCCATCCGCTTCCGCATTCCGCGGCAAACAAGTCGTAAACATCTGCGTCTCGCTCACCGTCCCCGCCGTATCTTCTCCATCCGATAACACCACCACCCCATACAAGCGTGATTCACCCGTCGCCAAATCCTCCTCTTGCATTTCACTCGCCATCAGAACCGCTTGGCACGTCGCATCATACAACGCTGTATTCCCATCTGCCACCAACCCCAACACCCGATCCCGCAACTGCTCGTTCACATCTGCCACTCTCTGCACTGGCGACAACGTCGTCACCCTCGTATTAAACAACAACACCCCGACCTCATCATTCGCATCCAACCGCTCTAAGAAACCAGCCGTCGCCGTTCGCGCCGTCTGCATCTTCTGCCCCTGCATACTTCCCGATGTGTCTAATACTAAAATAATCGTCGCTTTACGCTTCGTCCGCATAAACAAATCAATCACCGCTTCCCCCAACGCCCCATCCGGCTCGGCCAACGGTGGCACCGTCTCCGCCGTCACCCGCGGATCCGTCCCATTCGCCAACTGCAATAAACCATCCGCCGGCGGCTCGCCCTCTAACGGCCGTAACAAATGCGCCGCCGCCAACGCCTGTTGCTCATCCGCTAACATATAATCACGGAAAATCTCAGCCGCCTCCACCTCCTCATCACTCACCCACTCCGCATTATCTAAAATGCAATACGGGTGACTCCCCCAAAACGTCCCCTCCGCTGGAAAAATAAACGCCAAGGGGAACGCTAACTCATTCGCTCGCGTCAAATTCGTCTCCACCGTATCCGACTCAAACGTCGCTACCCCATGCAAATAAGCTGGCCCCTCCGACGCCATTAACGCCAACAAATCTGTCGTAATTCGCCCATACTTCGATGTATTCTGCTCAATCTCGCGCAAAGCCGCCTCCACTTCCGGCGCATATAACTCCTCCGGCATCAAATTAGACGTCTTCCCCGTAATCCCATACGCCAACGACGTCATCGTCAACATCCCCGCATTCGAATATTGCGGATGGGAATGCCCAAACCGAAACTGCCCCCACTCCGGCCGGCCATAACTGCCCCACCCATCCGGATCCGCCGCCAAATCAATCAACATCTCCCAACTTACTGGCTGATCCGGCCAACCCAACACCTCCGCCATCGGCCGCCACATCGCCACTCCCAATGGCGTATAAATCGTATCCTGACACGCCTCACTCGCTATCGGCTGATTCGTCCGCAACTCCCACCCCTCATTCAACTGCGTTACCCACGACGTCGACCCCGGACTCCACGCCACCGGCTCAATATCCCCCGCTAAAATCCCATCCTTCGATCCCCCCGATGATACATGACTCACCGCTACTTGAATTCGCTTGCCAGTTGCTGTTGTCAACCCCGCTCCATTAAAATCAGCTACCATCTCATTCAGCCAATTTTGCTTCGTGCTGGATGACGCCACATCAAGAACCAATACATTGGGGTTATTGCTACTGTTGGCCGAGTTATCACTACTCGATGATCCCACACTTTCACCCACCGTCGGCTCTCGGCCATCTCCCACAAAATCATCCCCATTTGGTATCAACAAATAAGCAACACCACCTAACCCCATCAAACACATCGCTCCCAAAATAATTACTACAAACACAACTCGTGTTCTATCCATCACAACACCTCTCTAAATAACATTAATTTGTGACCCTTCCGCTCGCTTCGTTACTTCAATCCGATGCGGAAATGCATCACGTAAAGCTTCAATATGTGTAATCACTAAAATACACGCAAACTCATCTTCGATACTATTAATCGCTTCAATCAGCCGTTGCCGACCCTGTGGATCTTGACTACCAAAACCCTCATCAATAACCAACGTCTGTAATCTTGCCCCCGCCCGCTGCGCCAAAATCTGAGATAAAGCCAACCGAATCGCAAAATTGACCCGAAACTGCTCCCCACCACTATAATTCTCATACGGCCGTTCCCCCGCCTCATCCCGAATCCTAATCTCTAACGTCTCCGCCAACGCATCTCGCACCTTCAACTGCCGCTGCGTCTCAAACGACACCCGCATCTTCCCCTCCGTTAACCGCTCCAATAACTGATTCGCCCGCTCTTCAATCTCCGGCAAAGCATGCTCAATCAATAATGCCTGTACCCCATCTCGGCCACACGCCTTCTCCAACAACTTCAACCGCCGAATCAACTGCGTCAACGCCGCCCGCTCCTCTAAAAACCCTTCCCTTTGTACCCGCAAATCATCCAATACCGCCAACTTCTGCCGCGTCGCCCCCACCTTCTCCCGCGCCGCCACCTCTTCCTCCCGCAAACGAAAGATCGCCTCTTCCACCACCCGCAAATCCACCACCGCCGCCGTCATCTGCGCCAACTGCTCCCGCGCGGCCCCCAAATTCTCCCCCAACTCCTTAATCCGCTCGGCCACCACCGCCACCTGCTCATCAATATCCGTTACCGCCGCCGCCAACGGCTCAATCGCCGCCCGTGCCTCCCCCAACGCTTGATAACGAGCCGGCACCCCCTTCAACCCTTCATGCGCCGTTCGGGCCGCCTCATACTCATCCATCACAAATTCCAACCCCGCCAACTCCGCCTCAATCTCGGCCAACGCCGCCCGCGCCTCCGCCCCATACGCCTCCTCCGCCAACTGCGTCACCAACGCCCCCTGACGTACCACACCCTCCGTCAACCATGCCTGCTCCGCCGCCTCAATCTGCGCCAACCGCGCCGCTCCCTTCGTCAATTTCTCTTGCCACGCCGCCCGCCGCTTCTCTAATCCCTCACGCTCACCCAACGCCTTCTGCAACCCCTCCATCACCTTCTCTTGCTCTTTCACCCTCTCATCATCCGCCAACTTCGCTTCCAACGCCGCCAACCGCGCCCCATCCGCCTCTGTCCAACCAGCCAATGCCTCCGCCAACGCCTCCGCCCGCGCCTTCGTCTGACTCACCCGCTCCGTCTGCACCCGCCAACTCTCCTCCACCTTCGCCCCCTCCGCTATCACCTTCGCCTGCTTCTCCTTCTCCTGCTCCAGCTCCACCAACCGCTTCTTGTTCTGCCGATACTTATCCCCAAAACGGGTCCCATCCGCCTGCAATGTCGCTACCGCCGCCTCCCGATGTCCCCCCTCTAAACTCTGCTGACAAATAGGACATACCCCCGAATCCGTCCCTTGCAACAAATCTATCCGCTCCTTCAACACATTCATCTGCTCCATCAGCCGCGGTTGCTCTTGCTCAATAACTTGAATCTGATTAGTCACGTCGCTTAAACGCTCTTGCGCTTCAGCCAACGCCTCTTTTTGACCAGCGAGTCGGGTCACAGCCGTCTCCGCTGTCGCTAACTGTCCTAATAACCGCTCCCGCTCGGCCCGCTTCTTCTCCGCCTCCTTCGCCCGCCCCGCTAACTGCGCCCGCTCCTGCGCCCACAACTGACGCTCGCTACTCAACTTCTGCCATACCTCCCGCGCCGCCTGATACGCCTCCTCCTGCGCCACCAACGCCGTCAACGCCGCCGTCACCTCGGCCACCCCCTTCTCCCCCTCAGCTCGCTCCGCCTCCAACGCCGGCTTCTCCGCTACCAACGCCGCTACCCGCTTCTCCTCCGCCACCAACCCCGCTATCTGCTCCTCCAACTGGCTCTTCATCTGCGCCAACGCCACCTCATGCGGCCTCTGCGCCTGCTGATAACCCGTATACTGCTCAAACTTTTCTTGCCACGCTTGCCACGTCGCCACCGCCGCCTCCCACGCCGCCTGCGCCGCTTCAATCTCTTCCGCCTGTGCCACCAACGCTTCATGCTCGGCTAACTGCTTCACCAACTGCTCCCGCCGCGCCCGTCGCGCCTTCAACTCCTGCTCACTTTGCGCCAACTGCGTCTCCAAACTACGTACCATCTTCTCTTCTTGCTGCCGCGATGCATCCATTTGCCGCAATTGCGTCAACAACGCCTCTTTCGTCTCTAACTGCTCCCGCTTCTCTGCCGCCGCCAATTGCGCCGCTTGCAACGCCTCTTGCCGCGCTTCCTGCTCCTCCAACTCTTGACTGATATCACCTAAACGGCCATCCAACACCCGCAAATCCCCCTCCCGCTCCTTCCGCCGCTCGGCCGCCGCCTCCCGATACATCTCCCACTGACTCACCCCCAACAAATCCGCCAAAATCTGCTTCCGCTGATTCGCCGTCTTCGTCGTAAACAGATCCGCCTGCCCCTGTAACAAAAAACTCGCATTACTAAACATCTCGTAATGCATATTCAATACCCGCTCAATCTGCCCCTGCGTCTCCCGCTTCGTCCCCTCATTCAACGACTTCCACGTCCGCGCCTCTATCTCCGTTCCGATAAGTTCATGACTCACCTGGAACTCAAGCTTCATCGATTTCCCCACCTTTTTCCGTCTAATAATCCGATACACCACCTGCTCCAACGCAAACACAAACCGCACCTCCGCCCGCTCCCCCAACGCCGCCGCCACCCGATTCACCACATCATCATCCCGCCGCGCCCGACATTGCCCAAACAACCCCCACGTCATCGCATCTAACAAACTCGACTTCCCCGCCCCATTCAAACCAGCAATACACGCCACATGCACCGCCGTAAAATCCAAAGTCGCCTTTTGACGATACGACATAAAATTGCTAATCTCTAACTGTAATGGAATCATGCGCTCACATCTACCTCGGCCAACACCTCTTGCGCCAACGACTGTAACGCCTCCGCCTCCTCACTCTCAACTTCCTTCGTCTGCCAGTACGTCGCCAATAACTGCAACGGCGTCAACTTCTCCACCGCTACCGTATCCCCCAACCGACTCCGCTTCTCCGCCTCAATATGCTTCTGCAACTGCAAACTAAACGCCTCCGCAAAATGCGCCTGCAACGCCGCTTCATCCAACAAACTCTCCCAATCACGTGGATACCGTAACTGCACCCGACACACCGCCCCCGCCACCTTCTCCGGCGGCGGCAACTGCCCCATCACATCCACCATAAACGTCTCCGCACTATTCGGCTCCACCCGCAAATCAAGATACGTGCGTGTCTTCAACTTTTCAAATGACCACCGCGTCTTCTCCCCCTTATCAATCTCCGCTAACACATACCCCTTATCTTCCTTTACCTCCCCAAAATCAATCCGCTCAATCGAACCCGCATACACCACCGGTGGCTGTGCCCCCCCATTCAACGACTGATGCTTATGAATATGCCCCAACGCCACATAATCAAGCCGATTATCTTTGACCACTTTACCACTTAACACCAACTCATGCCCCAACATCACTTGCCGCTCACTCCCATACACCGCCCCCTGCACACTCGCATGAGCCACCATCAACAACGGCAACGTCGGATCCGCTTGGGCCACCATCTGCTCAATCCCCCGCGTCACCCGCTCTTCCAACAGCAACATCACATCATTCAATGACTTCCCCGATGTCTCCTCCCGCGTCATCAACTGATGCCGTGACACCCACGGAATCGCCACCACCTGCGCCGCACAACCTAACTCCTCCGGCCCCCACAACTTTAACCGATCGGCAACATGCATATGCGGCACCGCCAACGTCCGAAACTCCTGCAACGTATGCGCTCGGCCCGTCGCCGGCGCCACATCATGATTCCCCACCAACAAAATCGTCGGAATCCCCGCCTGTGACAACCGCATCATCCGCCGCCCCCACTCCCGCTGAAACGTCGGCTGTGGGTTCCGATCCTTATACACATCCCCCGCAAACAATACCAAATCAACTTTCTCCTCAATCGCCCGATCAACAATCTGATCGAGCGCATCAAGAAAATCAACCACGCGCACCGGCAACCCACGCTCCGGATCATATCGCCCATAATTAGCAATATCGATATGGGTATCAGCAAAATGCAAGATACGTAAGCTCATAACACCCTCCTACTGATCGTTCACTATCAAGGCATACTCTTCCCCATCCGGTATATCACCAGGTGGATAAGCACGAACTAACATCACAAAGTAACGCCCCGCTTCTAAACCATTCAAATCAACCACTTCTGGTGATGCACCTGGATGAATACTCGTCCCGATTACCGCTTTATTATCATCATAGACCCACAAATCATAATCAGACCCTTGCGGGACCAACTTCAAAATGACATTAACATCCATCGTCTGTTCTAAATAAAAGGTAAATACATGAAAACGATCTCTGGCCCCGCTAAAACTATGCCTTTGCCCCTCATTAATCACCATTGGCCGCGCCTCTAAGAAATTAATACCCGGCCCTGGCTCTGGATATTGATTAAACACGGACGGTGCATACAAACGAAAACGCAAATCTGGCAAAACTATCTTTTCCACCAATGATACCACTTGCCCCCCCGGTGCCGTCTCGCCACCAACAACCCACAACTCATTATCCACAAACCCACCACGTGGCCAACTCCGCTTTGGATCCGTTAAATAATACCGCACCCCTAATATCTGCCACTGATCCGTCAATGGATTATAAACTTCAATCTGAGGCACGGCCGTCCCATCAAATGCCGTCCCCCCAAATACATACCACCGACCATCAGGCCCTACCGCACTACCTGCATTGTAACGCGGAATATTCATCCCCGCGATCGGGGTCCACGTCTGTGCTGATGGACTAATACACTCACCCGCACTCAATAACACAGGGAAGCCCCCACCATCACCAATCCCGCCCACCACACACGCTTTCCCATTGACCCACGCCGCTGTGTGACCATACCGTGGCGTCCCTAAACTCGCCTGCCCAATCCAATCTCCAGATGCATAATTATAAAACCAAAAATCTCCCCGCACTGCATTACCTGCATCAAAAAAGGCACCATCTAATCCCCCAGTTACATAATATCCCTGCAAATTCGGCGAATGTACCACCCCCATATACCCCAATGGCTTACCATTACTCCAAGGCAAACTCGTTTTCGTCATCCATGTATTATGCTCAATATCATACGCCCAATGTGTCCCATCATAATCATCATTATCACCCACATACCCTGCCGGTAAATAAATCATATCCCCCACACTATCATAAGCCGCTCCCGTATTCGAATAACCAAAACCATCCGGCCCCGGCATTTTCGCTAACGTCGTCCACGTTTGCGTCTCTGTATCAAAACGATTGAGCGTCCCTGTCCGTCGTGGATTACCACTAACGCTTGTCTGCCCCGCAATAACATACAAATCTTTATCGACAGCTACCACCGCATGTCGGCTTCGCGCTTCTTCTAATAAATCAACTTGCTCCCACAAACTCCCAACAGGTGTCGAATCAATAAAAACAGTTACATTTAAGATCGCATCCCCATTCACCCCTAAACTACGGTCAGCAATTTCAATATAATAGGTTCCCCCTTCGTACACCAATGTCTCCGCCCGCGATAAAAAGCCTAAACTATCATCATCACAAGCCAATAAAGTCAATCCACCATGGCAAATTCCTGAAAAAATACCTACAACCGTATCATAATTGTCAAAATAATCAGCATTCGATGACACTTCCACAACCGCTTGCCCTGTATAGGGTGCCGTAAATTGATACCATGCTGTCCGATAACCTTTATATCCACGATTACCCGGTGGCGAACCCCACATACATGTCAAATTCGGATCGGTGGCATCTTCTTCAAACGTATTAATCACCGTAACCCCCGCATCGGGCACATCCAAAACCGAGGCATTATCACATCCATCAGCCGCCGACGGCCCTAATGCATCACGCACAACAGCTTCATCAACCGGCTCCGCGTCCACCATACGCCATCGCCCCCCATTCACCATATGGCCAAATGATTCTCTATCCTCCACCGGCAAATCAGAACCGATCAAAGGCTGAACTTGAGCTGATAATTGCCAACGATCCTGCCCCCACACCAAGAGAATTGTCGCAACTACTAACAAAATATGTATTCGATATTGCTTCATTATTTTTTATCCTTCTAGACAAATCCAGATATCTATACTGACCTTATATATCCCCTAATTTTACCTACAATATCCATTTAAGTACAGTTAAGAACCGTTTTCTTATGATTCACTACGACTTTATTTTGTCATATTTTAACCACCAGCGCTGTTCTAATACACAAAAGTTACGCACTTGAGTGCTTAATGCCATGCTAGTAAGCAACTGCTTAAAGCTATTATTTTTGCTATCCTACTCTTATTACGCTTAAGATAACTTTCTCATCACTCATTCCCCTCCCCAGCTAAATTGTCCAATTCATCAAAGAGGCTACACATGAACTGTCCACAATGTCAAAATGCAAGCTACCGTTTAGATAAACCCTGCCCACAATGCCACTTTACTGGCGATATTCTGACGCTGGAGCAACTTTCCAATTTACGTTACTACCAACAACAAATTCACCATTGGCGCCATGAACTACCCAATAACTTTTTGATAAAAACAAAATCAATTTATACCCAAAAGGTTGAATCTGTTGAAATAACCCTCGGCCTCCGCCTCTCCCCCGCCGACATCGCCGCCAAACGACTCCTTATCCAACAAATTGACTTCTGGCTCCGCACCGCCCAATCATGGTACCAAACCAACTGGCTCTCCGATATCACCCTGCTCCAAATCCAACACGAACACACCCAACAAAAGCAAGCTCTCCAACAAGAACTCCACAACGCCGCCTTCACCCCCTTCCCCTCGGCCGCCGACCTCCACAACGCCCAATGGCACTTCGTCGAACAACAAACCCAAAAACTTTTCGCCGCTGGCCATATCTTCACTAATGACTACGCGCAGATTCGCCACAAAATCGATACCGCCCTCGGCCGCCCCACCACCCCGCCACCCACCACCCAAACCCCCTCCCAACCCTCTATCCTCGACCAAATCCAAATCAACGCCGACCCCCAATCCCTCAAACCCCCTAAATCACCACCACCACCAGCCAAACCAGCCAAACCAGCCAAACCCCAAGACCCTCGCCCCCAATTCCGCTGGGACACTTTCTGGGAAGCCCTCCTCTCCGAACGCACCTTACGCGCCATTCTCTTCCTCGGCGCCTTTCTCGTCTTTAGCGGTGCCGTTATCTGGGTCACTAAAAATTGGCCCACTTTCCAACCTTTAACCCAAGGTAGTATTCTCGCCGCCTTCACCACCACCTTCTTCGGCCTCGGCCACCACATCCGCGTCGACCGTAATCTCCCCCAATCCGGCTTTGCCCTCACCGCCATCGGTGCCCTCCTCATCCCCCTCGATTTCATCGTCTTCTACCTCTCCCAAGGCTTTCCTCCCGGTAGCTGGCCCTACGTCTGGTTCGGAGCTTCGCTCCTCTGCCTCACCATCTACCCCCTCCTCACTTGGCGCCACCAAGCCGATTTCTTTGGCTACCTCAGCTATGCCGCCTTCATCAGCACCAGCCTCGCTCTCTTCAACTTACTCGACATCCCCACCGCTTGGTGGGCCACCCTCCCCGCCTTAACCGCGTTAACCGCCGGCCTTCTCCACCGGACCCCCGCGTTAATCCCCCCCACCATCCACAACCTTTTCCACCGACCAGTACGCCATCTCGCCCTTCTCACCCTCATCCCCATCTCCCTTTGGAGCGCCAGTGGCCTCTTTGCCCTCTCCGCCAACACCCCACCCCACAGCCTCGCCTACAGCCTCAACCTATGGCTCATGGGCGCCACCTTTGCCTGCTACCTCAACCAATACCGCCTTCCCATTTTCGCCCTCGCCCATCTCACCCTCTTCCCCATCGCCGCCACCTTCACCCACCATTGGCTCTACCAACAATGGTCACTCAGCTTTGGCTGGCTCGGCCCCACCCTCCTCACCATCAGCCTTCTCTACTGGCACTGGCCCCAATGGGCGCCCCCCGCCCAAGATGAATTCGATGGCTGGTACCACCATATGCTCCAACGCGCCGCCTACGCCACCATCGGCGTTGGCCTCCTCCTCGCCAGCCTCAACCTGATAGCCACCCTCACCACCCACACCGCTCTCGCTCTCTGGTTCCTCCTCCTCACCTACACCCAACGACAACCACGCTGGCTCATCGGCACCATCCTCTTCTCCCTCACCGCCTCGGCCACCCTCCAACTCCACCGCGCCACCCACCTCGCCACCATCTCCCTCTTCTGGAACCTCCTCACCATCACCTACTTCGTCACCGCCATCTCCCTTCGCCACCAAAAACGCCGCTACGACACCATCCTCTACTTCGGCGCCTTTATCACCACCTTTCTCGCCCTCATCCCGCCCCTCCTTTTCTTCCACCGCCCCCTCTTCCTCTACACGCTAGTCCATTTAATCCTCATTAATGGCTGGTTCGCCTACCTCCACCACACCCCCCACCAATATCCCGGCCTCGCTTCCCTCACTCACTATCTATCCGCACTCCGCTACCTCTTCCCTTCACTCCAAACCAACATCTACCATTGGCTCACCGCCCTACCTATCATTGGCTGGCTTCTCGTCTGGACAACTTTCACCAACAGCTACCTCTTCTTAACCGCCGCTTTTGCCCTCTCCTTCATCAGCCTGTGGCTACGCCGTTACCGCTGGGTCTACGGCTATCCTTGGCAAACCACCGCCATCCTCCTCGCCATCATTGCTTGGCTCCCCACCACCTACCTCAACATCCCCACTATCCCCCTCTACCTCGGCCTCGCCCTCCTCACCACCCTCCACGCCACCCTCTACTACCAACCCCAAACCTTCTACCTCACCGGCCTCTTCACCGCCCTCGCCCTCAACCAATACGCCCTCTGGCACAACCTACCCCCCGCCCCCTACAGCTTCGCCCTCATCACCCTCAGTCTCACCTACTTCGTCCTTGCCTACAGCCGCCCTCGCAAACCCTTAACCACTCCCGCCACCCACCTCGCCCTTATCTTTGGCCTTTGGAGCCTCCTCAACCATTGGTACCACCTCAGCAACGACATCCTCATCCAAACCATGACCCCCACCAACTGGTATCTTCTCGCCCTTAACCACCTCCTCGCCACCATCCCCCTCGGCCTCACCGCTTACCGCCACCAACAAACACCCACCGCCTACATCACCCTCTGGCTCTTCAATATAACCGCCGCCCTCGCCCTCATCCCCTTCAGCACTGGCTCCGGCCGTGCCACCCTCTTCATCATCATCGGCGCCTTCGCTTACCTTTTCCTCGAACGCGGCCTCTACCATCTAATGATTCACCCCAACAAATACCACCTCCTCCCCCTCCGCCAACAATGGCGTTTCTGGCGCTTCCCCTTACGCTACACCAGTCAATTTCTCGCCCTCTTCACCATCATCATCACACCCTTACGCAACCTCGTCTGGTACGGTGGTGGTCTCCAACGAGAAACATGGACCATCATCACCCTCGGCCTCACCGTCGCCTACTTCCTCACCCACGCCTACACCTACCGCCAACGCCGCTCCCTCTGGATCGCCAGCTGGCTCGTCATCATCCCCTGGACCCTACTCGCCCACCTCCGCTGGTACCTCGGTGGCCACCTCCCCACCAGCTGGTACGGCCCCCAATGGCTCTACCTCGCCCTCATTCTGATGTCGATTAGCTGGTACGGCCATTGTCGCCAACAACACCAATGGCTCAAACCACCTCTAACCGTCGCCCACTTTCTCACCCTCCTCGGCCTTTACTGGAGCCTCCCCCTCCCCGCCGCCGGCCTCGAAACCATCCCCGTCGCCCTCGCCATCTACGCCCTCGCCCTCCTCATCGACCTCGACCGCAACCCCAAAAATCCATCTAACCGTTTCCTCCACCCCTTCGCCTTCCTCCTTCCTTTCTGGGGCCTAACCGCCCTCAACCACTTCAACCCCAACCCCTCCCCCGATGCCATCACCCTCACCCTCGTCGCTTTCAGTTTACCCACCCTCCTCCTCGGCCGCCTCGCCCACCATTACGCCCCCTACTACCGCCACCCATGGTACGCCGTCGCTTACACCACCCCCATCGCCGCCTTCACCCTCGCCCTCGCCAGCACCCGTCCCACCCTCCAATTTATCACCCTCTACCTCGCCACCTTCACCCTCCTCTCCGCTTGGCTCTTCAAAAAAAGCGCCTGGCTCTACCTCACCACCACCTTCTCGGCCCTCGCTCTCTTCCTCCTCGCCCCCACCCCCATCACCGACCTTTTCTTCGGTCACCCCCACCACGCCTACCTCCACGGCTGGAGCCTGATAACCCTCAGCGCTTTCTACCTCTTTCTCAGCCTCCGCACCCGCCATCATGCCCCTCACTACAGCCAACCATTCTTAATCTCTTTCTACACCATTCTTCCCCTCGGCCTCCTCATCAGTACCTACCACCCCACCGGCCGCCTCGTCGCCTTCGCCGCCACCACCCTCCTCTTCACCAGTCAAGCCATCACCCTCCGTCAACCACGCCGCCTCTGGCTCGCCACCATCCCCTTCATCATCGCCACCCATACCGGCCTCCGCCTCGTCATCCCCCCCACCTACCTCGCCCTCAGCCACCTCCCTGTCATCCTCACCCTCCTCCTCACCGCCCGCCACCTTGAACAACGTTTCGATAAAATCAGTCCCCCCCTCACCCGTTTCGATAGCTGGTCACTCCCCTTCTACACTCTCACCTTTAGCGGCCTCATCGTCAACGTTCTCTTCTTAGCTCGGCCCGGTTTCAACTGTATCCTCAACCTCTGTTCCACCCCCACCCCCTTCCACCTCATCATCACCCTCGCCACCGCCACCATCATCTACGGCTGGGCCCTCTTCCACTTCCGCCAACCCCTCTGGCTCTGGCTCACTTGGCTCTGGCTCCACGCCACCTGGTTCACCACCCTCCTCTGGCTCCTCTTCCCCAGCTCCGTCATCACCCTCAGCCTCGCCTTCCTCCCCCTCACCATCCTCACCGCCGCCCTCGCCCCCCTCGTCGCTCAAGGCCGCTCCCGCAGCTGGAGTCTCCCCTTCTACACCCTCCTCGGCCTCGACATCATCTTCATCCAACTACTCATCTTAGCCGCTTGGCCCACCCCCACCACACTCCTCATCACGCTCACCCACACCATCATCATCACCATCTTCGCCCAATACCACCACCAACGCCCCCTCACCTACCTCGCTCTCGCTGGCTTCACTTACCTTGCCATCCAACTCGGCCAACTCCTCCACCTCTCCCCCAGCACCTACCTCACCCTCCTCGCCACCCTCAGCTGGCTCTACCTCCTCACCAGCTACCTCCTCCGCCACCTCGCCCACAAACAACTCATCTCCCCCCACGCCACCAACTGGCACCAACCACTTACCCACGTCGCCTACGGCCTCCTTACCCTCACTATTGCCGGCTTCCTAACCTACACCCCCTTCATCCTCCAATACATCAGTTTAAGCCTTATCCACCAACTTATTCCCCAAGGCATCCACAGCATCACCGCCACCAACATCACCATCATCACCGCCCTCTGGGGGCTCATCGGCCTCACCATCGCCCTCGACCACCGCCATCGCTATCTCTTCTATACATCTCTATTCTCCCTTTTCATCTCTTGGAACCTCGGCCTCCTCCTCCTCCTCGGCCACTACGAACTCCAACTCTACGCCGTCCCCGCCGGCCTCTACCTCCTCTTCCTCAGCTGGCTCGAATGGCGCACCGGCCATCACAACCTCAGCTGGTGGCTCGACTACGCCGCCCTCACCCTTCTCTACGCCACCGCCTTCTGGCAATCATTTGGCCCCAACGGTGGCTTCTACGCCCTCCTCATGATTATCGAAGCCCTCGCCCTCGTCTGGTTTGGCAGTTTCCGCCGTCTCCGCCGCTGGCTCTACCTCGGCATCGCCGGCGTCGTCGCCGCCATCAGTAGCCAACTCTTTGAGCCAGTCGCCCAACTCAACGCCGGTGTCCTCCTCGGCCTTGGTGCCTTCCTCGTCTTCATCGGCATCACCCTCGAACAACGCCTCGACCTCGTCCGCCATCTCTCGAAAGAGTGGCGCTTAAAATTAGAGCAATGGGATTAACTATCATGAAATTAACTTGGAAAACAATCGTCCCCTACCTCCGCCACCCCCACAGCTGGTTCCTCCTCCTCCTCCTCGGCCTCAACAGCTACGGCTGGTTCATCACCAGCCTCCAACCCAACCGCCAACTCACCGCCGTCGACCCCATCCTCCCCGACAGCATCGCCACCATCCGCAACCAATGGTGGAGTGGCGACTACGTCGGCCAGAACTTCACCATCACCGTCAGCGAACAGATGGCCGCCGAAACCGTCACCTGGCTCCTCAACCGCCACCCAGACCTCCCCTTCAGCCATCCCCAACTCACCATCCGTGCCGATAACACCGTTAAAGGCGAAGCCTATCTACACATGATGGGCACCCAACTCATCGTCGGCGGCCAAGCCACCATCTACCTCCAAGACGGCAAACCCATGGCCACCATCACCCACCTCTGGCTCAACGACTCCCCCGCCCCCCAATTCATGATCACCGCCGTCAGCCAAGCCCAAACCATCTACGACCAAATGGAACTCCCCATCACCATCACCACCCTCGACCTCAACGACGGCCACGTCAACATCAACGGCACCTACCAATAATCCCTCTA
>DATHYN010000464.1:0-4035 GCA_035459145.1 Anaerolineae bacterium | reverse complement strand
CACTATTGCCATCAACCACACCCACTTGTCCGTTACGAATTTGCCCGTTCTTTCTGCTCATCTTCTGCTTCCTTCTCGCCCTACTTTGAATAGATATCTTCTATTTTATCTGTCTCACTCTATTTTGACACAAAGGGGGGGGAGATGAGGCGGTTGATGGTGTGCGTGTTTTGCGTAATGCCGTTGGTGATAGGGCTGATACTTCTGCCAGAATTGGACTAGAACTTTTTGAATTACCCTTGATTTGGTGCTAATGTAACTTTTTCGCTGTAACTTCTAAAGTTTATCCTTTAGTCTGTATCCCGTAAGCTAAAGAATGATAACATGAGGGCTAATAGCTATCAGTAAAGCCATGACCAAGTGTCAATCACTGCTGTTCCTTATTGCTGTCAATGGAGCATATAATTTTATTGAAGATATAAATTATGATTTAATGATGGGAATTATGGGATGGTTCCTACCACCAAACTATTATAACCTGAGTTCGATAATGAATTAAACCTGTGGATGAGTTGGTTAATGTGTTGTTCGGGGAGATTTCTCGACTTCGTTCAATCCTTGATTTAGGGGTGAGGCTTGTCGAGGGTGGGGCGGATTGAACTGCGCTCGAAATGACGTTGGGCGGAGGGGGGGAATTGTCGAACTCAGGTTATTATAAGTAATTTGAAATAATGTCATTAATTGAAGTGTTATACTTCTGTGGCAAAAACTAATAGCGAGGAAGATATGTTTAAGTTAATAACCGCAAAAATTTTTTTGGTTTTTGCCTTAATTATTGAAATAATCTTGTTGACAAATTGCCAAGCGAATATAGTTACAGATTCTACGAAAACCATTGAAGCAACACGTCAAATTAGGTTAACAAGAGCGATAAATCCGACCTTAATATCAGTGCCTACAAAAACAGTGGCTCCTGTTTCTTATCCAGATCAATTTCCAGAATCTTGGCATTTATTGATTAACCATCCGGATTGTCGTGATTATTGTTGGCAAGGCGTTCAATTAGGGCAAACGGAAGAAGAAGCGTTAATAAGTTTATATGATTATTTAGGGGATAGTCGGTTTGTTGAAATGGAAGAGTATCAAACAGAGAGATTTATCAGTTGGCGGGGTTATACGGGCACGTCTTATACAAACACAAGTGCTCAAATTAAAGAGGGTGTTGTAGCCAACATAATGATAACAGGGCTTGAAGAGGTTGTTTTAGGAACTATCTTACAAGAATTGGGTGAACCTCAGTTTGTTACGCCTCTTTTTCCAATTTTTTGGTCCCCTGACTATCCTATGGACGGCTCTGATTTTCGCATTACCTATCCCAAACAGCGGTTGTATATGTGGCTAGGGTCAAGCAAACTGTATTCCCCCTATTTAGATTTGAATAGCAAAACCTCACTTATATTTTTGCAATTGAATGATTTACCCACTGTAGCTGAATGTTATCAAGAATCTGTCATGATAACATGGCAAGGCTCAGGTGGAGAAGGTGTTTACTATGGCGCTAATCTATTTCAAGATTTATCCCAAAAATGTGGTGAGTCCTAGTCTGTTTGTGGGGGTGAGGGAGGTTTGGTTTGTCGGGGGGCAAGATGCGAGTTTGGGTTGGTGGAGAGGGAAGACCTCTGAGGTTTTTAGGGAGGGTTTGGGTTGGTGTGAGGGTGTTGGGGGAAGCCTCAGAGGTCTGGGGTGGGGTTAAGGGGCGATGATGATGGGGAGGTAGGTGTAATGGGCGGTGATGATGACGGGGATGTCGGTGGTGATGGTGTTGTCGCCGTCGGTGACGGTGAGGGTGAGAGTGGTGGTGGTGTCTATGGGGCTAATCGGGGTGAAGGTGAGGTAGCGGGTGTTGTCACTGCCCCAAATGAGGATGTTGTTGTGGGGGATGATGGTGGGGTCGGCACCCTCGGCCGTCACCACAAGATCCGCCCCAGCCGTATCAACATCTTCTAGCTGGAAGGTGAGAGTAGGGCTGGTCATGCCGGAGATGATGGTTTGGGTCATGATCGGTGTAATGGTGGGCGGGTCGTTGACTGCGTCAACGATGATGGTAACGACGCCGGTTTCGGTAAAGGTCCCATCGGTGGCGCTATAGGTGAAGCTGATGGGGCCGGAAAAATTGAGTGGGGGGGTGTAGTTGAAGGAGCCATCGGTATTGAAGGTTAAGCTACCGGCCGGGGGTACCGTTTCGAGGTTGGTGGTGAGGGGGTCGTTTTGGGCATCGACATCGTTGCTCAAAACGCCAGGGGCGGCGACGGTGAGGGTGTTGTCTTCAGCGACATGGTAGGTATCATCTTGGACTAAGAGCTCGGCGATCAAATCCCAGAATTGGGTGATTTCAACGTTGATTGGTTGATCGGCGCTGACGGTGGCGGCACCGGCCCAGGTGGCGGTTAAGCCCTCGATGTCGTCGGTGTGATACTGTTTGACGGTGTTGGCGGGGATGTTGTCGGTGATGAGAATGGTGTTGTTGGTATCGGCTTCGTACAAAGTGATGTCGACGACGGCGGTGGCATTGCTCATATTTTGGACGGCGATCTCCGTGGTGAGTCCTTGGCTGAGGTCATGGTTGATGGTGGCGATATCGAGGTAGTAGGTGTCGGCGGCCGAGGCTGGGGGGGGAACGAGTTCGTAAATGGCGGAGTCGAAGAGGGAGGTATTGGTGCCGAAGCGTTGGTTGATGCCGAGCATCGGTTGATCGGACGAAGCAACTAAACTGCCAGCGAAGCCAGCGGGAACTGTGTCGGAGGGGGAGATGATGAGGTTAGATAGGGAAGGAATGTTATCGACGTCGAGATAATCGAGGCCATTGGTGTCGTACCAAGAGATGGCGACGGTAGAGGTGTCGGTGGCGAGGTTGGCGATGCTGGTGGCGGATTGCCAGATGGTGGCGCCGTCTTTGAATTGGTTGGCGGAGTAGAGGATGGGGCTGTTGGGGTTGGCTGGGGCCGAGGGGGTGGCGTTGAAGGCGGCAAAGTCGCTACCGCCGGTGTCGGCATTGTCTAATTGGACGGTGACGACGACAGGGAGGTTGGCGGTGATGGTGGCGACACCGGAATAGCCGTTAGGCAAGGGGGTTAGGGTGTCTAGGTTGACGCGGGTGCCGTTGTTGGGGGGTAATGTGGCGGTATGGGTGTAATTGGTACCGGAAAAGGTGACGGTGAGGTGGGCGCTGGCGGCAACGTTGGGATTGGTAATGGAAAATTGGGCGTTATAGCCAGCGAGGTTGCGGACGGTGTGGGGGATTTGCCATTGTTGATCGGCCGCGGTGTGGCTGTTGTAGCTAGTGAATGAGGTGAGGCCAGGGATTTGTTTGTTGGCCACAGCGACTACGTAGCCATCGGCGACGGCGGTGGCGAAACCATCAAAACTGGGAGAGACCCAGGTAGGATGGTAGGTGAGGCTGTTTTGGGGGTAATTGTTTCGGTGCTAGCTCCGGCCCAATTACCATTGAGTTCGAAATAATCGATGATAACGGTGATGGTTGTTTCGGTGGGGTTATAGAAGTAGAGGTTGGTATTGCCGTTAACATCGGGGAAGTGGTGGGTGGCTTGGCTGGGGGTGGTTGGGCGTTGGTGGCCATTGTAGCCAGCGAGGGCGATGAGGGTGTTGTTGGCGGTTTGGTTGTGAATGGTGGTGGGGGGGGTGTTGAGGGAGAAGTGGCTGGTGTCGGCGGCGAGGAGGGTGCGGGAGGTGAGGGTGGCCGAGAGGGTAAAGATGAAAAGGGCTAAGATGGTTGTTAAGCGTGGACGATATACGTTCAAGATAGGTCTCCTTGTGGGGAAGGTCAGAAAATGATAGACTTTCATGATCTTCGGTCTGATATTGATAGATAAAATGAATAATTGATGGCAGGGGGGCTGTGCTGGTATGTGGACAGCGGCTGGGGAATTAAACATTTTAGTTACCTAAATTTGGCGCAAATTAACGACAGTTCCATCACGCGCCAAAAATAATGCGAAGGAACCAATAAAATAATCAGCCAAATGATGGGCCTGATTAAGCGAAATCTCAACAATTTGCCCATGAGCGTTTAGAAGA
>DATHYN010000463.1:0-7302 GCA_035459145.1 Anaerolineae bacterium | reverse complement strand
GGGTTCGGTTGGTGATGAGGGGGCGTATGGTGTGGTGTTGGGGGTGGCGGAGGCAGGGGGGACGGAGGTGGTGGTGATGGAGGCGGGGACGGCGATTGATATGGGGGATGGGGTGCGATTGGAGGTGGTGCATCCGGCCGAGGGGGTGCGGCGTGATGATCGGAATGATAATTCGGTGGCGATGCGGTTGGTTTATGGAGAGCTTAGTTTGTTATTGCCGGGGGATGCGGAGGCATGGGGGGAGGGGCAGATGGTTGACAGTGGGTATCAATTACAGGCGCAGGTGTTAAAAGTGGGGCATCATGGGTCGGCGACATCGACAACGGCCGATTTTTTGGAGGCGGTTCAGCCGCAGATTGGGATTGTGTCGTCTGGGGCCGACAATCGATTTGGGCATCCGGCTGAAGAGGTGATGGCGCGATTAGCTGAGGCGGGGGTAGCGGTATTGCGTACAGATGAGCAGGGAACGATAGAATTGGTGAGTGATGGTACGCATATGTGGTGGTTTGGTGAGTAACGGAAAGAATGTGGATTTTGAACGCGGTTTTTGCGGGTTTTGGGGATTTAAAGAGTGAAATCATTAGGTTAAACAACTTAGAGAATGGTGTGAGGGGTTGGGCAATATATTGGTTTTCTGTACAATATTAGGATGAATATGCAAAAGATGTTATCAAAATGGGCATGGCCCATATTAATTATTGTAGTTATGGGGAGTTTGGTTGCTTGTGGTGGTGATGAGGAAGTGGATGTGGACACACCGGAGCCAACCGTAACATTAAGTGGGGAAGAGGGGATGGAAGGGACAGTGGTGGCAACGCCAACACGGCGACCGACGGCGACGCCGACGGCGACGGCTGAACCGGTATCGGGGGGGATGGCGACGGTAACGCCGTCGCCAACGGCGACGGCTGCCACGACTTCTTTGGTAGTGCGCGATCAGATTGTAGGGGAGGAGGGAGTGATTGTGATTGAGGAAGTGATGTTGGCAGGGGCTGGTTGGGTAGCGGTAGAAGGAATGGGGGATGGGGGTGAGCGGGCGATTGTTGGCTGGACGGCGGTTGGTGGGGGGATGGCGAATGATGTGGAAGTAATGGTTGATCCATTGCAAGTGGCGGGGGAGGTGACGGCGGTTATTTACCAAGATGGTGATGATGTGACTACGTTTGATCCGTTGGTGGATAGTGAGCGGCTGGCGGAAGCTAATTTTGAAGTCTCTTTAGATTTGTTATTGCCTGATATTATCGTTAATGAGCAAGATATTGGGTTTGATTATCAGTTGGTGATCACGTCGGTGGTGACGACGGAGCCGAGTTGGTTAATTGTGCAGGCGGAGGAGGATGGTGAGCCGGGTGTGGTCTTGGCGCAGTGGGCATTAGCGGCGGCGGGCCGAGTGGATAAGTTAGTGATACCGATTAATCGGTATCTGGCGACGCCTGATATTTATGTGACATTGCATTACAATACGGATGATGTCAATCAATTTGAGTATCCAGCAGGGGATCCACCGATGCAGATAGGCGGGGAGACGGTACAGAAACGGATTCGGATTATGATGCCACCTGATATTTTAGTGTTTGATCAGCCGATTGTAGAGGATACAGTTATTGTTGAGCGGACGATTAGTTATGGACCAGGCTGGATTGTGGCTTATTCGGATGAAGGGGGACAGTTAGGGCGAATTATTGGTTCGGCATTGTTAGTGGATGGTGTTAATGAAGATGTGGTTTTGCCGGTGGTGGCTAGTGCGTCGACGCCAGTGGTGCATTTGGTCTTACACGAAGATACAGGTGTCTTGGATGAATTTGAATTTCCATTAGCGGATCAGCAGGCGCGGTATGATAATCGGTTACAGCAATTTTCGTTTATGACGAATAGTGGTAACTTTATGATTGTGCGGGATCAAGTTTTGGTTGATGAACAGGTTACGGTGGCGCAAGTAGTGGTGGATCAACCGATTTGGGCAGTGATTTATACGGATAATGTGGGTGAGCCGGGAATTGAGATGGGACGAGTGGCATTAGCGGCGGGTTATCATCAAGACGTGGTTGTCCCCGTTGATACAGCGATTGTATCGGATGGGGCGTGGTTGGTGCTGCATGTTGATGGAGGGATTCCGGGGACGTTTGAGTTTCCGGGGGAAGATGTGGTTTTAGAGCATGAACGGGAGCCGATACAGGTTATGTTTAGGTTACGTAGTGAATAAGTGTATTAAAAGGTAGTTAGGTGAGGAGGTAGGCACGTAGGTCAGCTTGGTTATTGGGGAGGCCATAGCGACGGAGCAGACTGCTATAATTGCCAAAAATATGTTCGCCGATGAACCAGCCACCATGATTGACGATGGTGTTAAGGGCTAAGCGTTGGTGGGGAGTGAGTTGGGATGATGGGGTTTCGGTAAGTGGTGGGGCTTGGCGATCAATGATTAGGTCAAGGAGAGCGCGCGTGACGGCTAAGGAGTCGTAGCCGGTGACATGGTGTAATGCTTGGCAGATGTGGGGAATAATGAGGTGGTGGTGTTCGTTGGGGGCTTGGGCCAAGGTTGTGGTGATAAGACCGGTGAAATTACCATCGTAGAAAGGGATTTGTTCGCTTTGTGGTTGGAGTAGATCGGCATGGGTGAGGGCGTGGAGCAGTAGGTCGAGTATTTGGGTGGTGTAATGGTGATGAATGGCTAGGCCGAGGGCGGCACTGGTTTGGAGGAGGGGATATTGGTGATCTAAATAGTCGTGGAGATCGTCGAGAGGGGCTTGGGGGTCGCTGTTGGCGAGGATGGCGATGGTGAGGAGGGCGGTGGCTTGGTTAACGGGTTGGGGGTCATAGGTGAGGGTGGTATGGAGATGAGACCAGGATTGTTGGACGTTTTGGGGAAACCAAGCGAGGGCGTAGATAGCGAGACGGCGTACCGTGGGATCATCATCGGAGAGGGAGTAGATGAAGGTCGAGAGTTGTTGGCGAACAGCTTGATACGTTTGCCATTCAGCTAGCGACCAGGTATCAATATTGGGGGGAGGATTGGTTTCGAAATAGTCGAGATAGCGGTCGATGGGGTAGCCATGAGGGAGGTAGGCTTCGTCGTAGCCGAGGGCAAGATTGACAAGAAGCGTCAGGATATGGTGCTTATCGTTGACATCGGGATCGATGAGGAGTTGAGCGAGATAGGGGACGGCGTAGGGAGAGGCGGGGTAGCGTGAGCCTTGGTGGAAGATGTTACCAAAGAGGTGCCACAATGCTTGTTTGCGTATGTCGGCATCGTCGCTGCGCAGATCGTTGATTTGGGCGGGGACATCGGTGGCGGGGCCATAGGCGTGGTCAAGTTCATGCCATGGGATGGTATCGATGGGGGGGAGGTTATCGAAATTGGTCATAGAGTTGTGTCCTCAAGCGGGGCGGGATGGTTAACGGGGGTAACTTTGAGGGTTAAGCCATCCATTGATTTAACGATAATTTCTTGGTCGGGTTCGATGATGCGGTCCGCTTTGGCGCGCCAGATTTCGCCACGGACGAAGACGGAACCGGGACGGCGGGGTTCGATTGTTTGGCGGACATAGCCGATTTGGCCAAGAAGCCCTTGTTGGCCGGTGAGGGCGGGGGCTTTTTGGGCTTTGACGACGAGAGTGGTGAGAATAAAGAAGAGACTGGCGACGGGGAGGGTGATGAAGATGGCGCCGGTGGTGGAGATGCGGATAAATTCGGGGGAGCTGGGGGAGTTGAAGGTGATGAGAAGGCCGCCGATCATGCTTACGGTGCCGAGGAGGCCGAGGAGGCCGGTGGATGTTTTTATTTCGAGAGTGAGGAGGATGAAAGCGAGGAGGATAAAGACGAGGCCGAGCCAGTTAGCGGGGAGTTGGCCGAGGGCGTAGAGACCGATGACGAGGCAGGTGATGCCAATGGCACCGGCGATGTAGCCGCCGGGACTTTGCAATTCGATGAGAATGGCGGGAACGGCGATGGTGAGTAAGAAGCCGATGATCAGGGGGTTTGATAGCCAGAAGAGAGCGGCTTCGACAGGGGACATCGCTTCGGGGGTGACGCGGGCATTGGTGAGTTGGAGGGTGATTTGTTGTTCGCCAACGGTGACGGTCCGGCCATCAAGTTCGCGGAGGGCATTGGTTTCATCGGTGGCGATGACATCGATGAGGCCGATTTCGAGGGCTTCGGTGGCGTTGACGGCGATGGCTTCATCGATCATGGATTCAGCGAGGGAGACGACGGCTGGGCCGCGGCGGTCGGTGAGGCTACGGACGACGGCTTGAAGGTCTTGGGTCGCTTTCATGCGGGCGGTTTCGGGGAGGTCGCCACCGGAGCCATCGATGACAGCGGCGGCGCCGATGACGGTTTCGGGGGCCATGGCGGCGGCGTGGGCGGCCATGGTGACGATACTGCCGCCGGAGGCGGCTTGGGCGCCAGCGGGGCCGACGTAGACGATGACGGGAATTTCGGCATTGCGAAAGAGGCGGACAATTTCGAGGGTGGCATCAACGGCGCCGCCGGGGGTATCGAGGATAATGAGAACGGCTTGGGCACCACGGTCTTCGGCTTTGTTGATACCGCGTTCAAAGTAGCTGACCATGCTATGGGTGATGACACCTTTGATTTCGAGAACGATAATTTCTTCGTTTTGGGCAGTAGCGGGTTGGGGCCAGAGGAGGGAAGCGAGGAGGAGGAGCGTGGTGATAAGTGCAAGTATACGGGGGTGAGATAACATCGGAATCTTCCTTATTGGTTAAGGCCGGGGGCAGGGGTATTTTGTTAAGAGAGAGGAACGGTGGGTGTTAGTAGGTAGGGGGCAACGGCCGTTAGGGCTAATCAGTTTACTAAGTATACGTAATAAGGGTTATTCGGGTTGCACGTCAGTTTGTTTTTTAGGCAAGGCGACGTGAAATTCACAGCCGTTGCCCGGTTCGCTTTTTGCCCAGATACGACCACGGTGTTGGATGACAAGTTCGCGGGCGATGGCAAGGCCGAGGCCCATGCCGGCGAAACTGCGGGTGAGATGGTCTTCGATTTGATAGAAGCGGTCGAAGACTTGTTCGAGCTTTTCTTCGGGGATGCCGATACCGGTGTCACGGACGGAGAGCCAGATTTCGTTCCCTTTTTGTTCGATGGAGACGAAAATTTCACCACCATCGGGGGTGAATTTTACGGCGTTATTGAAGAGATTGCCGAGGACGACATCGACCATGTTGCGGTCGGCTTCGATGATGACTGGTTGTGAGGGGGCGGATAGATGAACAGTTTGGCGTTTGGCATCAGCCATATCTTGGCGATCGGTGGTGATTTGGGTGACGACGTTGCGGATATCGAAATTAGACAGATTGAGTTGGGAGTTGCCGGTATCGACATATTTCATATTGAAGATATCTTGGATGAGGTCACGGAGGTGGAGGGCGGCGGACATGACGCTATCGAGTTGGAGGGAGGCGTCTTCGTCCATTTCAGCGTCTTCGCGGAGGAGGGCGGCGTAGCCGACGATCATGGCGAGGGGGGTCCGAAGTTCATGGGAGACGACGGCGAGGAAATCACTTTTTAGTTTATCGAGTTCACTTAATTTGGCGGTAGCGGCGCGGAGTTCGCCGATGAGGCGTGCTTTGGAGATGGCGATGCCAGCTAGACTGGCCATAGCGCTGAGGGTTTCGACATCGCTAGGGGTAAAGCGACTGCCATCGGTTTTGTTAATGGCTTCGATGACGCCGACAGGATTGGATTCATCGTCGTACATGGGGACGGCGAGCATGGTTGAGGTTTTAAAGTTGATGCTGGTGGCGACTTCGGGATTCCAGCGGTCATCGGTGGAGACATCTTCGCTGATGATGGGTTCTCCTTTGAGGAGGACAGTGCCGGCGATACTGTTATCGAGGGGGACGAGGAAGTTGCCGAGGGAGGCTTGACTGGTATCGGAGGTGGCGCGGAAGCGTAGTTCGCGGGTGTAAGGGTCAAGGAGGAGGATGGAGGAGACTTCGGTATCGACAAGGTCATTGGCTTCGGAGACGATGCGGCGGAGGAGGGTGTCTAAATCATTAGGAGAATTAAGGGAACGGCTAACTTCGACTAAGCGGGCTAATCGTTTTTGGCTGATATTGGTTGAAATCGTATCCATAAGCATCCTCAATATAGTTGGGGTAAGGGTGGCGGTGATAATTGTGACAAAGAGCAATGGCTCTTGGGGGTCATTTTATGAAAATTGCCCGTTGGAGGGAAAGGATCAATATTTATCTCTTATGATTATAATCTTTTTTGTGGCGGTTAACAATTATTATTTCTGTTTGTTAAGCTGGTATACCAATTGTTAGGCGAATCGTATAGCCGGTGTTGGGGTCACCCTCGGCCGTGGCTAATTGTAAATCAGCCCCATCGCGGAAGACGCCATCGGTTTCTAGCGAGAGGCGGCTTAGGTAGCTGGCGCTTTCTTGGTAGGGGGGCGTGGCATAGACAGCTTGACAGACATCTGCGGGCAGAGCTAACTGGGAGGTGTAGATGGCATTTTGGGCGGTTGTGGCTTGGGCGAGTGAGGGGTAGATTTCGAAGTGGGCGTGGGGCCAGCGACCGGGATAACAGGCGGGGAAGATGGTAGTGAAAGATAGTTTGCCTTGGGCGTCGCTTTCTTGGACGCCACGGAGGTAATCTTCGGCGACGGCGGCGGGGGAATAGAGGGAGTAACTACCATCACGGTCGCAGTGCCAGATGTAGAGGGCGTGGTTGGCGAGTGGGGCGCAGTTATTGTTGGTGTTAACGAGGGTGAGTTCGATGGTGCAGGGGAGGCCGGGGGCGGTGTGGCCGGTGCCGAGGCTGGTGCGGATATCTTGGCGGACGATGCCGGCGGCGGTTAAGATGTTGATGGCTTGGGCGTTATTGGCGGGGAAGGGGCCGGGGGTTTCGGGGGGGATGGTATCGACACAGGTGTCAGTAGTGGTGGGGAGATTGGCGAGTGGGGTGGTGGGAGAAGTGGTTGTGGGAGAGTTAGTGGGCGTTGGTGGGATTGGTGGGGAGGTGGTGTCGTCTTGGCAGCCGGTGAGATAGAGGGCGAGGGTGGCGGCGCCCATGGTTAGGAAGCGGCGGCGGGTGACGGGTGATTTTTGCCACATTTTGAGGTCGGCGTGAAGGCCGAGGTCGAATATATTGGGGTCAGACATGGGGTTACTCCTTGGGTGAGTTTTTTTTGATGTATTAGTTACCTAAATTTGGCGCAAATTAACGACAGTTCCATCACGCGCCAAAAATAATGCGAAGGAACCAATAAAATAATCAGCCAAATGATGGGCCTGATTAAGCGAAATCTCAACAATTTGCCCATGAGCGTTTAGAAGA
>DATHYN010000462.1:0-12241 GCA_035459145.1 Anaerolineae bacterium | reverse complement strand
TGTGGGGGGTGGGGTTGGGGGGGGGGGCCGAGGTGGAAAACTTAGCTTTAGAGTGGGGGATTGCTAAAATCCAAGCCGATCAGGTGTGGGCGAATGGTGTAACCGGCAGTGGGGCTGTTATCGGGGGACAAGATACCGGTTATGATTGGACACATCCTGCGTTACAAGATAAGTATCGTGGGTGGAATGGTGGTGCGCCTGATCATAATTATCATTGGCATGATGCTATTCATAGTGGTGGGGGTATTTGTGGTGCTGATTCAACTGTTCCTTGTGATGATGGTGATCATGGTACGCATACAATGGGTACCATGGTTGGGCTGTCTGGCAGTAATGAAGTTGGCGTCGCACCTGACGCACAATGGATTGGTTGCCGTAATATGGATCAAGGAAATGGTACACCAGCAACATATAGCGAATGCTATCAATGGTTTATTGCGCCTACAGATTTAAATGGTAATAACCCTAATCCAGCGATGGCACCACATGTGATTAATAACTCATGGGCATGTCCGCCTAGTGAAGGGTGCACTGACCCCAATGTAATGTTAACTGTGGTCGCTAATGTTCGAGCCGCGGGTATAGTCACGGTTCATTCGGCAGGTAATGAAGGTTCTGGCTGTGGAACAGTTAGTAATCCAGCTGGTATTTATGAGGATTCATTCTCGGTGGGTTCAACGACCAGTACGGATGCTATTTCTAGTTTTAGTAGTCGTGGGCCAGTAACGATTGATGGTAGCAATCGGTTAAAACCAAATGTGTCCGCACCTGGTTCAAGCGTGCGGTCGACGGTGCCAGGTGGGGGATATGGTACGAAGAGTGGGACCAGTATGGCTGGACCACATGTAGCTGGTGCCGTAGCTTTGTTAATTGATGCCAACCCAGCCTTAGCTGGTCAAGTAGATATTATTGAAGATATTTTGGAACAGACAGCGGCGCATTTTACCACGACTGAAGGTTGTGGTGGCGATACCAGCACCTCGGTGCCAAATCATACGTTTGGTTGGGGACGAATTGATGCTTTGTCAGCTTATGAAGCGGCTTTGGGTCCACAAGTAGCCGTTTCACCAGCGAGTATCGTGGCAACGGCATTGCCCGATGGTGGTGATAGTCAAACGTTAACCATTCATAATGATGGTGGTTTTGATTTAGCGTGGACCTTAACAACAGATACGGATGGAGATTGTAACACGACGGAAGCTATTAACTGGGTTAATCCATTGAGTACCAGTGGCAGTGAAGCCCGCTTTACACAAGCGGATGTTATTGTTAATTTTGATGCGACTGGATTGAGCTTAGGCGACTATACTGGCAATTTGTGTCTTAACAGCAACGATGCTGATGTGGCCGATCAATGGCAAATCATTCCTTTATCATTTACGGTTAATACGGTGGCGTGCACGACACATGAGTTAACGGGATTAAACGTGGCGATACCCAGCTCTGGCAGTGTTACCTCCGATTTGATCATTAGCAGTGGTACCACGAATCTTACTGATGTTAATTTGATTAATCTTATCGGGACTCATGGTCGCATGGAACAGGTTTCAATTTCTTTGACTAGCCCTGGTGCAGCTGGCATTCAAGAGTTGTTGGCTCCGGCTTGTGGCACTACTGATAATTTTAACCTTACTTTAGATGAAGACGCACCAGCAGGAGCACCACCGTGTCCACCAACAGATGGCGGCACTTATCAACCAACTGGCAGTGGTAGTTTAACCGCGTTTAATGGTGAAAATGCAGATGGCACTTGGACATTGACGGTCAATGATAATTCGCCAGCAGGTGGTGGTGATGGTTCTGGTACGCTGACCAACTGGGGTTTAGAGATTTGTGGGACACCGCCATCAAATGCACGGATTAGTGTAACACCAGCAACGATTAGTAGTACAGTGGCGGTTGATGGTCAAAAAACGGAATCGTTTGCTATTAACAATGTAGGTGCTAGTGATGTGTTATCTTGGAATATTTTCGAAGATACGACAACCGCGTTAGGTAGCGCAACAGGCCCAGAGTTTTTGTTGACCGAACCGAGTCAAGCGGATGCGGCGACTATTGTTGAAGCATATATTGATGAGCAAGTTAATGCTTGGGGTTTGGTTGGTGATGCATTGTCATGGGAGTTGCAAGATCGGTATGTGAGTCAGCATACTGGTGTTACACATTTGATTTATCAGCAGATGTGGAATGGTATTCCGGTTCATAATGCGTTGTTGATAGTCAATGTGTTGCCTAACGGGCAAATCTTGAATCTTACTAATCGGTTTGTGCCCCATTTGGGTGACAAAGTTGATGGTGGGGTGATGTTGTTAACGCCAGCAGGCGCGGTTGCTGCGGCCGCTGAAGAGCTAGGGTTAGTTGCTATAGCTAAGGTTAAAACGATATCAAGTAATGCTGATGAGATGAAAGCGACCGTTCAAGCGCCAGAAATTGCTAATGGTGATATTGAGGTTAGCTTGATGTATCAATTGTTGACTGATGGCACCACGCGATTAGCTTGGCATTTTGAGCTTGATCAACTTGATGGAACGCATTGGTGGAGTTTGCGGGTTGATGTGACTACGGGAGAGATTCTTTCGCAATATGATCTGGTTGTGCATGATGTTTGGGGGGAAACAGCGCATGTTAAGTGGAGTCAGAGTGTGGCGGCCGAGCCAACACCGTTAGTGGCTGATTTAAATCAAAGGATGACACGTTATTTATCGGTTGCTCCTGATAGTTACCGTGTTTATGACATACCGTTAGAAAGCCCGTCCCATGGTAACCGCACTTTGGTCACTGACCCGGCTGACCCGACGGCCTCACCGTTTGGATGGCATGACACAGATGGTGTCGCTGGGGCTGAATTTACGATTACACGTGGTAATAATGTGTATGCACAAGAAGATCAAAATGGTAATAATGGTACTGGCTATAGTCCAAGTGGTGGAAGTACGCTAGATTTTGATTTTCCAATTGATTTAAATCAAGAACCGATTGTTTATGAAGATGCAGCTATCACGAATCTGTTTTATTGGAACAATCTGATTCATGATATGTTCTATCAATATGGTTTTGATGAAGCGAGTGGTAATTTCCAGGCGAATAATTATGGCCGAGGTGGCGCCGGCAATGATTATGTTTTAGCGGATGCTCAAGATGGCAGTGGGGTTAACAACGCGAACTTTGCAACGCCAGCTGATGGTTCGAATCCGCGTATGCAGATGTATTTATGGAATGGTTTTAGCCAATTGTTGACGATTAATAGCCCGGTTGGGGTAGCGGGTGGTTATGCCACTGGCACGGCTGAATTTGGTCCCGCGGTGCCAACATCGCCAGCGGCTATCACTGCTGATATTTACATTGTTGACGATGGCACCGGTACAACGAGTGACGGTTGTGAAACGGTTACGAATACGGGCGAACTAAATGGCAATATCGCTTTAATCGATCGTGGTACATGCTCTTTTGTTGTCAAAGTGAAAAATGCGCAAAATGCGGGTGCTGTGGCCGCGATTGTTGTCAACAATTTGCCCGGAGATGGTATCTTGAATATGGGTGGCACAGATGCTACTATTACGATTCCATCTGTCTTTATTAGTTACGAAGATGGGCAATTGTTGCGCACGGAAACGCCGACTCCAGGTTTAAATGGTACATTAACCGATGAAGGCACTGTTCAAATTGATGGTGATTTGGACAATGGGATTATTGCTCATGAGTATGGGCATGGCATTTCTAATCGGTTGACAGGTGGACGTTTGGCAGCAACTTGTTTGCAAAATGATGAGCAAATGGGTGAAGGATGGAGTGATGTCATTGGGTTCTTGATGACGATTGAACCTGGGGATACAGGCACAGATGCTCGTGGTATTGGGACCTATGCTTTGGGTGAACCGATAACTGGGAATGGTATTCGGAATTACAAATACAGTACGGATATGGCGGTTAATCCGAGCACCTATAACACGATTATCGGAACAACAGGCCCACACCCTCTAGGTGAAGTATGGGCGGTGATGTTGTGGGATTTAACCTGGGCATTGGTTGATGAATATGGATTAGATACCGATCTCATTTATGGGACTGGTGGTAATAATCTAGCGACACAGTTGATTATTGATGGGATGAAATTGCAAGGATGTAGTCCTGGATTTGTTGATGGTCGTGATGGTATTTTAGCGGCTGATTTGGCCTTGACTGGAGGCACGAATGAATGCCTTATCTGGGATGTGTTTGCTCGCCGCGGGCTTGGTGTTAGCGCGGATCAAGGCAGTTCTGGCAGTCGGACTGATGGCACAGAAGGTTATGATATTCCGGTACAATGTGTACCACCACCTGTATGTGAGTCGACGAATGATATTCCTTGGTTAGCGGTATCATCAGCGACAACGGGGTCAACGCCAGCGGGTAGTAGCTCTACGGTTGATCTCTTGTTAGATGCGACGGGATTGGCTGTAGGTAACTATTCAGCAACGGTTTGTGTGGCGAGTAGCGATCCTACGGCGGATACGCTCCAAATCCCGGTTACGATGACAGTGAGTGATAGTTGTGCGGCGCCAGGGGCAACGCCAGCTACAGATTTGACCGCAACGTCTACTTTGCTGACCTTATCATGGATGGATGCGCCTGATGCTGATATGTACGAAGTGTGGTGGGGTGTTAATGACCCTTACTTTATGCCTGGTGCTGATTGTAGTGCTGCGGCCAATTGTACAACAGTAGGGGGCTCACCTTATACGACGACAGTCGGTTTGGGTGATGCGGCTAATAATTACAGTTACGTGACACGAGCGGCAAATAGTTGTGGGGCGACAGCGCCTGATATGTCTGCTCATGTGGGGCAATTTGATTATAATGTGATCCCTGGCCAATAAATAGCAAACTAAGGTGAGTGTGTAAAAGAGTAAAGCGGTATCAAGTTTTAAGCTTGATACCGCTTTATTAGTTAGAGGGGGCTGTTTTAGGTTAGTGGTGTGCCGTTCAGAACTGGCTTATCCATTTCTGTGATTACTAATTCAAAGTTTGGGATGGTTCATAATCGATAACTAATTCCTTAAGTTTAATCAAAATAATAAATGAGAGAAAGGTGGCAAAAGTTATGAACGTGGTACAATGATAATATTGGTCAAAAATATTATAGTAAGGATGATTGTTATGGGGTTTTTGGGACAATTTAAACGACATGGGTTGTTCATTATCAGTTTTAGTTTGTTGATTTTATTACTGACGGCGTGTGATATCGGAGTAGGGTTACCTGGTAGTGGGGATGGGGGAACAGCGGAGCCATTGCCCACAACGACACCATTAGGAGATACTATTGATTTTTCAGTGCCATATACGACGAATTTAGAGCCGGGGGAAACGATAGCGGGTACGAGTTTGACTTATGTAGGACCATCAGCAAATGGGTATGATGTGATTATTAATGGCCAAACGGCGACAAAGCAGGTAGGGGATTCGTTTTCATGGAGTGGTATTTTGGCCCCAGGGGTGAGAGGAAACTATAATTTGCGACTGATTTTGCCGATAGGTAATAATTTGCAAGTTGGGGGTCAGATTGATTTGACTGTGTTTAGTCCGCAACCGGTAGAGTTAGATCAGTTTGACAAAGAGGGGTTAACGGAGTTTAGTAATATTATTGTTAATTATCGTGTGCCAGCTAGTGGTCGTGTGCCAGCTAGCTCGTTGACTTACTTAGGATTTGTGGATCCGGGTGGTGAGGCGAGTGTGGCGCAAAGAAGTGCTGAATTTGATTTGTCAGCTGATCGGTTCCCCTATTTTGCTTTAGGTGACTCTTTGATTTGGCAGGGTCAGCTACGTGAAAATGTTTATTTGCGATATAATTTGCGGGTGGGCACAATTGATGAAAATGGATTACGGGTAGGGGGTGTGGCTACCATATGGTTAGATGTGGAGTAAAAGATGTTTGCTAGACAGCGAGAACCAGCTGTATCACGAAACTTATTTCGTGAGCGGCTCTATAATAATGTAACAATTCCATCATTTGAAGAGGCTCGTTCTGATTTGCCCCGTCCTGTTTTTCCGCAAGAACCATTTTGGGTAGAGATGTATTGGCGGGCGTGGGAGCTAGCTTGGAAAAATTTGCGGCAACCGACGAAATTAGAGACAGGGCTTGTGGCTAACTATATTGATACGGGATCGCCCGACTTTATGTTTTTGTGGGATAGTGTCTTTATGAGCCAGTTTGGTTTATATGGACGGCGCCAATTTGATTTTATGGGGACATTGGACAATTTTTATGCCCGCCAGCATGATGATGGGTACATTTGTCGTCAGATTTATACAGAGACGGGGGATGATTATTTTTCACCATTTGATCCGAATGGAACGGGGCCGAATATTTTAGCGTGGGGTGAGTGGCGGCATTTTCGTTTGACGGGTGATAAACGGCGTTTGCAATCTGTTTTTTGGCCATTGTTAGGGTATCAGCGGTGGTGCCGAGCGCATCGAACGTGGCCTTCTGGTTTGTATTGGGCGACGGGAATGAGTAGTGGGATGGATAATCAGACACGGGTGCCGGATAGTGAGCATTATCATCAGCATTGGACATGGATTGATGCGAGTGCCCAAGCATTGATTACGTGTCGGATTCTGAGTCAGATGGCGACGTTGCTGGAAGAGGAAGAGATTGCGCAAGAGATGGCGGCGCATCAAGCGTTTTTGTCGCGTGAAATTTATGATCAGTTGTGGGATGATAGTGCGCAGTTTTATAAGGATGCGGATCCCCAGGGGCGGTTTAGCCCAGTGAAATCGGTGGGGGCGTATTGGGCTTTGTTGGGGCCGGACTTAACGCCGGAGAATCGATTGACAGCGTTGGTGACGCATTTGCGTGACGAGAATGGGTTTAGGCGGCTTCATCAGGTACCGTCGCAGGCGGCTGATAGTACGGGGTATGATGGTGAAGCTGGTTCTTTGTGGCGGGGAGGGGTATGGCCCTCGGCCAACTTCATGTTGCTAAAAGGGTTGCGTACGGTGGGTAAAATCAAATTAGCGCATGAAATTGCAGTGAATCATTTAGAGCAAGTGGGTAAGGTATTTGCTCATACCGATACGTTTTGGAACTATTATGCGGCCGATGCGGTGCGGCAGGGGCAAGGGGCGATTCCAGATTATGTGGGGTGGACAGGCTTGACACCAATTTCGGTCTTTTTGGAAGAGGTGATTGGCCTTAATGTGGATTGGCCGTTGCGGCGGGTGAGTTGGGATCGGCATTATGATGGGTATTATGGTGTGGAGAAGTATCCATTGGGTAAAGAGGATTATGCTGACTTTTTTGGTGATGATGAGAAGTTGACGATTACGACGACGGCTCCGTTTACGTTAGTTGTGACGACGAAGTATGGCCGAGTGCAGTCAGCGGTGGCGGCGGGGCGTAGCGAAATCAGTTTTTAGTATGAAAATATTTAATTTGACGGTGGCGACGTTGAATTTAAACAGTCGACGGGACCGGTGGCGGGAGCGGCGACGGTTAGTGGTGTCGCAGTTGGTGGCGGTACAGCCAGCTTTGGTAGCATTGCAGGAAGTGAATTTATGGCGGCGGCAGGGACGTTGGGTGCGGGAGCGGGTCAATTATGAACTGAGTGGACGGATTGATCAGCCGTATCAGTTAGTACGGGTGCGGCATCCGCAGTTGTTGAAGGGGGAAGGGGTTGCCATTATGACGCAGTTGCCGTTACAGACGTTTGATATGGTGGATTTGGGGTATGGACGTAAGGCGTTGCGGGTAAATGTGGAGTTGCCTGATGGGCAGGGGGTTGATTTTGTGACGGTTGATTTGCGGCCGTATGTACATGATCATGAGGCGCGTTTGGAGCAAGTATTGCAGTTGATTGGGTGGTTACAAGATTTTAGCCGCGTGCCATTGCAAGTGGTGGCGGGTAGTTTTAATGAGATGCCGGGGCAGTTGGCAATTAAGCAGATGAAGTTGTCGTATCGGTCGGCGTATGAGGTGGCGCATAGGCGTGAGCCGTGGGCGACGTATCCGACGGTGCTGGTGCCGAGTGAGCGCGAGACAGGGGTCTGTTTGGATTATTTGTTTATTTCGCCGGGGGTGGCGGCGGTTAATGGGGCGCGGTTGATAGGGCAGGAGCCGGCTGATTATGATAATCGGTTGTATGCATCTGATCATGTGGGGCTGTGGGCGGCGTTGGGGATAGAGCCGCGGCGGCAAGAGGTGGTGGTGCCAAGAAGGCCGGATGAATTCTTTTATTAAAGGTAGTCCGATTTAACAAATCGGACTACCTTTAGGTGTTAATTGCCGATGGTGAGGGTGTAGTCGAATTGGCCGACACGGTTGGTGGTGGTGGCGGTGGTGCCGCAGTAGGCGCGGAGGAGGTAGCTGTAGTTGTCGGCGGGGTCGCCGAGGGTGAGAGGCGCGTTGTAGTTGGTGGCGGTGTTGAGGAGGGTGTCGATGAGGGTGAGGGGATTTGGTTCGAAGTAGAAATCGTTGGCGAGATAGTGGATATCGTAGAAGCAGGCGTTGCCACCGGTCCAGGTGAGGGCGGCGGTGGTGGTGGGATTACCGATGCTGATATCGAGTTGGGGGGCGAGTTGCGGGGTGAGGCAGATTTGGGCGGAGGCGGGGTTGGCGGTGGCGCTGTAGCGGGTATCGATGAAGGGGACATCGGCGGCGGCGCCTTGAGGTTGACCGAGGCCGAGGGGGGTTTGGCCGGTCCAAGAGACGTTGTTGTCGTAGCAGTTGTTGGCGGTGCCGTCGATGGTGGTGGTGTAGCTGTAGGTGGTGCTGGCACCAGGGGCGAGGGTGGCGGAGAAGGTGAGGGTATCAGCGAGAGAGTTGGTGATGGTGTGATCAGCGACGGTGACGGTGGTGTCGTTGTTGGTGAGGGTGTAGCAGAAGGTGAGTTCGGCATCGACGGGGATGGTGGTGGTTGAGGTGCCAGGACAGCTGCCATCGGTGCTGACGGTGGTGGTGAGGGTGAGATTGGTGGGTAAGGGGCAGGCTTGTTGGAGGGAGCAGGTGGCGCTGTTGATGCTGGGAACGATTAAATCGCCCATGGCGACGCCGACAAGTGATGAGCGTTCATCATTAATATCGGAACTGACACCAACGTAAGGAGAGCCGGGACAGCTGTTGGCGGGGTCATCAGCGACGATGTAGGAGACATTGAAGGTGTAGCTGGTGTCGGCGAGACGTTGGCGTTCGATGCCAAAGTCGTCAACATACCAAGCGTTGCCGTTGTCGGCTTCGTAGTAGAGGGCGAAATAAACGTCGTCGCGGAGGCCGTAATCGGTGATGTCGTAGGTGAGGCGGACCCATTGGTCTTCAGCGGTTTGGGGGATAGTGAACCGTTTGGCGAGACCATCGCCGTAAGCGTCACGGAATTGGGAATAGCCACCAACGGAATCATTCATATAGAGATATTGCTCGTCCATGTCGGCGGCGTAATCGAGATTTTGCCAGAAGTAGAAGCGATCACCGGGCATGGCGCTGAGGCGGGGGGTGATGAGCCATGTTTTGGGGTCGGGTTGGTACCAAGCGACATCATGCCAATATTGCATGGCACTGCGGGTGCCGGAATGGACACGGTTGGCGTTATGCTGGAAGCCTTGATTGCCGCCACTGCTTGATTCGATGACCATTTGCCAGCCTGGGGGGGGGAAAGCGCCTTCAAAGCTTTCTTGGTAGACGTCGTACCATTCAGTTTGGGCCCAGAGGCCGGCCATCGAGCCGCTGAGAGGGAGATTGTCGTAGGCGAGGAGGCAGGGGGAGGGTAGTGGGCTGAGCCAATGGTTGGCTTGGCCCCAGAAGGCAAGGCCGGTGTTGTTGCAGGCGGTGGTGGTGGTGGGGCGGCTCCAGCCGCTGTTGTCGGGAGGGGCGGGGCTTTGGCTGAGGATGTTCCAGGCATCGGGGGCGTTGACGAAGTAGTAGTCGAGCCATTCGGGGTATTGGGTGCCGTTGACGGTGGTGAGGTTGAAGGTGAGATTGATGGTGTCGTTGGGGAGGTAGGGGCCGGTGTTGTCGATGACGCAAATGTGGGGGGAGGTGTCGATGGGGAGAGGTGTTTGGCGTGTGGGGGCGGTGGTGGGGGTGAAATCTTGGGTGGTGTAGTGGGTTGTGAGTTGGACTTTGTTGGCGGTGGCGATGGTGGTGCCGTTGTGGGTGTAATCGATGAGGCGGATGTTGTCGAGGGTGTAGGGGCCGGTGGCGTTGTGGGGGAGGATGTGGTGGCCGCGGAAGCGGAGGGTGATGTTGTGGGTGCCGGCGGTGACGGTGGCGAAGCTATTGGTGTGGGCGAGGAAACGGCCGTTGCTATCGAGCAGGTCGGCGCTGACGCCGACGGTGCCGGCCGAGGTGGCTTTGACCGTGGCATGAACGGCGAGGTCGTTATAGGGAGCGATACCGGAGAGACTGGGTAGGATTTCGTCACGGTAGCTGTTGGTGAGTTGGAATTGGTCGCTGGCGATGGTGAAGAGGTGGGTTTGGCTGTGGTGGAAGGGGAGGTTATGGCGGGTGTTGGTGCCGGAAGCGAAAAAGGTGACTTGGGCATAACCGGGAATATTAGGGGTGGTGAAAGTGGCGTGATAACGGCCATCGCCGACGGGTGTCATCGGTACCTTTTGTTCATATTTGTGGCTATTGATGATGGCGTAAACTTGGCTATTTTGGGCGGGGCCGGTGAGATGGGCAGTGAGGGTGGCGGTTTGGTTAGGTTGGTAGACGGCTTGGGTGGGATGGCCAGCGATGGTAATGGGACTGCTGTGTTGGCCGCCGACAGCGTAGCGGAAGCCGGTGGCGGTGGCGGCGGTGGCGGTGACGTGGAGTTGCCAAGGGCCGGGTTGGGCATCGTGGAGGAGGAAGACGGTCCCGTTAAGGCCAGCGCTGATTTGGACTTGGTTGGGGTATTGGGTGGCGTAGCGGATGTCGATGCGTTGGCCGGTGGGGGAGACGAGGTAAGCGGTGATTTGACCTTTGGAGCCGTCGCGGCCGGTGACATCGCCGTGGGCTTTGAGCATGGCGGGGCCGGGGGCGAGGTAGAAGGTGTGAACGGCCGTTTCCCCCGCCATTAAGGTATCGAATTGGGAAGGAATGCGGGCGGGGCGTGAGTAGCCATCGGGTTCGGTGAGGATGTTGGTGACGAGGCCGCAGACATGGCCGTTGGTGCGTCCCCAGAGGGTGGGGGCGAGACATTCGAGGAAGGAGGAGCTGGGGATGTGGCGGTTGAGGAAATCGGAGCCGAGACAGGCGTTTGGTTCTGACCATTCGTCTTGGTTATGGAAGCTGTAGTGGCGTTGGACGTATTCGCCGGGGGCGCAGTTAGGGTCATCGGTAAACATTTCGATGTGCATGGCGGGGTAGATGAAGGCGCGGTCGATGGGGCCGCTGAGGGGGGCGAGGCGACCGTCCCAAGAGGATTCGCCGAGGGCGCTGGCGAGGGGGACGATGCCGTCATCGGGGCCGGTGATGATGGCGTCCATGGCGGAGCCGATCCAGCCGCGGTCGTCGAAGGCGGCGTCGCCGCCGAGCATGTGGTAGGTTACGCCGGTGGCGCGTTGGTTGTGGACGGCGTTGAAGGTTTCGATGCCGGTGAAGCCAGCGGGGAAGTCGGGGTCGCTTTCGTCATCGGAGAATTGGCAGACGACGGCTTGGGCGCGGCAGTAGTCGGCGAGGTTGAGGATGCCGAGGGTGAGGGTTTCGACCAGTTCTTGGAGGGCGGGGACGGGGACGCCGATGTTGGGGGTGCCGAGGGTGAAGACGGCGACGACGTCATCACGGTAGAGGGAGCCTTCGAGGTAGGCGCGGCTGACGAGGCCGCCCATGCTGTGGCTGATGAGAATGACTTTGTCTTGGCCGGTATCAGCTTTGGCGGTGTCGATGGCTTCGATGAGATTGGGGACGTTGAGTTCAGCGACGGGGGTGCAGTTCCAGTTAGGGTCTTCGGGGCCGGTGGCGTCGATGGCGCCGCCGGAGTAGATGTGGGCGATTTCGACGTGGAAGCCGAGGCCGGTGAGGTTGGCGGTGACGTAGCCGCCGGGGGAGTCATCGGTAGGTTCGGTGAAGGTTTCGCCGGTGGAGAGATATTCGTCCATTTGGCCCCAGTTGTCGTCGACGTAGGCGTCGTCGTGGCGTTGGCAGGGGAGGCCGATATTGGCACCTTGCCAGCCATGGACGAGGACGATGGGTGGTTTTTGGTGGCCGGGGTAGGTGGTGGCGAGGGTGTGGACGAGGTCGGCGGGGGTTGATGGGATGGTCTCGGTGGTGGGGTTGGTGGGGGGGGCG
>DATHYN010000461.1:0-1667 GCA_035459145.1 Anaerolineae bacterium | reverse complement strand
GATAGTGGGATGACGCCAGCGATTGTGCCGATGTTTGATACGGTTTATGGGGATGGGGGGGTGGAAACGGCCGTTTATTATCGGGAAGAGGTGGATTGGGTGTTGTTGACGTGGGAAATTGAGCATGAGACGAAGCGGGGGTGGCAAACGAACTTGGCCCAGATGAAGCTAACAGCGGCAGGGGATATATTTTGGCAATATCCGCAGTTGGATTTTCCGGAAGGGGTGCAATTTGCTGGTATTCAGCCGGGGGGATCGTTGTTGATGCCGCCGAATATCTCTTTGGCTGTGGATGAACAGATGGTTGATAGGGTCGGAGGGCGTGAGATTTTCAATTTAGGGTTTGCACAACAGCAGGATCTGCTTTTTCGGCCGATTGTTTATCTGATTTTGTTGATGACGTTGGCGATTTTGTTGCTGTTTCCGGCGTTTGTGTATGTGAGTTTGGCGCGGCCGTTGCAACGGTTGGTGGCGGGGATTGAGGCGGTCAATGCGGGGGATTTAGAGACGAAGGTGGCGGTGCAGTATCATGATGAGATCGGTTTTTTGACGGCGTCGTTTAATGAGATGGTGGGTTCGATACGGGAAGCGTATGGTGAGTTGGTGCAGACGAATAAGGCGTATAGTCGGTTTGTGCCGGTGGAAGTGCTGACGTTGTTGGATCGAGATAATATTATTGATGTTGAGTTGGGGGATCAGACGGAGATGGAGATGAGCATCTTGTTTGCCGATGTGCGTAATTTTACGACCTTATCGGAACAGATGACGCCGAAAGAGAATTTTGATTTTATTAATCGCTTGTTAGGGGAGATAGGGCCGTTGATTCGGGAGCATGGTGGGTTTATTGATAAGTATATGGGGGATGGGATTATGGCGTTGTTTCCGGGGTCGGCGGAGGCGGCGGTGCGGGCGGGGTTGGCGTTGCAGGCGGCGGTGGTTGAGTTTAATGCGGCGCAGGGGTTGGCGGGGGAGGCGATTGGGTTGGGGGTGGGGATTCATACGGGGTGGTTGATGTTGGGGACGATTGGGGAGGCCGAGCGGATGGAGGGAACGGTGATTTCGGATACGGTGAATACGGCGTCACGGTTGGAGGGGTTGACGAAGCAGTATGGGGTGGGGGTGATTGTGAGTGAGGCGGTTAAGGCGAAGTTGGGGGAGGGTGAGGGGTATCGGTGGCGGTTTTTGGATGAGGTGCAGGTGAAGGGGAAGCGTGAGGCGGTGGGGGTGTATGAGGTGTGGGCGGAGTGAGGGGTGTTTGGTTGGGAGGGGTGTGTTTGAAATGAGGGAGGAGTTGGTGGAGGAGATGTTTGGTGGATTTTAACGCGGATTTTGGGGATTGGACAGATTTTTTTGTTGTTGGTGAAATGAGGAAAGGTGTTTGGTTGGAAGGGGGTGTTTGAAATGAGTGAGGGGTTAGTTTGATTAGGTTTGGTGGGATTTGACGCGGATTTTGGGGATTGGGGGGATTTTTTGTTGTTGGTGAGGGGAGGGTGGGTGTTGGGTTGGAAGGTGTGTGTTTGAAATGAGTTGGGGGTTGGTTTGATTAGGTTTGGTGGGTTGGAGGGTTCAATAGATGGATTAGGCCGGTGCATGTGTTGGTTGGGGGATTGTTAGGGCAGATTTCTCGATTCTGGTTTGCCTTTTGGCGATTGGTGGGTTGTAAATGG
>DATHYN010000460.1:0-6471 GCA_035459145.1 Anaerolineae bacterium | reverse complement strand
CCCTTGCTTCGGCAAGAGTTTAAAGCAAAAAAGCCTAAAAACAGGTCGTTTTTAAGCTTTTTTGGCAAATATCATTTTATTTTTTGCGCTTATTTTGATAGTAAGCGTACTTGGGTTTGCTTGAAAAGGCCAAACTCAAGTAGGGGTTTGGTGTGGAGGTCGTTTTGCTTGAGGTTAAGGGGGTGGAGGGGTTTGGTTTGGTGGGTTTTGACGCGGATTTTGGGGATTGGGGGGATTTTTTGGTGTTGGTGAAGTGAGGCGGGGTGCTTAGTTTGGATGAGGTTTGATGGATATTTTGAGATGGTGGGCGAATTTAGGTGGGGTTTGGGGTAGTCCGATTTAACAAATCGGACTACCTTAGGGGAGGGTGATGCTGTTGAGGATGGTGTCGAGGGTGGGTTGGTGGTTGCTGTGGTGGTAGCTGGTAACGAGGATGATGTGTTGGTCGTGTTCGAAGGCGGTGAGTTGGGTGTTGGGGAGGATGTCGGGGCCGGCGGCGAGCCAGCGGAGGCCGGTGTGGTTGTGGGTGGTGATGAGTTGGTGTTTGCTGTAGGCGGAACGGCCGTTAAATAGCGGATAATTTTCAACCCAATGGGTCAAATCGGTGTAACCAGGAGGCAGGGGGATGGCGGTGATGGTGAAGTAGAATTGGTCAGGGGTGAGGGGGGAGCGGAGATGTTGGATGGAATCGTTGCGGAGGGTGATGGTGTAATCGGCGAGGTAGGGTTGGTGCCAGCGGCTTTGGTCGGTGTCGATGGTCCAGTTGGTGGGGTAACTGAATTGGATTTGGGTAGCGGGGTCGTGGTAGGTTTGCCAGATGGAGATGGGGGGAAGGGCTTTATAATCGGGGAGGTTGGTGGGAAGGAGGTGGTGATTGTTAGCGGGCGGAGCGGAGGGTGGGGTGCTGGGCGTGGTGGCGGTGGGGGTGAGGGAGAAGGGGGTGGGAAGGGGAAGGGGATTGCCGACGGCGGTGTTGACGGCGGTGGTGATGAGGATGAATAAGATGGTAGTGAGGGTGAAGATTAGATAGCGATTGCTGTTCATGGTTATGCTCCGATTGGTGCTGGGTGTTTGTTTATCAATATATTACTATTGTAGGGGATGGGGGGGAGCTTTTCTTGACGGCGGGAGGACGGGAAGATGACGTTAGCCTACGTTTAACCTACGCTTGGTTGGGTTTTCATTGATTAAGGGGATGTAAGTATTGGCTGGGGTATGGTTAGGGTAATTTGAATTCGATAATTAATTAAGCCGATGTAAGGATTGGTCGGGGTATTTTCAAGGCAGATTTCTCGACTTCGTTCAATCCTTGATTTAAAGGTGAGGTTGTTTTTGAGTGAGGCGGATTGAACTGCGCTCGAAATGACGTTGGGAGGGGGAAGCTTGTCGGAGTTAGCTGGTTAAGCCGGTGTGAGTGTTGGTAGGGTGTTGTTAGGGTAGATTTCTCGATTCCGGTTTGCCCTTTGGCAATTGGTTGGTTCTAAATCGAGGGGGCGGGCAAACCTGCACTCGAAATGACGTTTGAGGGGGAGGTGATGGGCAACGCCTCGTTGTTACTGTAAATTCAGTCAAGCCCTAGAACGGCTTATGCTAATTTACAGTAGCGGTGTTGCACTATCGATGATGGTGGTTAGGGGGCGGTGACTTGGTAGGTGATGAAGAGGGGGTTGGTGAGGCGGCCGGGGGGGCGGGTGATGGTGCCTTGGCTGTAGTTTGTTTGGATTTCGGTGAGTTCGTAGGCACGTTCGGGGACGAAGACGAGGGTGAAGGGTGGTTGGGGAGCGTTGGGGGGAAGTTCGTAGGGGGTGGTGATGTCGAAGAAGTTGACATTGGGACGGAATTGGGGGGCGAGGTAGGCGAAGGTAGGGAAGCTGGTGTACATGTGGGGAGCGCCGTAGAAGTAGACAGGGTGGCTGGGGTCTTGTTCTTGAAGGAAGCGGCTGAGTTCGTAGGCGATTTCTGTGTTGCGGTCGCCAAAGCGGTTTTCTTGGGGGTAGATTTGGAGGTAGTATTGGATGTCGAGGAGGCTGATGAGGCCGGTGGTGATGAGGAGGGTGGCGAGGAAGAGGTGGCGGGCGTAGGGGATATCGGTCTCTAGGTTGATGTTGGCGGCGTGGAGGTAGCGGGCGAGAAGTGTTTGGAGTTGGGTGGCGGCGGTAACGAGGCCGAGGGCGGTGATGAGGGTGACGGCGGGTAAGGCGATGAGCAAGCGGCGGCTGGCGGGTGGGTTTTCAATCAGGGCGGCGCCAAAGATGATGGGGATGAGTATCCAGATGAAGAGGGTGAGGTGGCGGAGGCGACGGCCGTGGTAGAGGGACCAGGCGAGGCCGAAGATGAAAAAGATGGCGGGCCAGATGGATAGGAACGGACGGCTGGCGAGATAGTTGGTATCGGTATCGAGGCTGTGGTTGAAGGCGAAGAGAGATTGGGTGAATTGGTTGGGCCAGTCGACGGTGGCGGCGAGTTGGGGATTGTAGAGGGGGCTAATTTGTTCGATACGGGCCATGAAAATTTCGGGGTTTTGGCGAAAGTAGCTGATTTGGGGGGAGGCGACGATGAAGGCGAGGAGGAGGGCGGCGAGAATGTGGTGGCGTTGGGGAGTGAATTGGGCTTGTTTGATGAGGAGGATGAGGCCGAGGGGGAGGAGGATTAGGGGGAAGAGGTGGAGGGAGGTGAAGAAGTAGGCGTTGAGGCCGATAGCGAGGCCAGCTAGGAGCCAGCCGTGGCGGCTGGGGCGGTGCCAAGCGTTGAGGATGAGGCCGATAGCCAAGAGGGCGAGGGCGGGGTCCCAGATGTTGGTGATGCCGAGGCGACTGTAGTGGAGGTGGGCGTGGTTGCCGAGGAGGAGGAGGGCGGCGGTGAGGCCGACGGGGCGTGACCAGAGGCGTTGGCCGATGAGGTAGATGAGGGGGATGGTGAGGGCGCCGATGAAGGCGCTGGGGAGGCGCAGGGCGAAGATGGAGTTGCCGAGGGCGTCGATGCTGAAGGCGTAAGGGTAGAAGGAGAGGGTGGGGTTGGTGAGCCAGCCGGCGCTGAAGGGGTTGCGGAGGAAGCCGCCGGCGATGTTGCTGGCATCGACACCGATGCTGGCTTCACTGCCGCTGAGCATGTAGGGGAGAGAGGTGAGGCCGGCGGTGCGTAGCCAGAAGGCGAGGGCGAAGAGGGTGGTGGCGAGGCCGAGGCTTTGGAGACGATGGCGGGTGCGCCAACGGGTCCAGTCGTAGTTGATGGGGGTGGTGGGCCAGAGGGCGAAGATGGCGGTGGCGATGGCGAGGAACCAGCTGGTGAAGGCGAGGCGGGGGCTTTGTTGGTTGTAGGGGACGTTGACGAAGCTGGGGGTGTACCAAGTGAGGAGGAGACTGAGGAGGAGGAGCCAGCGACGGCGGGGGAGGTCTGACCAAGGCCAGCGGCGGGGGGTGGCCGAGGGGGTTGAGGGGGTGGCGCTGGGTTGGCGTAGGAGCCAGATGCCGCCACCGAAAGAGAGAAGGCTTAGGGCATACCAGCGGAGGCCGGCGGTGAGGGTGGTGTGATCGCGGAGGGGGAGGGGGGTGTTCCAGCGTGATTGGGCCCAGAGGGCGGCGAGGAGGCCAAAGATGAAGAGGAGGGTGGGCAGATAGAGAGGAGAGAAGGGGCTAGCAGGGGGTGGTGGTTGGGGAGCGGGTGCTGGTTGGTTGATTGTGGGTGAGGAGGCGGTTAATTTAGGAGACGGCGTAAAAGCCGTTTTTTTTTATCGGTCTCGATGAGACGTGGTGGGGGGATTTGGGCTTCGTTGTCGAGTAGTTCGGCGACGGTGAAGGGTTGGGCGGGGGGGAGTTTGGTTTCGATGGGGCCGTCTGCTTCTTTGCGGGCGATGAAGAAGACGCAGGTGCCGTCTTCGGGGAACGGTTCTTCGTAGAAGGGGCGGAGCCAGCGTTCGGTGAGGGCGAGGTTGCTTTGCCAGGGGGCGACGACCCAATGGCCGGTGAGGGCGTGCATGGCGGCTGAAGGGAGGCCTTGGGCGTGGCCGACTTCGAGGGCGCGGAGGGCTTTGTAGGAGAAGTAGTATTGCCAGCGTTCGACGGCGAAGCCAGCAGTGGCGAGGCGTTGAGCCCAGACTTCGGCGGAGTCGGTGTGGGCGTGGCGGGCGATGAAGTTGAAGCCGCGGCGGTATTGGTCGGCGAGGCCGGTGAGGCCGAGGCTTTCGAAGAAGCGGGCGCCGGCGAGGTATTGGGTGAAGTAGTGGCTGGGCATGGTGATGATGAGTTGGCCACCGGGGCGGAGGATGCGGCTGGCTTCATTGAGGACAGGTTGGATATCGGGGATGTGTTCGAGGACGGAGTTGCTGATGACGGCGTTGAAGTGGTTACTGGGGAAGGGGAGGCGGTCACCGTAGGCTTGGACGGGAAGGTGGTAGGCGCCTGCTTTTTGTGATTTTTTGAGAGGGCCCCACCAGGGGTCGGCGCCGACGGTGAGGGGGCGGCCGAAGGTGAGTTCGGCGAAGTTGCCATCGCCGCAGCCGAGGTCGAGGATGGGTTCGGGGATGTCGATGGCGCGGTAGAAGCGGGCTTCGATGGCGCGGAGGACGCCACGGAAGGCGGGCAACGTTTTGAGGTGTTGCCAGAGGATGTCATCATTTGGTTCAAAGGGAGGGAGAGATGATTGGGTCATAGTTATTGTCGTTTATGGTTGGTCGCGGCGGGCGCGAAGTTGTTGATAAGCGGCGGGTTCGGCGAGGTCGGGGGAGAAACGGCCGTTTTTCAAGTCAGCAAAAAGTTCAAGATAGGCTTGAGCGGTGGCATCGGGGTGGAAGCTTTGGGCGATGAGAGCGGGGTCTTTGCGGTAGTGGTCGGGGTTGGCGAGGACGCGATTGACGGCGGCGGCGAGGGCGGGGGCGTCGCCGATGGGGGCGATTTCGCCCATGCCGGTGATGGTGACGGGTTGGCGGACGCCGGGGAGGTTGGAGGCGACGCTGGGGACGCCGTTGATCATGGCTTCGATTTGGACGAGGCCGAAGGTTTCGGTGTTGTTGAGGCTACAGAGGACGAGGCAGTCGAGGTTTTGGAAGAAGGCGGTGAGTTGGGGGCCTTCGAGGGGGCCGAGGAGGCGATAATGGTTTTGGTATTGGTCGAAGAGGGGGGCGAGGCGGGCGGCGTATGCTTCTTCGCCGAGGATGTCTTGGTAGGGGCCAGCGTGGAGGACGAGGGCGTCGGGATGTTGGTCGAGAATGGCGGGGAGAGCGTGGAGGAGGATTTCGACCCCTTTTTCGGCGGCAAGGCGGGCACAGATGCCGATCACTTTACGGCCGGCCAGTTCGTTTTTGGTGGCAAAGAATTGGGTCGTTTCGGGGGGGCAGGGGGCGAGTTCGACGGGTGGGGGGATGATGTGTAGTTTTTTGTGGGCGTAGTGGGAGAGGAAGGGGGAGTGGCGGCCGAAGTCACCGGTGTAGGTGACGACGACATCGGCGAGGTTACCAGCGACGCGATTGAGGGTGGAGACGGTGTAGTCGACGACGCGGTTGAAAAGGCCATCGGGGAGGCGGAGGTCGGAGTGGTAGGTGATGACGACGGGTTTGCCGAGGAGGCGCCCGCGGAGGGCGAGGCCGGGGGCATCGAATTGGGGGAGGTGGAGGTGGATGATATCGGCCTCGAGGGCGTGTTTGGTGGCGAGGAAGCCGAAGGTGGGCATAATGACCCCTTTGCTGACGCGGAAAGCGACGGGGGCGCGGACAATATCGACGCCGTCCATGGTTTCGTGGCGGGGGAGGGAAGGTTCGTATTGGGAGGTGAGGACGGTGACTTGGTGGCCGTGGCGGGCGAGGGAGCGGCAGAGGCGTTCGACATAAATGGTGAGGCCGCTGATGTGTGGCCGATAGTAAGTAAGGACTTCGAGAATTTTCATAACGATCTATTTTACACTAGAAAGGGGTAAAAGGCGTAATTTTGGTTAGAGTTGGGGCGGGTGGCGTTGTTGATTGACCTCGTTTAAAATGGTGAATAGAGTATAAGTGAAAAAATATGGGATTTGATGTTGTGATTGTGCGTAGGAGGAAGGTTTGGTGGTTTTTGACGCGGATTTTGGGGATTTTGGGTTGTGTGGTGGAGGTAAGGTTTTGGTGTGGATGAGGTTTGGAGATTTTAACGCGGATTTTGGGGATTGGACAGATTTTTTTTGTTGTGCGGAGGGAGGGTAGGTTTTGGTGTGAGTGAGGTTTGGAGGTATTGACGCGGATTTTGGGGGTTTTGGGGATTTTTTTGTTGATTTAGAGGTAAGGTTAGGGTTGTTGAGGTTATGTTTGATTAGAATTGGAAGTCCTATATGTTGTTAGGTTATAAGTGGATTCCCGCGTGCGCGGATGCTGTCCGTTTTTGTTGAGCAGGTAGGATTTGCGGAGAACGAAGCCGAAATAAAGGTGATTTTAGGAGTGGATCCCCGCTTTCGCGAGGATGACAGCCCTGATCGGGCTGTAAATGGTTGTTGACATAAGAAAAACGG
>DATHYN010000459.1:0-6796 GCA_035459145.1 Anaerolineae bacterium | reverse complement strand
CGGTCGACGCTAGAGGGGGATGTGATTACGGGGAATGTTTATTAGGGTGAGCCGACGAATGACCCGGAGGAGGCGTTGCGGATTTATCGGCGGGTTTTGATTAATCAAAGTCGGCATCTGCCTTTGCGGGGGGTTGATGTGGGGGCGAGTGATCCGGCGGGGGGGCAAAATCAGTTGGGGTTGGCGCAGGTGTATGTTGATTTGGATACGCGGCAGAGTGAGAAGTGGGGGTATGGCCCAATGGGGGAGATATTAGCTAAACCGGTAACGGCGTTGGCGGCGGCGGCGAAAAATCGGCAACTGGTGTTGTTGGGCGATCCAGGCGGGGGGAAAAGTACGTTTGTGAATCATTTGGCGCATTGTTTGGCAGCGCATCAGTTGCAACCGGAGGCGGGGTGGGAGCAACGGATCCCGGCTTGGCCGGAAGCAGAGACTAATTTGTTGCCTATTATGGTGATTTTGCGTGATTTTGCGCAGAGTTTGCCGGAGCGATTGCCTAAAGTGGCTAGCCCGAATGATTTGTGGCAGTTTATCGAACAGCAGTTAGACGCGCAGAATTTGGAGTTTGCGGCGGAAGCGATGCGGGCCGAGTTGGATGGGGGGCGTTGTCTCCTTTTGTTGGATGGTTTGGATGAGGTCGCTAAGCGTGACCAGCGTGCTTTTGTGCGGGATGTGGTGATGGCGTTTGTGGGGCGGTATGGGGAGAATCGTTATGTGGTGACGTGCCGGACGCTGTCTTATCAAGATGTGGCTTGGCGTTTGCCAACGCCGACGTTTCCGACATTTGAATTGGCCCCTTTTAGTGAGGCGAAGATAGATGCGTTTATTGTGGCTTGGTATCAGGAGTTGATGCGGGAAGGGCAGATACGGGAGCAGGATCGGGCGGGTTTGACCCAGCAGTTGCAGGGAGCGGTTCGGCGACCGGATTTGTGGTCGTTGGCGGCCAATCCGTTGTTATTGACGGTGATGGCTTTGGTTCATGCGCATAAGGGGCGGTTGCCGGAGGCGCGGGCGTTATTATATGAAGAGACGATTGAGATGTTGTTGTGGCGGTGGGAGCAGGGGAAGGGGGGGCAAGGGGAGGTGCCCCGTTTGCGCCAACTGTTGTTGCAGGCGAACTTGATGGAGATGGATTTGAAAAAGGTGTTGTGGGGGTTGGCGTATCAAGCGCATGGTCAGCAGGAAACGGCGGGGACAGGGGGGAGTGATATTGGTGAATGGGCGTTGACCAAGCGTTTGGCTGAATTATGTGAAGGGGAGGATTTGAACTGGGGGCGGGATATGGTGCAGGCGATGAAGTTGCGGGCGGGGTTGTTGGTGGAGCGGGCGCCGGGGGTGTTCGCGTTTCCGCATCGGACGTTTCAGGAGTATTTGGCGGGGGCGTATTTATCGACACAGAAGAATTTTGCGCGGGTAGCGACGGAGTTGGCATCTCCTTTGTGGCGGGAGGTGATTTTGTTGGCGGTGGGGCGGTTGGTTTATTTGACGGGGGATATGGATCGGCCGTTAGGTTTGGTGGGGCGGTTGTGTCCGGAGCGGGTGGTTGATGAGGAGGGGGGGTGGTATCGGGCGTGGTTGGCGGGAGAGGTGTTGGTGGAGATGGGGTTGGGCCGAGTGGGGGGGGATAGTTGGGGGGAGGAGATGTTGGGGCGGGTGCGGGAGCGGTTGACGATGATTGTTGCGCAAGGGAAATTGAGTGCCCGGCAGCGGGCGGAAGCGGGTATGACGTTGGCTAAGTTGGGGGATAGGCGTTCGGGGGTGGGGATTAGGGTGGTTGCAGGGGAGACTTTGCCAGATATTGAGTTGTGTTATGTGCCGGCGGGCGAATTTTGGCTGGGGAGTGATGAGGGGGATGATGATGAGAAGCCAGCGCATCTGTTAGATATTCCTTATGGGTATTGGTTGGGGAAGTATCCGGTGACGGTGGGGCAGTATGATTGTTTTGTGCGGGCGGGTGGGTATCAAGAGGCTGATTATTGGGGAGAAGCGATTGAACATGGGCGATGGCGAGATGGTCAGATAAAAGGCTGGAATGGCTGGAATGGCTGGCGTTCACAGCCTGAGCAGTATCGTGAACCGTTTCACACCCCGAACCATCCCGTAATTGGTGTGAATTGGTACGAGGCGATGGCTTTTTGTCGTTGGTTGGGTGGTAAAGTTAGTTTGCCAACAGGTTATCGCTTGACGTTGCCTAGTGAGGCGGAGTGGGAAAAGGGGGCGAAGGGAGGTGTTGAGCTTCCGCGCGAACCAGTCATGATGAATTTGTTGTCAGCGAATATGGCAGGGGTGACGGTTGATTTAGTTTCCAATCAAGAGATGAAACGGCGGTATCCGTGGGGGAATGAAATTGGGGCCGAGGGCGCAAATTATGATGAAACTGGTATTGATACGACTTGTGTGGTGGGGATGTTCCCCAGTAATGTGAGCCCTTATGGGTTGGTGGATATGGCCGGGAATGTGTTTGATTGGACACGGACTGTCTGGGGGTATGATTACCCGTATAGAGCGGAGGACGGGCGTGAGAAGTTGGCTTCGGCAGATGGCCGTGTGTTGAGAGGTGGTAGCTGGAGATGGAATGATGACGCGTTGCGTTGCGCGTACCGCCTCAGGTACCACTTCAACGTCGACTACCTCAACTACGGTTTTCGTGTTATGGTGTGCCCCTAATTTTTCCCTTACCTCTGGGCGATGGTTCTCTGGGCTCTGAATCTCTGAAAAAATGGCGAAGCCGTTGCTCTGAACTCTGGGGGTCTGGGGGTTTCCCCCAGGTGGTGGTGGGTGCGGGGGGAGATGGTATAGGGTGGTGGTGATTGGGTATGGTTTTTTGCGGATGGTGGGGTTATGGTTGGGTGGCGACGCCCGAGCGTGAACGCATCGGGCTAAAGGGGCGCCCCGTGAACAGGGCTTGGGGGTGGTGGGTTTGAAGGGGTAAAGGGGAGGATGGGGTGTGTTTGCGGAGAACGAAGCCGAAATAAAGGTGATTTTAGGAGTGGATCCCCGCTTTTGCGAGGATGACAGCCCTGATCGGGCTGTAAATGGTTGTTGACATAAGGAAAACGGACAGTATCTGCGTAGGGATGACAGGGGTGGTTGGGGTGGTGGTGGAGTTTTGTTTGGTGTTGGTGGGGAGGTTGTGGTGGGGTGGCGACGCCCGAGCGTGAACGCATCGGGCTAAGGGGGGCGCCCCGTGAACGGGGCTTGGGGGTGGTGGTGGGTGTGGGAAGGGGGGGATGGTGGGTGGTTATCAGTTGGTTAATACAAATAGGTGGGTGTTGTGTTGGTTGGGAACGGAGGGGTGTTGGGCGGTTAGCGTAAAGAGGTATAAAATGAGAGGATGTGTTCGTGGCTGGGTTAATGATGCGTGAGTAGGGTTAAGCAAAGCAAATTTGGATAGGGGAGCGGAGGAAGATGCGTGATGAGTGATAGTGGCAAACTTGAAAAAATTGAAATGGCGATAAGGGCGCAGGAGGGGTTGCGGGGGATTGTGCCGGATGAGCAGATTGAGGCGGCATTGGAGGCGTTGCGGCAGCAGAGAGCAAGATTACAAGCGAAAGGTGAATTAGACGGGATGGGGAATATAGGCAATACCTCTATTGGTGAGCGGGGAATTAATGTGAAGGACGCGAAGGTGGGGGGCTCAATTGTGACCGGAACGGTCGAGGGTTTGTTTGCGGGCCGTGATATTAATCAATTGATACAGATTGTGGTGGAGTCGGTGGCGCTTAAAGCGACCGTTGACCTCAAAAAAGCGACGGAGCGGTACCTTAACTACCTTGTTGACAGGCATTTGTATTTAAAATTTAAAGGGATGGGGGTTTCTGACCGGGTACCTTTGAAATTGCCGTTGGCTGAGATGTATGTGCCGCTGAAGGCGCGGACGGAGATGCCTGAAGGGGAGAAGGCTGAGGGGCGTCCTTTGCGTTTGGCGGGGCGGGAATTGAGTGACGAAGAGCGTGAAGCGATTGGAGAACGGTTGGGCGGGCCGCAGCCTATTATTGAGTTGCTCAAAAAGCATAATGGTTTGATTGTCTTGGGTGATCCGGGGGCGGGGAAGACGACATTTATGAAATATTTGGCGGTGATGTTGGCGTTGGGACAGGGGGATGAATTGGGCATTGGGCAGCGGTTACCCGTGTTATTGCCGTTATCAGCTTATGCGAATGCGTTGGCGGAAAAGGATGTGCCGTTGCATCGGTTTATTGCCGAATATTATGAAGATTTAGGGATTGATGAGCCGTTGGCGGAGATGTTGGCCGAGGCGATGAACCAAGGCGGCGCGTTGTTGTTGTTGGATGGCTTGGATGAGGTTCAAGATAGGAGACAGCGAAGTTTGGTCATCGACCGCGTGCTTGAGTTCTTCGCTTATCGGCAACAGCAAGGGAATAAGTTTATTTTGACGAGCCGGATTGTGGGGTATCGGGATGTGCGACCATCGACGACGAATATGGCTGAATGCACTTTGGTTGATTTTGATGAGGAAGAGATCGGGTTGTTTGTGGAAAAATGGACGGGGACGTTGGAGAGACATGCTTATGATGATGAGCAAGTGGCATCTAAGGAAGCGGAACGGGAACGGGGAGAGTTAATGGAGGCATTAGACCGTAATCCGGGGGTAAGGCAATTGGCGGCCAATCCTTTATTATTAACTATTTTGGCGTTGATGAAACGGCAAGGGGTGGTGTTGCCGGATAGACGGGCTGAGCTATATCAACAATATGTAGAAACATTATTAAGGCATTGGAATTTAGCCCGTAGTTTAGGAGGTCGGTCAGCGCAACGTGACCTTGACGTAGTGGAAACGTTGCGTATTTTGGCACCGTTGGCGTTGTGGATGCAAGAGAATAGCCCAGGGGTGGGGTTGGTGAAGCGGGAAGATGTGCGCCGTAAATTAGAAGCGATTTATGCGGAGCGGGAGGTGGATGACCCTGAGACGGCGGCGCGACAACTATTAGAGGATGCACGTGAACATGCGAATTTGTTGGTGGAACGAGGAGCGGGGCAGTATGGGTTTATTCATTTGACGTTTCAGGAATATTTGGCGGCGGTGGCGATGGGGCAGGCGGGGCAAATTGATTTGCAGACGGTGGTGGATAGTCTGATTCAGCATTTGGGGGATGATACGTGGCATGAGGTCTCTTTGTTAGCGATTGGGTATGTGGGTATTATTCAGCAAAACGACAAAGTGGCCAGTGAAATTTTAAGGCGGTTTATGGCGGCCGAGCCGGGGGAAGTGGGGGAAGCGGTGGTTTTGGCCGGGGAGGCGGTAGCGGATGCGGGGGCAAGTGGGGTGACGCCTGCTTGTCGGCGGGAAGTGATTGAGGCGTTGTTGGCGGTGATGGGAGAGGCGAATGCCGTGGCTCCCTTGCGGCGGGCGGAAGCGGGGCGGGTTTTAGCGCGGGTGGGTGACCCGAGGCAAGGGGTGATGACGGTAGAAGCGATGCCGATGTGTCTAGTGCCTAAAGGGGCATTTTGGATGGGGAGTGAGGATGGGAATGTGGGGGAACAGCCGTGTCATCAACTCGATTTAGCATATGATTATTGGTTGGGGCAATATCCGGTAACCAATACGCAGTTTAATCAATTTGTGGAGGCGGGTGGGTATCAAGAAAAAGAGTATTGGGCGGAAGCGATAGCGCATGGTCGGTGGCAAGATGGGTTGTATCAGGGTCGTGATAAACCACGTAATCATGGGTATACTTTTAGTTTGCCTAATCATCCGGTGGTGGGCATGAGTTGGTATGAAGCGATGGCTTTTTGTCGTTGGTTGACGGTTAGGGTTGCTTTGCCGGAGGGGTATCGGATTAGTTTGCCGAGTGAAGCGGAGTGGGAAAAAGGGGCGAAAGGGGGGCTAAATGTGGTTGAGGAACCGATTGTTCGACCATTTGTGAATTTGATGGGGGTGAAAACAGTTAGTTTGGTCGAAAACTCAAAGCCGAGGCGGAAATATCCGTGGGGGGATACGTTTGAGTCTGGTGGGCATCAATATGCCAATTATGGTCAGATGATAAAATCAACGACGGCCGTGGGGTGTTATCCGGATAATGTGAGTCCGTATGGTTGTGTTGAGATGGCGGGGAATGTGTTTGAATGGACGCGGACGGTATATGGTTTTGATTATCCGTATGAGGCGGAGGATGGCCGTGAGGAGTTGGCTTCGACAAAAAGCCGTAGAATCAAAGGTGGGTCGTGGGCATGGGGAAATGACGCGTTGCGTTGCGCGTTCCGCGACTGGTACTACATCAACTTCGACCACGACAACTACGGATTTCGTGTTATGGTGTGCCCCTAATTTTTCCCTTACCTCTGGGCGCTGGTTCTCTGGGCTCTGAATCTCTGAAAAAACGGCGAAGCCGTCTCTCTGAACTCTGGGGGTCTGGGGGTTTCCCCCAGTTGGTGGTGGGTGAGGGGGGGGAGATGATGATGTGAGGGGATGGTGTAGGGAGGTGGTGGTTGGGTATGGTTTTTTGCGGATGGGGAGGTTATGGTGGGGTGGCGACGCCCGAGCGTGAACGCATCGGGCTAAGGGGGCGCCCCGTGAACGGGGCTTGGGGGTGGTGGGGTGGTAAGGGGGTAGGGGGACGATGGGTTGGGGGTGTGTTTGCGGAGAACGGGGCCGAAATGGAGGTGGTGTTAGGCGTGGATTCCGGCCTGTGCAGATGCTGTCCGTTTTTGTTGAGCAGGTAGGATTTGCGGAGAACGAAGCCGAAATAAAGGTGATTTTAGGAGTGGATCCCCGCTTTCGCGAGGATGACAGCCCTGATCGGGCTGTAAATGGTTGTTGACATAAGAAAAACGG
>DATHYN010000458.1:0-4653 GCA_035459145.1 Anaerolineae bacterium | reverse complement strand
AATAGGATAAGGAGAGAAAATTGATGAGCAAGCGGACATTATTAACGGAAAGTGAGATTGCGTCTTTGTTAGACGCGTTGCCAGGGTGGGAAGTACAAGAGGGGACGAAGTTATATAAGGAATTTAAGTTTGACAGTTTTGCTGGGGCGATGGGGTGGATGATGCAGATGGCGATTGAAGCGGACAAATTGGATCATCATCCGAACTGGACGAATGTGTATAATCGGGTTGAGGTGGAGCTATGGACACATAGTGCGGGGGGGTTGACAGGTTTGGATCGGGAATTGGGGATAAAGATGGAAGAAGCGTTTGGGTAGAGAAAAGAAAAAAGCACCCGTTAGGGTGCTTTTGATTGCGGGGACAGGATTCGAACCTGCGACCTCCGGGTTATGAGCCCGACGAGCTACCACTGCTCTACCCCGCGTCGTTTAAGAGTGGGTATTATAGCATAGCGCGTATTTTTGTCAACATGATTAAGTCGATTGATTAGCAACTAGGCTGGTCGTAACATTTGTGTAATATATCACAAATAGTAGAAAAGGAGGCATTTTATGCCACGGTTAACGAAGATTTATACGAAGCAAGGGGATGAGGGGCAGACAGCGTTAGGGGGTGGGCAGAGAGTGGATAAGGATTCTTTGCGGGTGCAGGCGTATGGGACGGTAGATGAGTTAAATGCACAGATTGGGTTGGCGGTAGCGGGCGGTTTGTGTGCGCGGTTAGCGGCGGAGTTACCGGCGATTCAGAATGAGTTATTTCATTTAGGGTCTGATTTATGCTTTTTGGAGGAGGATAAGGCGAAGTATGAGTTGCCGGAGGTGCGGGCGGAGCATGTGGTGAAGTTAGAGCGGTTAATTGATGAGATGACGGGGGTGGTGGGATCGTTGGAGAATTTCATTTTGCCGGGTGGGAGTGAGGGGGCGGCGCGGTTGCATGTGGCGCGGACGGTATGTCGGCGGGCGGAGCGGGATGTGATTGCGTTGGGGCGTGAAGAGGGGATAGGGGGGAATGTATTGCCGTATTTGAATCGGTTATCGGATGCGTTATTTGTGATGGCGCGGTTGGAGAATCATGAGCGGGGGGTGGCGGAGCCATTGTGGGATTCACGGGCGTAGGGTTTTTAGAAACGGCCGTTTTTTGGTAAACTCACAGCTAGGTATTGTCGTTATCTTCCCGGAAGGTTGGTAACAATATTGATGTTTATAACGACCTTCCGGGAAGATAGTTGTTTACTGACGGTTATATATAGTATGGAGAGCAATATGTTAGAAAATATCGCCTTGATTGCGGTTATCGTTTTGGCGTTATGGGGTGGGAGTTTGTTTTTATATTTTCGCACATCGGGACGGCACGTTAATTTGGAGAATCGGATTGAGCAGTTAGCGAAGCGTTTAGGTGATGATGAGGTGGATGTATGAGTATGAGGCCATGGCGATGGTTGTTATTCATTGGTATGTGGTGGGGATTGGTTGGTTGCGGGGTATCGTTGCCGAGTGCGCCCGAGCGTTGTGATGATAATGGTTATCTTTTGATTGATGATTTTAGTGGGGAAAGGGATTGTGGTTGGGCGGAGTATAATCGAGGTGGGGCGGTGGTGGCGATTGGGAGTGGGGGGTTGCACATCACATCGAGCCAGCCGGGGCAGATTTGGTGGACCAATCCGGGGCGTAATTTTGAAGATGTGGTGATTCAGGTAACGACACGGCAGACAGATGGGCCGGATGATAATGCGTATGGGCTTATTTGTCGGTATCAGAGCCCGGAGAACTTTTATCTGTTTTTGATAAGTAGTGACGGTTATTATGCGATTGGCAAATATCAGAGTGGGAATAATCAGATTACGTATTTGAGCGGTGAGGGGGAGTATCAGCCCTCGGATGTGATTAATCAGGGGGAGGCGACGAATGATATTGAAGCGCGGTGTGAGGGGGATACGTTAAGTTTGGCGGTGAATGGGATTGAGCTGGAGACGGTACGTGATGGGACGTTTGTGACGGGGGATGTGGGGATGGCGGTGAGCACCTTTGAGGCGGGGGTGGTTGATATTCAATTTGATGATTTTATGGTTTTTGATGCGGCGGGGCCTATGCCGGAGCCGACGGTGGTGGTGACGGCAGAGGCGGGGTCGCAATAGACAAGGAGAGATAAGGAATGGAATCGATTAGTGGGCAGTATAAAGTTGTGGTGAATCATGAGGAGCAGTATTCGATTTGGCCGGCCGAGCGGGATTTGCCGTTAGGGTGGAAAGAGGATGGGAAAGAGGGGACTAAAGAGGAATGTTTGGCTTATATTGAGGAAGTTTGGACGGATATGCGGCCGTTGAGTTTACGTCAGGCGATGGGGGGAGAGGGGTAGGCTAAGTTAAGGTGGAGGTGCGGCCGGTATTTAGTAGAGGCATTGGCATGATTTGTAGTGGCTTCGCTGAGAACAAGGCTGAAACGGGTGTGAATTTAGAAGTGGATTCCGGCCGGAGTTTATCCGCATGCAGATGGGGGCCGGAATGACATATTCGCGGATTGCGCCGTTAATTGTAAAAACGGACAGCATCTGCGCCGGAATGACAGCCTTGATTAGGCTGAATAGATGAATTGTTTAGAATTTAATAAGGAGAAATAAGAGATGTCTGATTTAGATGCGCGGTTTGAAGCGGCGGCGGCGGCGGCACAGGATTTGCCCAGTAAGCCGGATAACGAGACGCTGTTGAAATTGTATGCGTTGTATAAGCAGGGGACGAAGGGGGATGCGAGTGGTAAGCGGCCGGGAATGATGGATTTTGTGGGGCGGGCGAAGTTTGACGCGTGGCAGAGATTGAAAGGGACAGGTAAGGAGGAAGCGAAGGAGCAGTATGTGGCGTTGGTAACAGAGCTGCAGGAGGAGATGGGGTAGGGTGTTTAGGCTGGGGGGGGCGCTGAAATAATATGGTTCGTTAGCATGGAGAATAGAGGATGACAAAGATGGCTTTTCCGCCGTTGAATTTGGTAATGTGGCAGGGGACGCGGGATATGTTGAATGGGTACGCGAAGGTGGTGGGGAAGGTGCGGCAGGCGTTGGCGCCGGCGCAGAAGCATTGGTGGCATGTGAGTTTGCATGTGGGGGGGACGGGGTTGGTGACGCCGCCGATGCCGTGTGAGGGGGGTAGTGTGGCGATTACGTTGGATTTGGTGCGGGATGAGGTGCGGGCCGAGCGGAGTGATGGGGCGGTGTGGGGGAGACCGTTGCGGGGGCAGACGGTGGGTCAGTTTTATGATGAGTTGATGGGGGGATTAGCGGGCATGGGGGTGACGGCGGAAGTTGAGCGGAAACAGTTTGATGCATGGCGGACGAGTGAATATGATGGGGCGGCGGCGACGAATTATTGGAACGCATTGGTGGCGGTGGATCAGGTGATGAAACGGTTTAAGGGAGAGCAACGGCGGGAGACGAGTCCGGTGCAGTTGTGGCCACACCATTTTGATTTGGCGATGTTATGGTTATCGGGACGGTTGATTGCGGGGCAAGATACGGAGGATGCGGAATATTCTGATGAACAGATGAATTTTGGGTTTGCCACGGGAGATGGATCGGTGGCGGAGGCGTATTTTTATGTGACGGCGTATCCGTTGCCCGAAGGGTGGTTGGGGAGTGCGTTGCCATCGGGGGCATATTGGTTGGAAGAGGGGTTTAAGGGGGCGGTGTTGCCGTATTCGGCGGTGGTGAAGGCGGAGGATGGGGAAGGGTTGTTATTATCATTTTTACGGACGACGTTGAAATCAGGGTCGGTCTTGATGCAAGGAGAGGTGACATGATGCCAGAAATAGTGAAGAAAGTTCAAGTAGCGGTCTGGAGTGAGTTAGAGGAGCGGGTGCCGGTACATGCGTTGGTAGCGAATGTGGATTTGGTCATTATTCGGTATGGGGAGGAGGTGTCGGTCTTGTATGGGCGTTGTTTGCATCGAGGGGCGTTGTTAGCGGACGGGTATGTGCGGGGAGATGATTTGATATGTGGGTTGCACAATTGGGATTATCGGTTTGAGACGGGGGTTAGTTCCTATAATAGTAGTGAAGTGTTGGCGAAATTTCAGGCGTGGATTGATAGAGGGGGGGATGCGGTGTATGTGAATGAGACGGAGATTGCGGGTTGGCATGATAATAATCCGCAAGCGTATAATCGGGACGCATATTTGGGGCAGTATGCGGATTTGCATGGGGCGGCGGAGGAGCCGTATACGTCGTATATTCATGCGTTGGCACGGAATGGGTTAGAGAAGTGGGGGCATCATGGGCAGGTATCGGCGATGGGGGTGCCGTTGACGGAGTTGCCGCGGTGGGCGGATGTGCAGATTGTGACGGCGCAGTTGGCGCGACGGCCGTTATTGGATGAGGCGGCGGTGGGGACGGAGTTGGTGATTGGGCCGCGGGCGAAGAAGCCGTTGCGGTTGGCGATACCGTTATTTGTGAGTGATATGAGTTTTGGGGCGTTGAGTGAGGAGGCGAAAGTGGCGTTGGCGATGGGGGCGGAGTTGGCGGGGACGGGGATTTGTTCGGGGGAGGGGGGGATGTTACCGGAGGAGCAGGCGGCGAACAGTCGTTATTTTTATGAGTTAGCCTCGGGGAAGTTTGGGTGGGATATTGAGAAAGTGAAGAAAGTGCAGGCGTTTCATTTTAAAGGGGGGCA
>DATHYN010000457.1:0-12116 GCA_035459145.1 Anaerolineae bacterium | reverse complement strand
GGGCGTTGGGGTGGGGGATGGAGGCCGAGGTGGAGGGTGGCGTGGAAGTAGGGGGTGAGGGCGTGGGCGCTGTGGACGAGGAGGGGGTAGTTCATATCGTGGTGGGCGCCGTTGTGGTGGGGGGCGACGAGGCCGAGGTGGGGGTAGAGGTGGGGTTCGAGGATGAGGGCGTTTATGGCGAGGTGGGGGAGGTCAGTAGCTTGTTTCAATGGTTGCAGGGGGAGTGTGAATGGGTTCATATGTTTGGGTGGGATTGTGGGTAAGGGTAAGGTCGTGTGGAGATTTCTCCGCTACGTTTTGGTCTTTGATAAAGGTGTTGTTTAATAGGAGGAGACGACCAAAACTTCGGTCGAAACGGATTTTGGAGAGAGTGGATAAAAATAGATAGTCGTTGCTAATGTTGATTAGCGTCATATGTTTCTACCTCCCACTGGCCGATGGTGCGTTGGCCGAGGTCGAATTGGACGCCGATGAGGTAGATGGGTTGGGGTGATAGGCGGTATCGGCTGAAATAGTCGTTGCTTTTGATTTGCTTGAGGGCATTAGCGGCGGTATCGTTGAGTTTGAACTCGAAGAGATAGGTGGCGGTGTCTAGTTGGACGACGGCATCGATTCGGCCGCGGTTGGTGCGTGCCTCGGCCGTAATTTCCAACCCCATCAAGCGAAAAATCAGATAAAAAATCGTTTGGTAATATTTTTCTTGAGCGATCTGAATATCATAAGGAATGTTGGCAAAGAAGATATGTAATGTATCAAAAAAGCGGTTAATATCCTGTTGTTGGAGAGATTCGATTAGTTGCCAATGGTAGGCTTCGCTTAAGCTCGGTTCGAGATGGGCAAAATCACCTAGTAAATATTGCATAAAAGCGTGGCTGACTTCGTAATTGGGGTAGTCAAGGGTATAAATACGATGCTTTTTCTCGTAATTTTTGATTGTTAAGTAGCCGGTTTGGAATAGAAGGGGGATGATTTGTAAGGTTTCAACGTCATAACTGCTAAAAGCGAGTTCGCGTAAACGCAATTGGTCTAGTTGGCGGACGTCATAATGGCGTTGGCGAATCAGTTTGAGGAGAAAGGTAGGCGTACCTGTTTCAAACCAATGGTTGGCGAAGCGTTGCTGTTTGAGGCAGAGGAAAAGGGAAAAGGGGTTGTAGACTGTTTCCCCATGCGAGGCGAAGCGAAAGCCGTTATACCAAGTTCGAATTTGATGGAGTAAATCGGAGATGGAGGTGTTGTCATATTGGGAGAATGCTTCGAGGTGGGGCTGAAGATTTTCTTCGAGCTCGGGGTGCGTAATGCCGAGGAGGGTGGCGAAATGGGGCTGTAGGGTCAGGTCTTCTAGATTGTTGAGGCCGGAGAAGACGCCTACTTTGCTGAATTTGCTGATGCCGGTGAGAAAAACGAAGCGTAGATGGGCATCTAAACTTTTGATGACGGTGTAAAACCCTTTTAGAACGTCACGGATGTCACTGGCAACAGCGCCATTTTCGATATTGTCTAAAATAGGTTTATCATATTCATCAATTAAAATAACGACTTTGTCATCGGCATTGAGGGGGGCAAGGGTTTGGATGAGATCGATGAGTTGTTGTTGATAGTTGGTCGCGGTTAAGGTGATGCCATGTTGCGTGGCTAAGCCATGAAGATAGGTACTGATAATGTCTTGGAGTTCGTCGGCAGATTTGGCTAAACGTTGGCTAAAGTCAAAGCGAAGGACGGGATATGTTTGCCAGTTATAATCGGTGGTGGCGATCCACAGGTTGGTGAATAGGTGGCGGTTGCCAGCAAATATTTCGGCTAAGGTGGAGATGAGTAAGCTTTTGCCGAAGCGACGGGGTCGAGATAAAAAGTAGACCCCTTTATTGCGGTTAATGAGTTGATAAAGGTCTTTTGTTTTATCAATGTATAGATAATTCCCAGCGATAATGTCAGGGAAGGTTTGGATACCGATGGGAAGGTGTTTGGGGTTACTCATAGGGTGGCATTATACTGGATGGTAGCGGATAGTGTCAATTGCCGATGGTGAGGTCGAAGAGGAAAGCGGCTTTGGTGTTGGAGTCGGGGCCGAGGAGGTTGCAGTCGTTGTGGGGGGAGATGACGTAGTAGAGGGCGTCGGTGTTGAGGTTGAGGGCGTTGGTATCGGTGAAGGTGTGGTTGGTGGCCGCGCCGAGGAGGAGGGCTTGGGCATCTTCGGCGGGGAAGTAGGGGTCTTGGTAGTGGCGCCAGATGAAATGGTTGGCGTTTTCGGGGTGCTCGCTCCAGGTGAGGATGATGTCGTCGCCGCTGATGGCGATGTCGAGGGTGGGGGGGATGGCGGGGTCGCTGGTGCAGTTGAGTTCGACGGCACCGATGTCACAACGGCCGTTCAACGGCCGTGTCTCTAACCGTTGGTCATTGGGCAACAGGGAGCCAGAGGCGTCACGACAGCCATCATCGTTACCCGCATTGAGGGCGGGGCTGCCAGCGAGGGGGAGGTGGTAGGTGGGGGGAGTGCCGGTGAGGGGGCCGAGGAGGGGATCGAGGCCAACGCGGTTGCCGGTGGTGTCACCGGTGATGGTGCAGAAGCCGTTATCAACACCGATGAGATTGTACCCATTGGAGGTGAAGGTGCCGTAACAATCGGGGGCGTAAAGAGAGAAGGTGCCAGTGGAGAGGTCGTCGTTGTTAGCGACGATGCTGTTTTGGAGTTCGACGGGGCCGTTGTTCATGTAGATGCCGCCGCCTTGGCCGTCATTGCCGTCATCGGCGTCGGCATTGTTGTTGGTGAGGGTGACGTTGAAGAGGCGTAGGGGCCAGGCGCTGGTGTGGTAAATGGCGCCGCCGTTTTGGTTCGCTTGGTTGCCGCTGATGGTGCTGTTGACGAAGTCGTAGCTGGTGGTGGCGCCGCCAGCGGCGGTGTAGAAGGCGCCACCATGGGTGGTGGCGGTGTTGTCACGGAGGGTGGTGCGGTCGAGGTGGAGGTCCATGTCAAAGGCGTAGATGGCGCCGCCTTCGGCGGCGGTGTTGTTGGCGATGCGGGTGTTGAGGATGTTGATTTGGCCGTATTGGCCGAGGGCGCCGCCGCGCAGCCCGGCGGTATTAAGTTTGATATCGGAGGAATCGAGGTCAATGCGGCCAGCACCATTATTGAAGATGGCGCCACCGGTTAATGAGTCGGCGCGATTGCCGGTTAGGTCGGCGACAAAGAATTGGATGGTGCCTTGATTGTTGCTGACGCCGCCACCAGAGGAGCCGGCGTAGTTAGAGATGATATCGGTAAATTGAATATTGATAATGTCGGTGGTGAGGGTTTGATTGTTGTAGAGGGCACCGCCAGCGCCATCGGCATGGTTATCGAAGAAGTAGCTGTTTTCGATAAGCGCGCCAGCACCGGTATTGTAGATGGCGCCACCATGGCCGTTGCCATCGTTGTTGCGATTGTAACTGAAGCTGACGTTGTCAATGGTCAACCCACCTTCATTGTAAAGGGCGCCACCAAGGCTGACCTCAATTGAGGTATCGACTTGATTATAGGTGAAGGTGCTATCGGTGAGGTTGAGATTGCCTAGATTGTAAATAGCGCCGCCGGAAGCGGGGCGACCAAGCGCTTCGTTGTGGTCAAAGAGTGTGCCCATATCGATGGTGAGGGTGCCACCACTGGTATTGTAGATGGCTCCGCCATCAGCTTGGAAGGAGGCGTTGCCGGAACGGGCGGTGTTGCCTTGGAAGGTGGTATTGATGATGGTGATACTGTCTGTGTTGTAGATAGCGCCGCCTCGGGTGCGATTGGCGTAGTTGACGTAAGCGGTGTTGGTGAGGAATTGGCTACTGCTGATGGTAATGTTGCCATCTTCGTTGTAGATGGCCCCACCGTAAGCATCGGAGGTGGCCCCTTGGTCGATTAGGTAGTAGACGCGGGCTTGGTTTTGGTCGAAGGTGCAATTGGTGATATTGATTGTGCCGTTGTTGTCGTTATAGATGGCACCACCGGCGCCAGGAAAGAGGGTGTCACCGACGCCCCAGTTAGCGAAAAAGGTGCAGTTGGAGAGGGTGACATTGCCACCGTCGTTATAGATGGCGCCACCAGCGATACCGCCACCGGCAAAGGAGGCTTGTCCTTCTTGGACGGTGACATTTTGGAGGGTGAGGGTACCAGCGGATGAAACGTAGAAGATTTGGGTGTTGCGATTGGCATCGATGCGGCGGTTCGTTTGGTCATAGCCGTTAATGCGGATATCGGAGGTGATATTGAGGACGTTGTTGACATTAAAGGTGCCGGTGAGGCTGAGGTTGATGGTGTCGTTGGTGGTGTTGGCGTTGGCTTGTTCGATGGCGGCACGGAGGGTGCAGTTGCCAGTGGCATCGGCACAGATGTTGTCAGCGGTGTTGGCGTCACTGTTATCAGCGGTGGAGTTAACGACGAAGGTGGCGGTGGGGGTGAAAGGTTGGGCGTGGGTGATGGTGTGGGTGGTGATGGTGAGGATGATGATAAGGGTTAGGCCAACTATTACACGTTTCATAGGTTTATCTCCTTTTTGATCCAACCGCAGTAAATGTATATCATCAGCATGATAGCATGGTTGGGGATGAGATTCAAGTTGGGCGGTAGTTGAAGAGATAGTACATGAGAGCGGCGCCGAAGAGGGCGATAGTGAGGCTGATGAGGGTGATGAGGTCGTAACTGAATTGGTTGATGAGGCGGCCGCCGAGGATGGGGATGGTGATGCCGACGATGCCGAGGAGGACGTTGGTGACGCCGAGGAAGGTGGTTTTGTTGGTGCCGGGGTAGGCGTCCATGAGAATGTTGTTTTGGCCGATGATGCGGCCACCTTCGCTGGCGCCGAGGCCGAAGGCGACGAGGTAGTAGACGGGACGGTAGGGGGCGACGATGGTGAGGGCCATGGCGAGGCAGGCGAAGAGGGTGCCGAGGACGATGGTGAGGTGGAAGCCGCGACGGGCGGCGAGTTGGCCGAAGAGGTAGGCGAAGAGGGCGGTGCTAAAGCTGAGGGTGGGGGCCATAAAGATGCCGTCACGGGTGGAGATGACGTTGGTTTCGAGGCCGTGGGCGATAGCGAAGGAGAGGCCGATGAGGGTGAAGAGGGTGAGCCAACGACAGATGATGAAGTTGAGGATGGGGCGGTTGTTGAGGATGGCGTTGATGGCGAGGCGGGTTTCGTGACGGTGGGAGGGTGGTTTAGTTGGTGGTGCGGTGGTGGGTTCGTGGACGGTGAGGATGGCGAGGTTGGCGAGAAAGAGGATGATGGCGGCGATAATAAAGAAGTAGCCGAAGATAGTTATCGGAATGTGGCCGGTTTGGCGGAGGCCGGTGAGGAGAAAGAGGATGCTGAGGCTGGCGATGAAGCCGAAGAGACGTTGGAGGGAGAAGATAGCGCCGAATGATTGGGCGTAGTTATCGGGGGAGAGGCATTTTTTGATGAAGTTCATTTGGATGGGGAGGAGGAGGCCGATGCCACTGGCGAGGAAGAGGTTGATGAGGATGGCGCTGGTGACGGCGGCGGGGCCGGCTTGGCCGCGGAGGGCGAGCATGGCGAGGAGGATGAGGGGGATGATGACATAGGTGTGGGTGAGGAAGACGATGGTTTTTTGCCGAGGGCGTTTGAGTGAGAGGTAGCCAGAAAAGAGTTGGGGGATGTAGAAGCCGGCTTGGATGAGGCCGGTGAGGAGGCCGATGTCGGTTTTGGTGGCGCCGAGGGTTTGGAGGAAGACGACCATAATGGTCCAAGCGGCGATCAGTTCGAGGGCGATGCCCCAGCCGCTTTGGAGAAAGATGAATAGGCGGACATTGCTTTGGCTTTGATTGCTGGTTAAGGAGGTCATGTTAGTAGAGGAGGTCTTTGATTTTGGTGGGCCATTGTTCGGGGTCGGTGCCGAATTGAATGAAGATGGCCCAGACCCAGCGTTCTAAGCCAAAAGCGATGCAACTGGTCCAAAGTGGTTGTGAGCTGTACTCATTTTGGTAGCCGAATTTGTGGGCGAAAAAGTTACCGTGGATGTTGAAACTGGCGCAGGCGAGAGAGCGATTATCGTAGATATTAAGGCGTAATTCGATTTTGGTGAGAGCGGGGAGGGTGATATCTTCATCGGGGTCGCTACTGTGTTCGAGGAAGAAGGGGTCGTTGGCTTCTTGGAAGAAGCCGTTGAAGCCGATTTCTTGGCACAGTTCGGCGACGAAGGTGAGGGCGCGGTCGCGGAAAGCGAGGACTTGGTCGGGGGTGCCGACGCAGACGACTTCGCGCATTTTGAAGATTTTCATATATTCGAGGAGGAAATGTTGGGAGCCTTCGTTGCGGGAGCAGGTATTGAGGGCGGTGAAGGTGCGGCTATGTTGAAAGGGGTAGTTTTCGAGGGATTTCCAGATGTTGTTGCAGGTGGCATTTTGCCAAAAGAAGTTTTGGGTATGGTTATGGCCGCGGAATTGCCAGAGGTTTTTCCCTTCTGGTTTGTAGCCGAATTTGTGGAGGTCTTCTTCTTCCCAGAGGGGTTCGCTGTAGAAGTGGGTGGCTTGTTCGCGACGGATGAGGGGGCGGAAGAGGCGGTCGATATCGTAGAGGAGTTCGGCCCCTTCATTGATGAGGGCGAATTTGCCGCGCACCATTTTTTTGAAAAGGGAGGAGTCGGTGATGGTTTGGGGGCGGGTGTAGAGGCGATCGGGGTCGCTGTTGAGGCTTTGGTAGAAGGTGGCTTTGGGGCCGTGGGGGTTGGGTTTGGCGAGGATGGTGGTGGCGATTTGGGTGAGGATGTGCCAATCGGCGTCGAGGGTGGTTTGGTTGGGCGAGCGGAGGAGGACGGTTTGGCCATCGATTTGGCTGATATCGATATCGGTTTGGCCGCTGGCTTGGATATTAAATTGGTAGGCACATTTTTTGATATCATCGAGGGTGAGGGGGGTGTCGAGTTTGCGTAATGCTTTTTTAGCACGAGTTGTGGACATAGTGTCACTCCTGGTTGGTATCGTGGGCGGCGGGATGGGCGAGGGCGACTTGGGCTTGGTAGACGGCGAGGGGGTCGAGGAGGCGGTCATGGGCGGTATAGTGGGTGTGGCCGCCGACGTCTTGTTGTTGGAGGCCGCCGGTTAAATTTTTGGCCCAAGCGATGAATTCGGGGGCGGGTTTATAGGCTTGGTTAATGATGCCGATTTGGCGGGGGTTAACGGTGGCGCGGCCGCGGTAGCCGAGTTGGAGGCTGGTGTGGCAATCGGCGAGGAGGCCATCGATATCATCGAGCCATTGGTAGACGGAGTCGATGGGGGCGAGGTTAAATTCGGCGGCGATGGGGATGATGGCGGCTTTGAGGTAGTGGAGTTCTTGGGCGGCGGGGGTGCGGTTGAGGCCGAGGTTGTGGGCCCAATCTTCGCCGCCGAGGCCGAGGGATTGGTTGCGGGGGCTGGCGGCGGCGATGGCGTAGGCGTGGCGGAAGCCAGCGGGGGTTTCGATCATGGGGTGGAGGGCGATGCTGTGGGGAGGGAGGTTGGCTAATTTTTCCCAATGGGTGACGAGTTCATCCACTTTTTTAACGTCATCGGGGTGGTTGACGGAGGGGATACGGATGGCATCGGGGGCGGCGGGGACGACGAGGCGGAGGTCTTCTTCGAGGAGGGTACCGGCTTGGACGGGATTCACGCGGACGCAGATGTGGAGGTCGTCGTTTAGTTCGCGGAGGTAGGGGATGGCGTGGCGGATGAGGTGGCGGGCCGAGGCTTTGTGGGCGAGGAGGGTGGCGTATTCGAGGTCGAGGATGATATGTTGGATGGGGATGAGAGGTAGTTTAGTGAGGTAACCGGCATTATTAGCTGGTACGAATAAGTGGGCGCCCCAGAGGGCTGGTGTGGGTGAATTGTTCATGATTTTCACTTGTGGATACAATGTCAATAATGGGCTTTATTATAGAGATATGGTGGGGATGGGGCAAGGTGGATTTTGGGGGGGATGGGGCCGAGTTAAAGGTGGTTTTCGAAGTGGATTCCGGCCTGCGCCGGAATGACAAATTGTGAGATTACTTAGGTTGTTTAGGGATAAGGGTTAGGGGGCGGGGTTGAAATTGATAGTGAGTGGAAAGCGAGTCCGCGGGGGCGATGGGGTTGTTGGGGGATGGGTTTGGTGTGGGGGATGGTGAAATTTAAGTAGTTGTTTTTGTCGGTGTGTAACCAATCGGAGGGGATGGTGAACTGGTATGTTTCTGTGGAGGGAGGGATGGTAAGGGTATCGAGGTGGTGGTTATTGAGGTTGATCGTTAAGTTTTGATGGCCATTGGCGCCGGTTGTGATTTCGAGTTGGTAGTGAGTTGGCGGGGAGGTTGTTTTGTCAATGGGACCTAAGATGATGGTGGCCTCGGGGCAGAAAGACCAAACATATTCAAAAGGGTCATCAGGGGTGCTCCAGCCGATGAAGGCGGCTTCTTTGGTGGTGATGTTGGGTTTGGCCATGGTGATGGGTAAATAGGTGGTGTGGTTGAGGGGAGGTAGGGAGCGGGGTGGCTTGAATGCCCAGAGGGGGCCGCGTAAGTCACGGGGTGGCGGGTCACCGGCCCACGGGTAGCGATGACGGGTGCCATAATGATTGCGGGATTGCAAATAATCGATCACATAACCTAAGCGGTAGTGACCGATAGTTAAAAGTTGTTCGTCGAGAATTTCTTGGTAGTAGAGCGTGTTACGTTGGCAGGCGAGTTCCGGCGTGAGGAGAAAAGGGGCGTATTCCCACGAAAAGAGATGTTCTGGGGCTTCATCAATCATGGGGGGGATGTAGTCGCCATTGGCTAAGGGGGTTTGATGACCAAAGAGGCCAACATAAGTGTGGAGGATAATGCCCCATAAGCCTAGAAAGATGTAGGCGGAGACGATTAGCCACCGTTTTTTGGAGGTGAATTTGGAGGCGATGATAGGCCAGAGGAAGATGGTGAGCAAGACAAAAGCGGGGAGGGAATCGGTTAAGAGGCGAGGGCCGTAGCTAGAGCCACCCCACCAATGGTTAAAACGAGAGACGATGGCAATATGCAGGCTGATCCAAGTTAGAGCGAAGTAGAGCAGAGGTGTTTTTATCTCTTTGATGTAACGCAGAACGCCGATGAGGACAAGTAAGAGGAATGGTGTGAAGATAAAGAGGCCACGGGCGGGGCTAAAAAGGAGGCCATAGAGGGGGAGGGGCCAAGGCGTGGGGTAGATGGCTGATTCGTAGAGGTAATTGGGGGCATAATAGGGGGTGAGCCATAGGCCGAGTTCGATTTGATTGAAGATGAGATAGGCACCTAAGCCTAGGCCCGCGACTAGACTGGTTTTAAGAAAAAAGAGGGGATTGTACCAGAGGAGATAAAGGAGGGTTAAGGCGATGAAGATGGCAGACATAGGACGGCAGAGAAAGGAGATGAAAAGGCATAAACCGACGAGGTAGGGGGTAAATTTGTTATCGGGTTGTTGCTGGTGGCGGAGAATGAGCCAGAGGGTGATTAAAATGACGAGCAGGTTGGGGTTCATATTCCAGTAGGCGGTGCCTAAAATGCTGATGAAGGAGCTGCCAAAGAAGGAGATGGTGGTTATGATTAAACTGGCTTCGCGGGAGAGGCGTAGGCGGCATAGGGCGTATATTATATTGAAGATAGCGAAGCAGGTTAAGGCGGCGATGATGTTTTGGGCAGCGATTTGTTGGGCGATATCGGCCATGTTCCAGCCGATTTTGTTCATGATGAAGACGTAGGGGGTGGCGAGGAGGGAGGGGCCGAGGGGGTAACTGTTATAATAATGGTCATTCCATGACCAGATACGGTAGTTGTTGTCGAAACTTATCGGTTTAATGGCATCGGCGTACTGGTCAAGTTGGATTGTTTGGTGTTCGATGATGGCTTGGGAGACGAGGAGATTGAAGTAGGAATCGGAGAAGGCGTTGCTATTAGGGGCATAGTAGGGAATAATCAGGCTGGCGAGACTGATAGATAGTATAAGAAGTGATAGTAGAGGTTGGTAGAAAGGTCGTTGGGTGATGTTTTGGTTTTTGGTGGAGACTTTTGACATGCGTTAATTATCGCATCTGTTATTGTGAGTGGCAAATAGTTTGGTTGTTATAGCATAATAGATTGTAACCAAAGTAATCGGAAATTTGCTGTTGTGATTATGTGCAGGGGAAAGGTTTGATGGTTTTTGACGCGGATTTTGGGGATTTTGGGGATTTTTTTGTTGATTTAGAGGTAAGGTTCGGGTTGTTAGGGTCATTTGTGAATAAGGTGAGTTGTGACGGTGATTTTTTGGATTATTTAGTTTACAGTTGGAGGGGGAGTTGTGAATTGTTGAACTCAGGTTGATAAGGAAGATTAAGATGGAAAAGCGTAAGGTGTTGATTGTGGGTGGGGGGATAGCGGGGTTGTGTTTGGCGTTGGGGTTGCGGCGGGGGGGGCATGAGGTGGTGGTGGTGGAGCAGGCCGAGGCTTGGGCGCCGGTGGGGACGGGGATTATGTTGCATGGAAATGGGATGGCGGTGTTGGGGGCATTGGGGGTGGGTGAAGGGGTGGCGGCGCGGGGGAAGCGGATGGTGGGGATGCGGGTGACGAATCGTGGGGGCAAGGAGTTGGGGTATATGGATTTAGAGGTGTGGGCGAAGAGGGTGGCACCGTCGTATGCGATTCACCGGGCTCATTTGCATGAGGTGTTGGTAGCGGGGTGTGCAGGGGTTGATTTACGGTTGGGGCAGTCGATTGCGGATTGGGAAGAGAATGATGAGGGGGTGTGGGTGTGGTTAACGACGGGAGAGGAGGAACGGTATGATGTGGTGGTGGGGGCGGATGGGATTCGGTCGCGGGTGCGGGCGATGTGGTGGGAGAAGCGGGGGAAGGGGGAGGGGGTGGCCAAGCCGGAGTTAGTCTATAGTGGGTATACGTGTTGGCGTTTTGTGGCGGAGAATCGGACCGATTTGGAGATGCCGGTGGAGATGTGGGGGCGTGGGGCGCGGTTGGGGTGGGTACCGTTGCCTGATGATTTGTTGTATGTGTATAGGACGTTGAATGCGGAACGGGGGGGAGAAGAGGCAGAGGTGGGGCGGGTTGAGAGGGTGAAAGGGTTGTTTGCTGATTTTGGGGACAGGGCGCCGCTGGCGCTGGACGGTTTGAGTGAGGAGACGGTGTTGTTACGGCATGATTTGGAAGAGTTGGGGAGAACGGTGGTGGGGAGTGGGCGGGTGATTTTGGTGGGGGATGCGGCGCAGGCGTTGACGCCGAATTTGGGGCAGGGGGCGGCGCAGGCGATTGAGGGGGCGTGGCGGTTGGCGGGGGCGTTGGGGGAGAGTGGGTCGGTGGGAGAGGCGCGGGCGGTGTATTGGCGGGGGCAGGGGCCGAGGGTGGCGATGGTGCGGCAGAGGTCGCGGATGGTGGGGAGGATGGGGCAGTTGGAGAGTGGGATTTTGTGTGGGGTGCGGGATTGGGTTTCGTGGTTGACGCCGAGGGGGGTGATGGCGCGGCAGTTGGGAGCGTTGATTGTTGACCCGACAAAGTAAATAAGGGATAGTTGTAGGCAAAAGTATAATCATTGTTGTTTTCGTCGAAACCCAATCGAGTTAAGCAGGTTAATTATGGTGAAAATCAAAATTTTAGCAGTCGTGGTTGTGTTGTTGATTATTGGGGGTGGGTATTGGCAGTTAGGGTTAGTTGAGAGTAGTGATGAGCGGTTGTATCAGTTGCAGACGAAAGAGGTGGGAGGGGTGATGCCGAGTGCGCCTAAAAATATAATGTGTAATGGTCAAACGGCAAGTAATGTGCATTTAAAGTGGTATAGTGGTGATGATCAGGCGGATTTGTATTATATTTATCGTTCTGATAACGGTGGTTCTTTTACCGAAATAGGGACGACGACAGAAACTGAATATTTTGATGAGCCGCCCACTCCGTTTAGTAATCGGTATGATTATTATGTGAAAGCTTATCGTAATAATGATATGAGTTATTCGGAGCCATCACCAACTTGTACAAATCCACGTGTTATCGAGAGAGAGCATTTTCGTCTATTTTATAGTGTTGAGGGATTAGATAATTGTCCGCCTATTGATAATTTTGGGTTGGTTGTGGTGTCGTGTTTGCCGAATAATAGTGAGAATGGGGAAAATGTGTATGCTACCTATGCGGCTAATATGGTAGAAACT
>DATHYN010000456.1:0-89888 GCA_035459145.1 Anaerolineae bacterium | reverse complement strand
TATTTGGGTGGATGGGGCGGTGGCGCGGCGGGCGGAGGCGGGTTTTGAGCTTGAATTTGAAGAGAAGATGGCGTTCAAGGGGTTTCGGGAGAAGCAGTCGGTGTATGTGTTATTTGATCATAAGGATTTTGAAGAGGAGAGGGGTGAGGAAGGGGTGATGGTGGGGCGGGATAGGGAGTTGGCGGATTTGTTGGCGTGGGGGGCGGGGTTGGAAAACGGCCGTTCCATCGGCATCACCGTTGTCCGTGGTGAAGCGGGCATTGGCAAGAGCCGTTTGGTCAATGCATTTATTGCGGACTTGGTGGAACAAAGTGACGAGCCACCGCAGATTTTCCTATGCCAAGCGGATCAGATTGTGCGTCAATCATTGAATCCGTTCCGGTACTTTTTGCGACGGTATTTTGAGCAAGCGACAACGCAATCGGAACGGCGAAACAAGCGGAATTTTAGTCGTAAATTAGATCGATTGATTGATGATATCGATGATAGTGATTTACAGCAGGTATTAAATAGTACCCGGTCCTTTTTGGGGGCGTTAGTGGATTTGTATTGGCCGGATTCGTTGTATGCGCAAGTCGATCCACAGCGTCGTTTTGACAATAGTTTGAAGGCGTTAACCGCCTTTTTTCAAGCGGAGAGTGCGCGTCAACCGATATTAATTCAGTTAGAGGATGTGCATTGGTTGGATGAGGATTCGCAGAAGGTGATCGTTCATTTTATGACGGCGTTGGTTGATTGTCCGGTGGGGATGATTACAACGGCACGACCAGAGCATCCAGAGCCGTTGTTTGGGGTGGAGATTGATTATGAGTTGATTGATTTGGGTGTTTTGTCATGGACTGGTGTACAGGCATTGGCGGAACTGTTATTGGCGGGGGATGTTGCCGATGAGTTGGTGACATTTTTAGTGGAGCGGATTGATGGTAACCCGTTTTTTGGCCAGCAGATATTGTTTTATTTGCGGGAGCAGGAACTATTAGTGGAGGGGGCGGATGGGTGGCAGTTGCAGTCAGAGCAGAAGGGGGAAGCGGCATTGCCGACTGATGTGCGGACGTTGTTGATGGCGCGGTTGGATCGGTTAGCGCCGAAGACGAGGGAAGTGGTGCAGACGGCGGCTGTTTTGGGGCGGGAATTTGTATTGCCGGTATTATTGTATATGTTAGCGGGTGATGGGGCGGCATTGGATGAGGTGGAGACGGCGGCGGCGGCGAATATTTGGGGGGCGCAAAGTGCGGTGCGGTGTACGTTTACGCATGCGTTGTTGCGGGATGCGGCGTATGATATGCAGTTGCGGGCGCGGCGGCAGGCGTTGCATTTACGGGCGGCCGAGGCGATTGAGCATATTTTCGAGACGGAACTGGCGGTGCATTATGGAGATTTGGCCTTTCATTATGGGCAAGCGGGGCGTGTGGAGGCGGAGTTTAAATATGCATATTTAGCGGGAGAGCAGGCGGCGGGACAATTTGCGACGCGCGAGGCGTTGGCTTATTTTGAGCGAGGGGTGGGGTTGTTATCGCTGTTTGAGGCATCGAGTGAGGCGATTGTTGATTTGTACAATTTACGGGGGCAGGTATTACAGCATTTGGGTGAGTTTGAGGCGGTGTTAGCTGGTTATGAGGCGTTAGGGGAGTGGGGAAAGAAGCGTGATGATGAGCGGATACGGCTGGCTTCTTTGGTGGGGAAGGCACAGATTTTCAATATGGCGAATCGGTTGTATGATGATGTGGTTGGTCGGCAGGTGGCGCAGGAGGCGTTGTTGTTGGCGCAGTCGTTGGGGGATGAGGCGGCCGAGGCGCGGGTTTTGTGGATATTGTCGAATCTGTTTATGTTTAGGGAAGAGACTGAGTTGGCGTTAGATTATGGGGAAAAGGCGCTTAATTTGGCACGAACGCATGGGTTAAAGGAACAGATGGCCTTTGTGCTCAACGATTTAGGGCATGCGTATGGGACGGCGGGTGATTATGAGCGTACGAAGCAGTCGATTCAGGAGGCATCGGTGTTGTGGCGGGAGTTGGGCAATGTGCCGATGTTGGCGGATAGTTTAGCCTCTTTGGGGTGGTATGGCTTTTTTACGGGAGATTATGAGAAGGCGGTGCGTTATGGGGATGAGTCGTATCGGTTGAGTGAATCGATTGGGAATAGTTGGGGGCAGGCGTATAGTCGGGCGACGATTGGGAATATTTATTGGGAGTGGGGGGATGTGGGGCAAGCGATGGCGGTGATGCGGTTGAGTATTCGGTTGAGCGAGGAGGTGGGGTTTGTGGTGCCGCAGATTTTTGCGCGGGCGAATTTAGGGACGTTGCATGCGCAGGTGGGGGCGTTGGCCGAGGGGGTATTATTAGGGGAGCGGGCGTTGCATTTGGCGCGAACGCAATTGCCATTATGGGAGCCACATGCGGTTGGTATTTTGGCTCAGTTGTATATGCGTCAGGGTGAGATGGACAAGGCGGAGCAGTTATTGGCTGATTTAGAGCAGAAGCCGGGGAATGTGACTACGGTTCATTTTCAGCATTCGTTGAGTTATTTGTTTTTAGCGTGGTTAAAAGAGGATGTAGCGGCGGGCTTGGATTTGGTGGGGGAGATGTGGGAGCGGGCGGAGGCGTTACAGTTGCGGGCGCATTGGCCGCGGATTATGTTTTGGCGGGGGCGGTTTTTGGCGTTGCGGGGGGCGTGGGCCGAGGCTGATGGGGTTATTGAGAAGGGGATTGGTTATGCTGAGGCGGTGGGGTCGCGGTGGATGTTATGGCGGTTGTGGAGTTTGCGGGGGGAGGTGGCGCAGGGTGCGGGCGCACAGGGGAAGGCTAGGAGATTTTGGGAGGTGGCCGAGCCGATTATGTTAGCTGTTGAAGAGACGATTCCTGAAAATGATTGGCGAGAAAAATGGGGACAACAGCCGCTTGTCAAACAGGTTAAGAGGAAAAATAATTGATTAAGAGCAATTTTTTTTGTTACTCTTAATTTGTTGAATATATTTATCAATTTTTTCAGCGTTAAACGGTTTGGGTAATAACCAGACATTTTGTTTATTCGCTGATGGGCTAAAATGATGGGTTAATTCACTCAGTGAAGAAATGATGATAATGGGGATATGGATCCATTGGGGGTTATCAGCCAGGCATTGTAAGAGTTGAAAACCATTGATGTTAGGCATGTGTAGATCTAAAAAAATTAGATCGTAGCTTTTTTGCATGAGGTGGGACAGTGCTTCAGTACCAGAGTTTGCTTTTTCAACGGTGACGTGATGACGTTGGAGGTGGCGGGCTAAAACAGCTTGACTTAAACGACTATCGTCAACAATTAACACGGATAATGGTTGATTATTATAATTGGATAGTTGATTTGAGTGTAGGGCAGTGAACATTTTGGTCCCCTTTTGTGGATAATGGTTACTACATTGATGTCTGAATGAACAGATTACGTTCTATTATACAAGCAAAAAGGTTTGAAAAGGTTCAGGTTTAGTTATAAGTACGGGTTATGCATGGTTGACGGAGAAAATGTGGGTGGTGTGGGTTTAGGTGAGTGGCTGAAAAATCAAGCAGGGGTATGACCAATGACAAAATAGGGGTTCATGATGCCTTTGCCTTTGATATTAACAGGGGGGGCGGGTTCAATTTCGTATTTATCTTGGGGGAGAGCGTCATAGGTTGTTGGTGAAATCATAATGCTATTAGCGAGGCCATGTGATTCCATGCGGCTAGCAAGGTTGACCGTATCCCCCCACAGGTCATAGCTAAATTTTTGGGTGCCAATGACGCCGGCACGGACGGGACCAGAACTGATGCCAATACGGATGGCAAATGGTTGCGGAAAATAATCTTCATTGAGCATTTTAATACAGATTTGCATATCAATGGCTAAATCGACGATGCGACGGGCATGGTCTGGTTGGGATATGGGGACACCGGCGGCGACCATATAGGCATCGCCAATGGTTTTGATTTTTTCGAGGTTGTATTTACGGGTTAATTGGTCAAACGTGGAGAAGATTGTATTGAGGATATCTAGCATCTCTTCTACGGAGTGGGCGGCGGCGAAGGGGGTGAAGTTGACTAAGTCGGCGAAGAGGACGCTGGCATGTTCAAATGTATCGGCGATAGGGCTTTGCCCTTGTTTTAATTGGGAGGCGATGTTAGCGGGTAAAATGTTAAGGAGTAGTTTTTCAGCACGTTGTTGCTCTTGTTTTAAGGCGGCGTAGCTTTGCGAGTTATTCATGGCCAAGCCGATGGTTTCGCCTAAGGCGATGATGAGTTGCAAGTCGCTGTAGTCAAAAGCATTTACGTCACTGTCACCAATGATAAGGATGGCTAAGCATTTGTTAAGGTAGTTTATAGGGGCGACAATGGCACTGTGGACATCTTCAGGGGATTTGCTAAAGCGGTCTGTGTGGTTAAACAAATCATCGATTTGTTTGGCGGTGCCGGTGCGGTAGACTTGGCCACTGATACTTTGGTCCATTGGTACTTGGATGCTTTTGTTGGCGGGAATGATGCCGGCTGAAGCGGCGTGGTACAGAAAATTTTCACTTTTATCAGGGAAGAGGATAACGACATGTTTCCAGCCGGTGACGAGGTGGATGGTGTCAACGGCCGTTTTCGCCACCGTGTCAATATCCCTCTCCTTCGATACCGTTTGCAAGACATGATAGAGCGTTCCCTGTTGACGGGCGCGCCGTTCTGATTCTTGTTTTTGTTGTTGCAACGCTTTTTGAACCTCTTTTTGGGAGGTGATGTCGCGGATAATGGCGGTAAAAGCGATTTGGCTATCAAGATGAACTTTGCTGATGGCGACATCGATGGGGAATTTATGGCCATCAGCATGTTGGCCCATGAACTCTTGGGTAGAAACATGTTCAAAATAAGAGAAAGCGAAGTTAGGGATAATGGTAGTGATGGGTAAGTCAGTAAAATCATCTAGCTGGTAGCCGAAAATATCAACCATGACGGGATTAACTGTTTTAATGATCATTTGCTCATCGATGGTAATAATGCCATTGGGGGCGGTTTCCAAAATAGCGCGCAGACGTTCTTCACGTTCATGGATGGCTAATTGGTGGGCGCGTTGGGCATCGAGCAATCTTTTTTTGCTGAGTGAGGCGTTGATACGGGCGGTAAGAAGGGCGCGGTCAAACGGTTTGGGTAGGTGATCGGCGGCACCTAACTGGATGCATTTGACGACATTTTCCATATCATCGAGGGCGGAGATCATGATGACGGGGATGTTGTGCCATTGGTCGTGGGCTTGCATTTTTTGGAGGACTTGGTAGCCATCGACTTCGGGCATCATAATATCGAGGAGGACGACATCGAACGGCCGTTCCGCTAATTGTTCTAACGCTTCTTGTCCATTGGCAGCCATATCATAGGTATAACCCATCTTTAAAAGGTGGCGAGACAATATATGTCGGTTAAATTGATTGTCATCAACGATAAGGATATGAGCGGTCATATTAAGGATTGTACCTTTGATTGATATGAGAACTGCGGATTTATTCTAGTTTAATTTTACGACATTTTGTAACGATTGTGCAATGTTGATTTGTTTCCTGTAAGTTTTAGTGAAGATAGAGACATGGGAATGGTTTAAGCAACCAGTAGAGCGGCAAAAATTCCGGCAAAGAGCAGGATGGATATGATAATGATGAGAATGACAACCGTGAGGAGAATATTTCGCCTTTGTTGTTTTTGTTGGGTTTGGATTTGCATTTGTTGCATCTGTTGGGCTACTTGTACGCCCATGGTCAAGGCATCTTGCATATCATTGCCAAAAAAGTTGTCGCCAGAGATAACGGGGATAGAGGATTGTTGAAAAGAGACATTGCTGATGACGACACTCTCACCACGGGCCAACTTGGCGGCAACTTCTTTGGCTTCTTTGGGGCTGACTCCGAACGTGTCTTGGTAAAATTTGGCCGCATCTTGTTCTTGTCCGTCTAGAGCCATCTGTTTAATTGCTTTGATTTGGTCAATGGGATTATTTAGATCGTGGAAGTTGGATGGAGGGGGTTGGGGTGATTGAACGCTACTAAGCCAGTCAGGGGGGCTGCTTTTAGCGTCTCGTAGTTCATCGGGGAGGATGACACTGCTGTGGCAGTAAGCGCATTCGATAATGGGATCGCCATCCCCTTCGTACTTGAGGGGGGCATTACAAGATGGGCAATGAAAAGTTTGAATCATCAGTTAACTCCTGTTTACGCAGATTGCTTGATTAGTGGGTTGATTAGTTTGAGAGCATCATTAATTGGTTGACGTTGTCGGTAGGCATGTTTCATCGCTTGGGCACGGGCGCGGTAAGAATCATCGGTTAGGATTTGGTGGACAGCGGTTTTGATTTGAGATGGGTGGGGGGTGCCGGTGCGCAGGTTAAGGCCAACGCCGGACCAGGCGATGCGGGTGCAATGTTCAGGTTTGTCTTCGGTATCGCCAGCGCCGATGAGGGGGACACCATGGGCAAGGGCGTATTGGATACCGCCATAGCCGCCGTTGGTGATCATGATATCGACATGGGGCAGGAGGTTGTTATAGGGGATAAATGAGGCGACACGGGTATTGGCGGGTAGGTTGGCTTGTTGTTGGGGGGTGAGGTCGCGGCCGCCGGTTGTAACGATGAGCAATACTTCTTCATGGCGCAGGGCTTCGATAGTGGGGGTGATGAGTTCGTCAAAGTTGTCGTTGGCTAGTGTGCCTTGGGTGACAAGGATAACGGGTTTATCGTGATCAAGTTCAGGCCACCAAGGAGGGGGATCGTACGTTTGGGTGGTGAGGTCAAGCAAAGCGCCGACGAAGTGAACATGAGGGGGGAGATCGGAGCGGGGATATTCAAATTCGGGAATGGTTAATTGGAGGAAGAGGTCACAGTTGTGGGTATTGTAGTCGAAGGTGGGGAAGTTGGTGGATAGGTTGTGACGGGCGAGTTGGTCGTGGACATAGGTTTCGATGTCACGCATGATAATTTTGCGCATAGTGAAGTTGAGGAAGCGATTGCGGAGGCGGCCGAGGGGGGTTTGGGAGGGGAGGAGGCCGAGGCCAAAGGGGGCGGTATCGATGCTTTGTAGCGTGAAGGCGGTGATGCCCAGATTGACCCAAGGGATTTGGTAGTTGACTTTGATGTAGTTGGCGGCGCTTAGGGCGGCGTCAGTGATGAGGAGGTCGGCGGGGGATTGGTCGAGAATAGCGGATAGGTCGGCAAATTGGTATTCAGCTTGTTCAATAAAGACATGTTTTAGGTCATGTTTGAGTTGGGCGATGCCGGTTAGTTTAGCTCGCTGGGGAAAAAGGTCATTGACCGCTTTTTCTTGGTCGAAGTCGATGGCGTGGGTATAGGGGTGGAAGGTGGCGCCGAGGGCGGTGATTTTGTCTTGGTAGGTGCGGCTGGCATACCAGCTGACGGTGTAACCGGCTTCGACGAGGGCGTGGGCGAGGGGGAGGGCGGGCCGAGTGTGGCCAGCGAGGGGGAAGGTGGCAATTAGAATGTGGCTCATAAATCCCTATCCTTTTATTAGTAATTGGTAATTAGAAGTTCAGACAGTTTACCACGTTTTTTACTGTTGCTGTTGATCATGCGGTTGGCCGAGAGTTTGTAAATATTAAAGCCAGCATATAGCGTTTGGAAAAAATTATCATCGGGATTTATATTGTGGGGATCGGAGTTGCTTAGCATTAATTTGGCATTTGTTTTAGCCATATTTCTAAAAAATGTGGCTAAACGGATTTGTTCATTGTCATCAAACCCTTTTTTAGCATAAGTGTTGAAGTTTGATGTTTTGTTTAGGGGACGATAGGGAGGATCGAAGTAGACAAACGTTTGTTTGCCGATAAAGTCTTGGCAAAGGGTGTAATCGCCATGCAAAATTTTGGCTGATGCGAGCGCGCGGGAAACGGCAAGCAAATTGTCTTGATCACAGATTTTTGGTTTTTTGTAACGGCCAAAAGGGACGTTAAAGCCCCCTTTGGCATTGACACGATAAAGACCATTAAAACAGGTACGGTTTAGAAAAATAAGCCGTGCGGTATTTAAAGTGGTTGTTTTGTTTGTGGTTAAAGCGGTAATTGTTTGTTTGGTTTGGTTGAATTGGCGACGTGTTTCATAGAAGAAATTTTTGCGTTGTTGTTCGTTAAGTTGGTAATAGTTTTGTTGTATGTCGGCGAGAAAATCGATTAATTGATGGACATTTTCTTTTACAATTTGATAGGTTAAGATAATATCTTGATTGCGGTCACATAAGATAAACTGATGGATATTGGTTGTTTGATTTAAATGAAAGAAGAGAGCGCCACCACCGACAAATGGTTCTACAAAGCGTTTTATCGAACCGTTTTTTAGTTTTGGTGGGAGAAGGGTCTCTATTTGCGGAATTAATTGGCGTTTGCCGCCGACCCATTTTAAAAAGGGCTTCGGTTTTTTTGGGGGGCTTTGTGGAGAGTGTGATGTGGTTGTTTGTGCGGAAGAGGTAGGCATAACTTATGAACCAAAGTGAGTAAGGGTATTGTTAGGACGGATTTCTCGATTTCATATTACCCTTTGGCGATTGATAGGTTCCAAATGGTGAGGGCGGGTAAAATTCCACTCGAAATGATGTTTGGAAGGGCATTGTGAATTGTCGAACTTAGGTTATTTTACCATAAAAAGGGACAAACTGTAGATAATGGTGGCGATGGTGAGCGGTGGCGGGTATAATGTGATTATGGATGTATCATGGCAATTATCATGGGAATTAGATGGGGTTGAGTACACATATGATGTGTTAGGGGGTGATGGTACCAAGTTGGTGGTGGGACGGAGTGTGGATTGTGATTTGCGGATTGAAGATGGGACGGTATCACGGCGTCAGGCGGAGTTGATTGTGGGGGATGAGCTGAAGTTATTGAATTTGCAGGAGAAAAATCCGGTGTGGGTGAATAAACGGCCGTTACGCAAATTGCAAATGATTACATTGCGCGTAGGAGATCGGTTGCAGTTAGGGCAGGTGGGGGTGCAAGTGGGAGAAGATTTAGCGGATGCGGGTGATGAGGGGGCGCGGCAATGTGCGGGGTGTGAGCGGTTAGTGGGTGAGCGGCATGATTATTGTCCGTGGTGTGGTCGTTTAGTATAGGAGTGGATGTAAATGGGTAAAAGGGTACAGTTGTCATGGGTTGATCCGGGTAGTGGCGATAGCCAGACAGCGATTGTGCCTTTGCCGGCCACATTGGGGCGGGTGGCGGAGAACGATCTCGTTTTGAAAAGTGAGCGTGTATCGTCGCGGGCGGCGCAGTTGGTTTGGCGTGATGAGCAGGTTTATGTTGAAGCGTTGGGGGAAGCCGGGGTACGGGTTAATGGGATATTGCAGTTAGTGGCACCATTAAAAGATGGTGATTATTTACGTTTGGGGCCGTTTGATTTTGTGGTTCAAGTTTTGAGTAGTGTGGTTGATTTGGGTCAGCAAGCGTTGGGGGCGGAGCAGAGCACGATTGTATTTGAGCAAGCGCGGACATTATCGACGAGTCAGATGTTGTTGCCGCCGGAGGATATGCCGACGCATTTGTTTGGGGCCGAGGGTGAGGCTGATAATGGGGAAACGGTCCTGTTTTCACATACAGAAGCGGGCTATTTGTTTAACGAGCAGACAGATGAATTAGAGCCAGCAACCGTCTATTTGACACAGGCGCCGGCGCTGATGCCCTTTCCGCCACCGTTATTTAATGAAGCGGTGATCCATTATCGGGATTTAGAGGTGGTGGGGATTGCTATCGAAACGACGACGTATGTGAGTTTAGGGGGTGGTTTGGGCAGTTTTGCGTGGGCTGATGTGTTACGTATTCAGGGGGTGGCGACGAGTCAGTTACGGGTATTGGGATTAAAGAAAAGGCCACATTCGCGCTATCAGGAGTTGGCACGTCATTCGCGGATTCCGGATCATGAGCGGTTGCGGAGTGATTCAGGGTCGACGATGGATAATATTTGGGGGTGGCCGGGGTATGCGGTGCGTGAGGCGGGGGAGGCGTTGCGGGCGGGAGCGTGGCGTGAGGCGTTGGGCTTAGGCTGGCGTATTTTCACGGAGCCGGTATTGACGAACGTGTACACGCCGCGGGCGGATATGGTTTATGCCTCGATTGAAGCGGAGATGGAACGGATTGGTTGGGATGAGATGTGGCAGTATGGGCGGGTGAAGGGGGTGCGGAAGTTGGCGGATGGACGTTATGTGATCGCTTATATTGGGGAGGGAACAGAAGATGATTTGGGATATCGGTTTTTGGTGGCTGATTATGTGCATATCGCTTTTGGTTATCCGGGATTACAGTTTTTGCGTGATTTGCAGACGTATCGGGCACGGACGGGGGATACGCGGCAGGTAGTGAATGCGTATGAGGGGCATGAGCAGGTGTATGAGCAGTTGCGGGCCGAGGGTGGGGTGGTGGTGTTGCGCGGGCGGGGAATTGTGGCCTCGCGTATTTTGCAGAATTTGCATGAGTTGCGGAGTGAGGGGGCTGAGATTAAAGTATTGCATTTGCATCGGACGCCGAAGGAGGAGGGGCAGAGCTATGGGCGCACGAAGCGGATGGTGGCCCATCATTGGGAGTTACAGCTGTATGATTGGCCGAAGGATTGTTTTGGTGGTCACTACCGGCAATTGTTGGAGGAAGGGGATGATGAAGAGCGGGAGCGGTTATTGAATGAGTGGGGGGGGACGACAACGGCGGCCAGGCCAGATTGGTTAGCGCTTGTGGAAGAGGGGCAAGTTTCTGGTTGGTATGAGCAATATTTTGGGATTGTGACTGAAGTGGTAGCGGTGGCGGATAAGGTGGTGACGAAGGTTAAGCCTTATGCGGGTGACGAAGTCATCGCCTTAGAGGCGGATTTTGTGATTGATGCGACTGGTTTGCATGCACGGATTGATAGTCATCCGGTGATGAAAGATTTGCTAGATATTTATGGGTTGCGGCGTAATAGCAAAGGGCGTTTGTGGGTTCAGCCTGATTTTGAAGTGCCGGGGATGCAAAATCGGGTGGGTGAACGGGTGGGGCGGCTGTATGTGACGGGGGCGATGACGTTTGGGGGGCCGTTTGCGCCGGTGGATAGCTTTTTGGGATTACAGTATGGGGCGTTGCGGGCGGCGGATTCGTTGGCGGCGGTGGGGGCGCCGAGTGTACGGCGGTTGCGGCCGTGGCGCTCGGCCCAGCAATGGTGGCGTTGGTGGCAGGGGGTGGCTCCATGACTCCGGTTTGGCGTGGACGGTGGCAAACGCGGTTGTTTTTATTGTTGACAGTTGGTGTCTTCGTTAGTTTGCCTTTTAGTTGGTGGCGGCAAGCGAATGGTGGTGATCCATGGACGCCGTTTATCGTGTTGGGGTATGTGCTGGGTTTGGGCGTGGCGTGGGATGGTTTGTATAGTTATTTGCAAAGTTGGCGTTGGAATCGGGATTGGCCGCCGGTATTTCAGGTGGGGGAAGGGGTTGTGGAAGGGGTTGTTTTGGGGAGTGGGCTACAACTGGTTGGGTTGCCTGGTGTGGGTGAGTTGACTTGGTATCAGTTTGCGGGGCATTACGGTCTGGTTTGGTTGCTAGCTTTTGCGGGGACGCAATCGTTGATGCGGTTTGTTTTTCCGTGGTGGCGTTATCGGGGAGGGGTATGGTATGGGGGTTGGGGAAATAAAGCACCTTATGTTGGGCCAGCGACGGAGGTGCCGCCGTTGGTGCCGCGAATTGGTCGGTATGAGATTGTCGGGGAGTTAGGGGAGCGGGGAGGTGGGATGATGATTCGGGCGCGTGATCCGCAGTTGAATCGGGAGGTGGCGATTAAGTTATTGCGTGAGGCGACGGTGGTGCAGAAAGCGCAGTTTCGGCGGGAGAATGAGCAGTTAGCGACGTTGCGTCATCCGGCAGTGGTTGATGTGTATGATTTGGGGGTGCATGAGGGGGCTCCTTATGTGGTTATGCCGTTTATGGCGGGTGGGGTATTGCGTGATCGGTTTGTAGAAGGGGGGGTGTCATTGAAGGAGGCATTGCCTTTATTGCAGCGTTTGGCTGATGCGTTGGACGAAGCGCATGGGCATGGGGTTGTGCATGGGACGTTGAATGCGGACAATGTGTTATTTGATGAGGCGGATCAAGCGTATATTTCGGGGTTTGGGGTGGGTTTGCCTAGTATTACGGGTTTGTCGTTGATGCAAGCGGTCTGTTTGAGTCCGGAGCAGGTGATTGGGGGGGAGGCGACACGGCCGAGTGATATTTATTCGTTGGGGGTGTTGGCGTTTATGATTTTGACGGGGGAGTGGCCGTTTATGGGGCCGACGACGGTGGCGACGGCACAGGCGCATATGTCGGTGCCGGTACCGTTGATTACGGGGTATAAAGAGAGTTTGCCGGCGACGTTGGCGGAGGTGTTTGCGCGTGTGTTGGCTAAGGAGCCGATTGATCGGTATCCGACGGCGCGGGATTTTGTGCAGGCGTTGCGTGATATTTGGGCGGGGCGGTGGTATATGCAGCGGGTGGTGGAGCGATTGCCGGAGCGGTTGGTGCCGGCGGAGGTGGTGGCGAGTGAGGTGGTGAATGAGGCCGAGGTGGTGGATGAAGGTCATATTGGTCGGTATGTGGTGCAGGGGTTGATTGGTGAGGGGGGGATGGGAAAGGTGTATCAGGCGTATGATCCGGAGGTGCGGCGCATGGTGGCGATCAAGGTATTGCCGCCGCAGTTTGTGTCGTCACCACAGTTTCATGAGCGGTTTCAGCATGAGGCCGAGGTGGTGGCTAATTTGCGGCATGAGGCGATTGTGCCGTTGTATGATTATGGGCAACATGGTGGTCAGCCTTATTTGGTGATGCGTTATTTGAGTGGGGGGACGTTGCGGGATAAGCGGGGGAAGCGGCCGTGGTCATTGGCGAAGGCGCGGCCGATTGTGGCGCGGATTGCGGCGGCGTTAGACGCGGCGCATGAGCATGGGGTGGTTCATTTAGATGTGAAGCCGGGTAATATTTTATTTGATGATGAGGGTGAGGCGTATTTGGCTGATTTTGGGACGGCGTGGTTAACGGGCGCAGTGGGGAGTGAGGATGAGCCGATAGGAGGAACGCCGGCTTATATGAGTCCACAGCAGGCGGCTTATGTGTTATCAGGGGAGGCGGCAACACCTAAGCCACAAGATGATATCTATGCGTTGGGGGTGTTGTTATTTGAGGTGTTGACGGGCAAGTTGCCTTTTTATGCGACGACGGTGGTGGATGTGTTGCAGTTGCATGTTGAGGGGGAGATTCCGTCGATTCGGTCTTATCAGCGGCGGGTGCCGGCGGCTTGTCAGGATATTATTGAAAAGGCGTTGGCGAAAGATGTAGCGGAACGGTATCAGACGGGGGCGGAGTTGGCGGCGGCGGTGGCGGATTTGGCGACGGGGCGGTGGGTGTTGGATCGGTTGTAGGGGGTATTGTAAACTGAGTTTGATAATGAATTAAACCTGTGGATGAGTTGGTTAATGTGTTGTTAGGGTAGATTTCTCGACTTCGTTCAATCCTTGATTTAGAGGTGAGGCTTGTCAAGGGTGGGGCGGATTGAACTACGCTCGAAATGACGTTGGGAGGAGGGGATGAATTGAATTGTCGAACTCAGGACTTGATTTATGGGTGAGGCTTGTCGGGGGAGGGGCGGATTGAACTGGGTTCGAAATGACGTTGGGAGGAGGGGGTGAATTGTTGAACTCAGGTTAGTTACTGTAGGAAAGAGAAGTCGATGTCGAAGTAGGGGGTGTTGTTTTCTAGGCGTTGACGGCGTTTTTTCATGAACCATTTGGGCCAGCCGGGCATGTTATCGGGGGTGAAACTGCGGTTGATGACGGCGTACAATAGGATTTCACGTAGTTTGAGAAATTGAGGGATGGGTTGCCACCAATCGGCGGGGAGTTGGTGTTGGGTGTGGTAGCCGGTCATGAAGGTGTGCATAAAGTCAGGTATCATTTGTTGAGGTTTGACCATCGGGCTGGAGGCGGCATAGAAGAGGACGATGGCGATATCGTTGGCGAACCAGGTGTAGGCGCTGTCATCGAAATCGAAGAAGGTGAGTTTACCGTCATCGGTGACGAAAAAGTTGCCGGCGTGGGCGTCTTGGTGGACGAGGCCGTAGGTTTGGGGGGAGCGGGGGAGTTGTTGGAGTTGGTTGATTAGTTGGTGGGCGTGGTCGAGGATGCGGGTGTCTGCGGGGGGGATGAGGGCATTGAGGTCGAAGATGTCGGGGCTGTCCCAGTGGGGGCGTTGCCAGTGGGGGTTGGTGGGGGTGTAGTTTTGGGCGAGGTGGTGCATTTGGCCGAGGGCGGCGCCCCAGTCGTGGATGAGTTGGGGGGTGCGTTTATCGCCGGTGGCGTGGGTGCCGGGGGCGCGGTCGAAGGCGGTGGCGAGGAAGTGGCCATCGTGGTCATCGGGGATTTGTTCGACGAGGTTGTTGTGAGCCGAGGGGTAGGGGGCGGCGACGGCGGCGCCATTTTGGGCGAGGTAGTGGAGCCAGTCGATTTCGGCGTGGATGAGGTTGGGGGTGCGGCGACGGCTGTGGGTAAGGCGGAGGATGTAGGGTTTGTTGTTTTGGGTAAAGGTGTAGATGAAGCTTTCGAAGCCGCCGTGGAATTCGAGGTCGGTGGGTTGGAGATTGTAGCGGTGGGCGGTGGCGGCGAGGATGTTATCGTTGAAACGGTCGCGGATGGCTTGTTCCATGGTTATCGTCCTATTAAGTAAGCGATGAGGGAGGTGATGCGTTTGCCGAAGTTGCGGCTGAGGTAGTAGAGGAGTTGGGGGGTGGAGCGGCGGCCGAGGGCGAGGAGGATATCGGCGATATCTTGGGAGGAGAGGAGGTGGCGGTGGTGGGGTTGTTCATCGTAATCGAGGAAAAATTCAGTATTAACACGGAAAGGGTGGATGGTGGAGACTTTGATGTTGTGGCGGCGGAGTTCCCATTTGAGGGCTTTGTTGAAGCCGGTGACGCCGTGTTTGGAGGCGGAGTAGGCGGCGAAGCCGGGGGCGCCGAAGCGGCCGGCGATGGAAGAGACGGTGATGATGTGGCCGTGGCGGCGGTGGTGGATGAAGTTTTTGGTGGCGTGTTGGCTACAGAGGTAGACACTGGTGATGTTGGTATCAAGAAGTTGTTGCCAAGCGTCGTAGTCGATGTCGATGAGGTCGGCGGCGAGGCCGGTACCGGCGTTGTTGATGAGGATGTCGAGGGGGCCGACTTCTTGCTCGGTTTGGGTGAAGAGGTTGGTGATGGCTGATGGGTTGGTGATATCGGTGGGGATGGCCCAGCAGTGGGGGTTGAATTGGTGGATGTGGTCACGGAGTTGGTTGAGGCGGTCTTGGCGGCGGGCGGCGAGGACGACTTTGGCGCCGTGGCGGGCGTAGGTGATGGCGGTGGCTTGGCCGATACCACTGCTGGCGCCGGTGATGATGGTGACTTTGTTATGGAGGGAGAGGGGCATGGTTGGGTGTTTCCGTGCGGGTCTGAAGGCCCGCGCTAGGGTTGGCGCCCCCTGAAGGGGGCTGTTGTTTTGGTGGTTAGGGTTGGCTTGTTCAAGTGTGAGCGCATCGGGTTAGATGTAGTGCTCTTTCGAAGGTGGTGTTGTTTTTTTGTATGGGGGGTGGTGAAATGAGGAGGCTTGTTTAAGGGTGGCTCAGGCCGAGCATGAACGTATCGGGCTGAAGTGGGCGCTCTTTCGAAGGTGGTGTCGTTTTTTGGATAGGGGGTGGTGAAATGAGGAGGCTTGTTCAAGGGTGTCCCCGCCCGAGCGTGAACGCATCGGGCTAAATGGGGCGCCCCCTTGAAGGGGGCTAGGGAGGGGATTTTGTGAAAAATGACAGTATCCTTGAAAGCGACTTGGTTGTCGTGGTTTTATTCGCCAGCTTCGCGGGCGGCCATGGCGGAGGCGGAGAGGTTGCGGCGGACGAAATCTTCGACGAGGAGGAGGGAGGAGCCGGCGTGTTTAATGGTTTGGAGGAGGCTGTTCATGGTGTCGACTTCTTCGACTTGTTCATCAACGAACCATTGGAGGAAGTTGTTGGTGGTGTGGTCGTTGTTTTGGGTGGCGAGGGTGGCGAGGTTGTTGATTTGGTCGGTGACTTTGAGTTCTTGGTCACGGGCGAAGGCGACAGCATCGCTGGCGTTTTCGAAATCGTTGCGGAGGTCGGGGACGCCGGGGATGATGGGTTTGGCGCCGGTTTCGAGCATGAAGTGGACGAATTTCATGGCGTGTTCTCGTTCTTCATCGGATTGGCGGTAGAAGAAGTCGGCGAGTTCGGGGAGGCCTTCTTCGTCGAAGTAGACGGCGATGGCGGTGTATTGGGCCGAGGCAGTGAATTCGCTGACGATTTGGGCGTTGAGGGGGTCGATTAAGGCTTGTTTGATAATCATTATTGTTCCTTTTGCTTTGGTTGATTTATGGTTTAGTATTATTTTGAAATGGTTCGGAATTAAATTGGTACATCAGATAAAAGATGGTGTTTGCCTTGGTCAAGCTTGACATAGGTGACATATTGGTAGATTTCTCGACTTCGTTCAAACCTTGTTTTGAGAGTATGGTTTGTCAGGTGTGGAACGGTTTGAACTGCGCTCGAAATGACGAGGGTGGGGATGATGTGTGTGGTCAACTGGGTTGTTAATGATTCTGAACCATCTACTATTTTAAACGATTTTTGTTTGATTTCTAATAGAAGTGGAGAGGGGGTGGTAGATTGTTAGAAATATTTAATCAATGGGGGGGATGATAGCATGGATTGATTGAATCGTGTAGTTTTTGATTGAATTCTTAGTTGGTGGGGGTTTCTGGTATAATTTGTTGCTTTGGGTGTGTGTTGTATGTATACGGCCAAATGCGATGAGTTGGGGGTTGGTTTGTGTTAGGTTTGGTGGATTTTGACGCGGATTTTGGGGATTTGACAGATTTTTTTGTGTTGGTGAAATGAGGGGTGGGTGTTTGGTTGGCAGGCGGGCGATTGGGTCAAGGTGTTTTTACTGAGTTGACCTTTAGTAAATAGAAAATCACGGTACAATGTATAATTTGGAGGTAATTAGGATGCGTGTGTATATTACAGGGATGGGTGGGCAGTTAGGTCGGGCGTTGGTGGGGGTTTTGGGGGCGTATGAGGTGGGGGGTAGTGGGCGGGCGGAGGTGGATGTGGCCGAGGGGGGTGCGGTGCGGGCGGCGATTCAAGATTTTAAGCCGGATGTGGTTATTAATTGTGCGGCGTATACGAATGTGGATGGGTGCGCGAAGGAGCCGGAGAAGGCGTATCGGGTGAATGGGTTGGGGGCGCAAAATGTGGCGCTGGCTTGTGCTGAAGTGGGGGCGGATTTGGTGCATGTGAGCACGAATGAAGTGTTTGGGGGGACGGAACGGGGGGGGTATGAGGAGTGGATGCCGTTGTCACCGATTAATGGTTATGGTCGGTCGAAGGCGGCGGGGGAGGCGGCGGTGCGTCAGGCGTGGCGGCGGTCTTATATTGTACGGACGGCGTGGTTGTATGCGCCGGGGGGGCGGAATTTTATTCATGCGATTTTGCGGCGGGCGCGGGAGACGGGGGTGGTGCGGGTGGTGACGGATGAGATTGGGAATCCGACGAGTGTGATGGATTTGGCGGTTGCTATCGGGGAGTTGATGGTGACGAAGCAGTATGGGACGTATCATTTGGTGAATGAGGGGGCGTGTTCGCGGTGGGCGTTTGCCAATGAGATTTTACGGTTGGCGGGGTTGGCGGAGGTGGTGAATGAACCGATTTTGGGGAGTGAGTTTAAGCGGGCGTCGACGCCGCCTCGGTTTGGGGGGTTGAAGAATGTGGCGGGGGGGGCGATTGGGGTGCGGTTGCGGCCGTGGGAGGAGGCGTTGGCGGCGTATATGGCCGAGGAGGGAGCATGAGCGGGGTAAGGGTATCGGTGGTTATTCCGCATTGGAACGGCCGTCATCATCTGGATGTTTGTTTGACGGCGTTGCGGCGGCAGACGTTTCGTGATTTTGAGGTGATTTTGGCAGATAATGGGTCGGAGGATGGGTCGCAGGCGTATGTGCGGGCGGAATTTCCGGAGGTGCGGTTGGTGGAGTTGGGGGCGAATTTGGGTTTTACGGGGGCGTGTAATGCGGGTTATGAGGCGGCGCGGGGGGAGCTGATTGTGTTGTTGAATAATGATACGGAGGTGGCGTCGGATTGGTTGGGGGAGATGGTGGCGGCGTTTGATGCGGATGAGGGGATTGGGGTGGTGGCGTGTAAGATTTTGTTGTTTGATAGGCGGGAGCATTTTCATACGGCGGGGGATTATGTTGGTTTGGATGGGATTCCGGGGAATCGGGGGGTGTGGCAGCGGGATGAGGGGCAGTATGATGAGGCGGAGGATGTATTTGGGGCGTGTGCGGGGGCGGCGGGGTATCGGCGGGAGATGGTGGCGGAGATTGGTTTTTTGGATGATGCGTTTTTCTTTTCGTGTGAGGATGTGGATTTGTCGTGGCGGGCGCAGTTAGCGGGGTGGCGGGTACGGTATGTGCCGACGGCGGTAGTGTATCATAAGTTGAAGGCATCGGGGGGGGATGGGTCGTTGAGTAGTTATTATGATGGGCGGAATTCGTTGTATGTGTTGTGGAAGAATTATCCGGGGAGTTTATGGCGTAAGCATTGGCGGTTGGTGGTGGGGGCGCAGTGGCGGTTGGCGCGGGAGGCGTTGGGGGCGTGGCGGGGGAAGGCGGCGCGGGCGCGGTTGAAGGGGCAGTTGGTGGGGTTGGTGAGTGGGGTTTGGTTGTGGCCGAGGCGGCGGGTGGTGCAGGGGATGCGCCGAGTGGATGATGAGCATTTAGAGAAGTTGATGGGTGATGAGAGGCGGTAAGGTGGAAGATGGATGAATTTTTACGCCACTAAACATTGTATAAGTTTTACGGCTGTATCCGCCACATTACTAACCCCACCAGACCCTCCTCCTCACAGAGCACTAAGTATTATTGAACTTAAATAAGGAAAGAATAAATGAATAATGTTAATGAAGTTGTTCAACTAACTGTTGATAAAGAGGGTATAGAAGCCTTTGTTTTATGCTTAGGGTTAGGAACCCTGTTAGCTATAAAAGAAGGTACACTTCCCCCACGTTTTGCAAATGGGACTGTTGGAAGACCTAATACTTATAAACCCTTACAAAATCAGAACTTGATTTCTGATAAGACAGCAAATATTTTGAGTGGGCTTGATGAATTATCAGCTATCCAACAATTGTTACCACATGAATTCTTGCCAATAATTGATGAATTAATTGATGAATTAAAAACAGAGTTAACTCCTTATGGGGATTCTCCATGGTACCTTAATTGGTTATTAAATTATGATATTGAACAGATAGAATTAGCTAAAATAGCTAGCTTAAATGACCAAGTAAGATTTATACATGAGTTACAGGAAGAAAACATTGCTCTTCATGGTTTATTAGTTATATTAAAAAATGTTATATCCCAAAATGAAGTCGATTTGGTAAGTAACGACTTGGATAAGCGTATAGAAGAAATAGTACAAAAGTTAAACTACTCATTGCAAATGATGAGTGCATGGAGAAAAATTTTGATAGGTAAACTTGAAACCGATTCTCGTGCTAATCCTAAGGAATGATGATTATACTATTCTATTTGTCAAATAACGCCTGAGACTGCACTACTCAATTACGCCTTAATGTGTCATTCAATATAAGGATTAGTAATAAAATGAAGTTTTGCTATACACAATTTTTTCGGACTATATTGTTTTTGATACTACTGTTTTTTTTTATTGTTAGTTGTGGGCTGCAAACAGAAAGAGCAGGCGTCAATATTGGTAGAACCCACATCAATTATCCCATCAGTTGAACCTATAAATGAAACTGTTATGACACCTACAATTGTTTGGTCACCTAAGTTAATTGAACTTAAGGAATGGGTATTGCAAGACGAGTGCGACTATCCTTGTTTGCCCGCGCTTGTATCTGTTGATTTAAATAAAGATGAAATGATTAGGGCATTTGAACAGTTGCAGGAACAAGATATTATTACTAAGTTTGATTTGGATCAGCGTGGCAACCCATTTTACATCTTGCATTTTAATTATGAACATTCGGGAGCGCTTGTTTTCTTTGATCAAACACCACATAATATAACGGCTATTTCTGTTAGAGGTATGCCTATAACATTAAATGATATTTTTATAACATATGGTGAATCGCCACTTGTTAATGTTGAGTTCGACCATGGGATAGTTTACTTTTATTTTATATACCCTAACCAGAACATTATGATAGCAACTAGTGAAACCTTTTCAGTATTGTTAGAAACAACAGTAACAGCTGATACAATTATAGATTCAATATCTTTTGATGATGACTTAAGCCACTATCTTAATACACCTTATTGGACATTATGGGAGGGCTACCAACCATATGGTTATTATTTAAATAAAATCCGACAAGAGACAAATTTAACGGTAACACCTGTTTCGCAATAAATTAACAATGTTGTAGTGGCAAACATTACCGTTCACAGCAATTCCCTGTCTTGGAATAGTGGGGGCATTCAGCTCCATAAGTAGATTAGAACACCAGTGTCCAGTGTGTAGCATAACCTGTGTTTCCAATCATATATGCGTGGATATGAAAGTAATCGAGCAGGTAACGTTGGGAGAGGTGATTTATGCCGTGTAGATGATGACCCAAGTGCGCCTGCCAAAAGGACTGTGAAATTTAGCCCAAATGGGAAAAGCTATTTGGATTGTCATGTAAAAGATAACTTAATGTATTACCTAAGACTTGAATTTGTATTGGTAAGGAACATTATTAATGAATGCCAAAAAATATTTTATAGTGCTTTTAGGGGTTATTGTTTTATGTGTACTGATTTGGGTAATAATTAAAAGTGGGGAACCATATCCGGGTGAAAAACGTTTGTTTTTGTTACCTGATGGTAATTATGTGACTCGTGTTTGGGTACCATCAGGCGTGTTTATATTTGGCGATGATGAACCCCAAGAAACCTATGTTGACGGTTTTTTGGATGGATCAAACAGAAGTTACCAATGAAGCTTTTGCCTCATTTTTGAATATGATGGATACACAAGAAGAAAATGGCTTGACTTGGCTAAGACCGCAAGGATTAGTGAGTTTATATGTTTATAAAAATGAGCAAGGCATTTTTATAGCTGAAGAACGTGTAAAACAGCATCCTGTAATAGAGGTTAATTGGTATGGTGCACGTGCTTATTGTGAATGGAGTGGTGGGCGTTTACCAACAGAAGTGGAATGGGAAAAAGCGGCTCGGGGAGAAGGTGGTTTAATGTGGCCGTGGGGCAATACATTTGATGGTGAAAACTTGAGTTGTGGACTCCACGATTGTAAAGGTAATGGTGTAGAATCTGTTGGTAGCTATTTGAGTGGCGCTAGCCCTTATGGCGTTTTAGATATGGCTGGCAATGTCGAAGAATGGACTAGTAGTTGGTTTAATGAGGATTCTCAAGAGTATAAGGTGATTCGTGGTGGTTCATTTCTATCTAATTCTTATACATCAAGAGCAACAATTCGCGGTGGTGCTATACCAGATGCTTATGATTGGGCAATTGGTTTTCGTTGTGCAAACTAATTGTGACTACCACCATTTATGTGCATGATTACGGGGGCAACGGCGCTATTCTCTACGAAGAAGACCCATATTCGAGAGTAGAGTAGGACACCGACGCACAGCATAATCTGTGTTTCCAATGCCCCCTCTCGGAGCTATGTCGGCATATTTAACTGAATATAGATAATTTATGTTAGAAGGAGATACTCTTGACTTTTCAACAGGATATAGAACGCTTTCAAAAAAAATACTTTTTTGCAAAAAACGATGATAGAATAAAATTTTTGATGACCCTTTGTTTTTATATTAGCATGTTTGCACGCGGTACTTACCCGGAGATTCGCCAAAATAAACCTGATTGCGCAAATGATCTTATAAGTTTTAATGAGTTAACCCATAGAGTTTCTAAACAAAGTCTCGCTATATTATTAGAAGATTCAGATATGGGATACCCTCATGATACCTTTCTAACTGATCTTGCCCAAACAGATAGTGATTTAGTCAAGGCAGATTTTATACAAGCTATATCTAAAGCTTCTAGATATTTATAAGTCACACAAAGGGTTTGCTACCTTAATTGCCAGCGTTATAGTTAGTGAAAGGCGTATAGAAAATGTTATATCAGAACAAAGGCCATCATATAGGTTAGAAAATTTAGTTGCTGGCTTTGGATGTACTATTTCAGGTAGGTACATTAAAGATGCAAGGAAATATTAAATTGAGTTTTTATGCAAAAATTGAGACAGAATATAAAGAATCATTAATGGTTATTCGCCCTGATGGCACAATTGCAGGCAAGAGTTTGCTATACTTCATCGAAGGAATCGAAGAATATTGTAGCAAACAACTAAATTCCAAGGGTAATATGGCTCGAGCATTTTCGCAATTAGAAAAAAATACATCAATGCCAATTTGTGAATTGTTACAAGTTTTTATAAATAGTTATTATGTTGGTGACTGGGATTATGAGGAAGATGAATATGACTTTTTCTTGCATCGTAATCCGTCTCTTGTTGTGTCCAGAGAAGATTTCTCAAAAACGCTTCTACAAATAAATGAACGATGGGTTGATTTAAAGAAACTATTATGGGCAACTAATCAATTATTAAAAATAATTATGCAAGCGAACCTTGAACAACCTGAGTTGTATGATTTCGAAGATATAATAGCTGATGTTAAGGGACTTATTAATACATTGACATTTTTTGATCAAAGAGATGTTGATGAAGTACGTATTAAATTTATTTAGGCTAAAATTCGGGATACCCCGATTTTAAACCGTGTCGTGTGGTATGAATACTTGCTGGGTGAGCGGGGAATCCGTGTGCGATATAAATGAAGTCGCATACTGATTCCCCGCTCATCCAAAGACCCAATCAGTTGATTATTGGCGTTTAACCAAAGACCAATGGTCAATGAACCAGCCGTTGTTGTTCATGGGGAAGCGGTTGCGGAAGGCCATGCCGAGGCGAACGGTGCCGGGTTGGGTGAGGGTAAATTCATAAACGTAGCTGTTTTGTTGGCCGATAGCAGGTTGAAACCAGTCGGTGCCACCATTATTTTGGATGACACGGACTTCAGCTGCGAAGGGAACGGCAGCCCAGATTTTTCGGTTATTTTCGTAGCCAGCGACTATATCGGGGAAGTAGCGGGCGGTGAATTGGTAGGTACCTGGTTGCAAGTCAATATCGGTGAAAATGGCAAAGCTGGTGGGGGCGTAGCCTTTGAATGCTTTAATGGTTTTGTTACCATCAAAAATGAAGCTACTTTGTTCGCCAGCGGCTAAGTCATAGCTGGGAACAACGCGGATTTCGGGGCGGAAGAAAGTGTCGTTGGGATCGTCGGTGAAGGGGTTGGGTCCTTCATCGGCGGACATTAGCCAGCCAACTGGAATTTGCCATTCACTAACGCCGTTAAAGTAGTACCAATCTGCTTCGAAAGAGGGGTTGGGGAAGAGATTGGTTAGAGAGGAGGGGTCAACGGGGGTGGCTGGATTGGTGGGAACGGGGGTGATGGGGGGGGCAGTGGGGATTGGGGCTAAGGAGCCATCCCAGTTAGGGATAATAAGTTCTTGACCAACGCTTAAGAGGGATTGGGTGGTGAGGTTATTGGCGGCGGTGATGTTGGCGACAGAAACGCCGGTACGGCTGGAAATGAGGCTGAGGGTATCACCAGAGACGACGGTATAGACATTATTGGTAACAGGTTCTGGGGTATTGGTATTGGTGGCGGTAGGTTCAGCCGGGGTGGTGGCGGTGGGTTCGGGCAGAGGAGTGGACGTGGGAATAGTTGTGGGAGTAGCGGGAACTTCGACGAGACGGGTAACTTCGACTTCGACTTCGACTTCGACAGTAGCGAGTTGCACGACTTCAACAGTAACTTGTACTTCTTGAGTGACAACACGGGTGACTTCAAGCGTTTGGGGCTCGCCACCGCAGGCGGCAAGAATGAGTACGATGGTGAGTACGAAAAGCAGTGAGAAGAAGTGATGGCTGAAAGCGGACATGTTTTCTGGTTTGTTCATAGAATAAATTTACCTTTTATAGGGCAGGGGTTTAGAATGAGCTTGTGTATGCCCTGCTATATAATGATCTCTCACTGGTTTAGTGGACATGACTAAACAAGGAGAGAATGATGAGTAGAGATTATAGCAAAGAGTTTAAGATTGTAGCAGTATGTCGTATATATCAATAGGGCAATTGAATACTCTTAGATTTCTCCACTTCGTTTGCCCTTTGTCTGATTTGGAACGTATTAGTAATGAAAAACGGGCAAACTCCGGTCGAAAAGGGCGTTTTCGTGTGCCCTTTGTCTGATTTGGAACGTATTAGTAATGAAAAACGGGCAAACTCCGGTCGAAAAGGGCGTTTCTAGGGTGAGAATAATGTTGGGAAGAGAGGGGGAATTGTCGAATTTAGGTTAATAGGTTGTGGCGGGGGAGAGGATGAGGGAGGTGAGTTGGTAGATGGTGTACTCTTTTTAATTTTCGTTGAGGAAGGCGAGGTAGGGGGTGGGGTCTTTGAAGCGGTTGGCGATGGTTTGGATCTCGGTGAGGATGTCGGTGGTGGGTTGGCCGAGTTTTTGGAGGAGGTGGTATTGGGCGCGGGCGCATTTGTATTCGACGATGGTTTGTCCTTTGCCTTTGATTTCGGCGTATTGTTGTTGGCGGAGGGTGAGAGCGGCGGCCCATTCTTGGCCGAGTTCGTGGTAGGCTTGGGCGGCGAAGTAGTAACTGCCGCTGGGGAGCATGCCGGTGAGGCGTTCTTGTTGGTGTTGGGCTTGGGTGTAATGGTTGGTGGCGGAGGTTTCGTTGCCGGCGTGGCGGTCGGCGACGGCTTGCCAGAGGTTGAAGAGGAGGAGGAGTTCGTCGCGGTCGAGTTTGCGGGCTTGTTCGATGCCGATTGTGGTGAGGGGGGGGATTTGGTCGAGGTGGCCGAGGCGGTAGTTGATTTCACAGAGGTCGGCGTAGGCGCTACAGGCATGGTAGGGGCCGGCGCTGGGGTTTGTCTCGCAGATGGCGAGGAGGCGGTTGGCGTGTTGTTGGGCGAGGAGCCAGTTTTCTTGGCGGAGGGCGAAGCTGATTTGGAGGCCGTGGAAGCAGAGGTAGCATTCGACGCTGGGGGTGATTTCTTGTTTCATGTAGTCGAACGCTTTGTGGATCATGGGGGTGTAGCCCTGGGGGTCGGTGTGGATGTAGGTGGCGAGGAGGTCTTCGTGGAGGCAGATGCGCTGGGGGAAGTTGGCGTATTCTGGTTTGCGGGTTTCGACAGCGGCTTGGATGGCCAATTTTTGGGCGGTGCGGTAGTCGCGTTGGGAGTGGAGGCGGGTTTGAATGATCCAATGGTCGCAGAAGAGGACCCACCAGGACTCATTCATCTCCTCGGCCATAGAACGGGCTTGTTCAAGCATAGCAATCGCTTGCTCTGGATTTGTCTTTTTTTCATCTAAAGCATCGAGCGCGGCTAGTTGGAAGAGATTCCATTTGGCTTTGTCTTGCTCTAAAATTGCTTGTGTACGGTAGTTTAATACCCAAGTCCAAACACTCATTGGTTACCTCCTGGGTGGTAAAGAGTGGTCATGGCTTGTACTGTTTGGCGAAAGGCATCGGTGGCGGTGGCGGCAGTCATGGCTCGGCCAGAAAAAAGACGCGCAATTTGGTAGATGAGCATGAGGACGGCGTTGCGTTGGGTAGTTGGGCCATTATCTTGGGCGAGTTGTTGGATGAGGGGGCAGTTGGCGTTAAGGTGGAGGGTGCCTTGAATTGATTGTTGGGGGGCGGTCTCTTGTTGGTCGAGATAGTCGGAGACGAAATCGGCCAAGAATTCGGGCATATCATCATCTTGCAGAGCTTGTTTGCTTTCGATTTGGAATTCGACATCTTCGGGATAGGTCATGAGGGCGGGGACATCGGGGGGGCGGAAGGTGGTGATATCGGCGTAGATGCCTTGTTGTTCGTAGAAGTCGAGTAAGGTTTGGTAGGGGTCGGCGGGGACGGGTTGGAGGAGTTGTTCGACTTCGCCATCCATCTGGACGAGGTTGATGTTTTGTTTCCAGAGGGCGTATTTTTGGAGGAACGGTTTAACGGCGAACCAGTGGGCGTCGATGACGGGGGCGTCGTGCCCTTCGGCGAGGAGTTGTTCTTGGAGGGCGCCGAGGTGGCGGGTGAGGAAGTAGAAGGTTTGGGGGCTTATTTTGAGGTATTGGGGGAGGGTGAGGTAGCCGCGTGAGGTTTTGAAGGTGACGATGTCGGCGACTTTATCGAAGAAGGTGTCGTCGCGGACGGCCCAGCCGGTGATGACATCGGTGTGGCCGTCGACGATGCGGCGCCATGTTTCGGGGTCATCGGTGGCGATGGCTTGGAGGGCTTGGCCGAGTTGGATTTCAAGCGCTTTTTGGACGGTGGTGAAGGTGCTATCTTCGTGGACGCCTTCACGAGAGGCGGTGGGTTGGAGGTAGGGGCAATCGAGAACGCCTTGGACGAAGCGAGCCCAGGGGGGGAGTAGTCGTTTTTCTTGGTCGAGGATGAACATACGGCGAATAAAAAGTTTGAGGTCGCCATATTCACGGACAGAGGCGACGGAGGCGGGGGGGACGTAGAGAAAGCCTTGGAGGGGGATACGGATTTGATCATGGCCCACGTCAACCAGCTGGTCATGGAGGGGGATGATGCAGAGCGGGTTGTGTTCACCAAAGGCGCGAATGATATATTTTTTAGAGGCTTCGAGCGGATCGGCCGCTTCCCAAGGGGGTTCCATAAGATTAACCGGTGATGGGCGGTGGTTGACATAGATGGGAACTTTGAGAAAATCAGCATATTGTTGGATGGTTTCGATGAGGATATCTTCATCGAAGACAAATGAGATGGTTGGTTTAAGGGTGAGGGTGACGGTGGTGCCAGCGGTTGTTTTGTCGCGGGGGGTCACGGCATAAAATTCGCCACCTTGGGATTGCCATTGGAGGCCATCGCTATCTGGTTCGATAGATTTGGTGTGGAGGGTGACGGTATCGGCCATGAGAAAGGCGCTGAGGAAGCCCATGCCAAATTCACCGATTAGTTCCACAGATTGTTCGGGGTTGAGAAAGCCTAAGTTTTCTTTGAGTTGGCGGGTGTAGCTGCGGCCGATGGTGGCGAGATAGGTGCGGATGTCGGCCGAGGAGAGGCCGTGGCCATTATCAGTGATGGTTACTGTGCGTTTGTGGGCGTTACTGGTGATATGGATCCGCGGTTGATAATCGGCCTCGGCTCCTTCGACTTGGCGGCGAATACAACTATCATGGGCATTTTGAATAAGTTCACGCAGGCCTACTTTCGGGGTAGAATAGAGGCTGCCGGCGAGGACTTCGAGCAAACCGGGTAAATTAAGAGTGAAACGTTCTTGATCAGACATAATTTTTCATCCCAAACAGATACGAGGGTGATAATACGACTTTTAGTGAGTAATTTGTGGTGGCCTAAAAGATTATACCCTATTTTAGGTTGTAAATCCCGTTGAAGTTTTGATTTCGTGGCACCGAATTTTACTTCGCATAGCCATACCCAACTGTAGAGACATTATATGAAGACAATAACAACATTTTGGCAATTGCTGTCACGATATTTGCGCCAACAGAAAAGAGATCTGTTTTTATTAACAGGCGCACTTTTGAGTAGTATCTGTTTGCAGATTGTTAATCCCCAAATATTGCGGTTTTTTATTGATATGGCTTTAAGTGATGATGTTGATAGCGGCCAGCTCTATTGGGCGGCTGGTGCTTTTTTGGGTATTGCCTTGGTCACACAAGTTTTAACGGTGGCGGCGACCTATTGGGGGGAGTTGGTAGCGTGGACGGCGACGAATGCGTTACGTTTTGATTTAGCGGCGCACTGTTTGCAGTTAGATATGCGTTTTCATAAGAAAATGACGCCAGGTATGTTGATTCAGCGGATTGATGGGGATGTACAATATTTATCACGCTTTTTTTCTCGCTTCACGATTATGATTTTGGGGAATAGTTTATTATTGGTGGGGATTTTAGGGGCGTTGGTGTGGGAGGAGGTTGGTATTGGGGTGGGAATGGGGATTTTTACGGTGGTTACACTATTGATTTTGGTCCGTTTGCGGGGATTATCGATTCCTTATTGGGAGCGGTATGAGGAGATGGCGGCGCAGTTTTATGGGTTTATTGGTGAGCAGTTGGCTGGTTTGCCCGACATACAGGCGAACGGGGCCGTGCCGTATGTGTTAAATCGGTTTTATCGGCTTAATCAGAAATGGTTGCCATTGTTTCATAAGGCACGGTTGAGTAGCACGGTGTTGTGGGGGGCAAGCATTGTTCTGTTTGCGACTGGGCATGCGTTAAGTTTGGCCTTGGCCGCTTATTTTTGGGCGCAGGGGGAGCTGAGTTTGGGGACGGTGTTTTTGGTGTTTTATTATAGTAATTTGTTGATTAAGCCGATCAATGATATTCGGGATGAGTTGGAGATTTTACAGCAGGCGGAGGCGGCGATTCAGCGCATTAGTGAGTTGCAAGGGTATGAATCATCGTTGGTGGTGGCGGACGAGACGCATTTACCGGCAGGGGCGTTGGGGGTGGAGGTGGTGGATATCGGTTTTGCTTATGAGGATGACCCGCCGTTGTTCACAAATTTCTCGTGGACGTTGCCGGCGGGGCAGACGGTAGGGATTTTGGGGCGAACGGGGAGTGGTAAGACAAGTTTGGCGCGGCTGTTGGCGCGGCTTTACGATCCGCAGGCGGGGGCGATTCGGTTGGGTGGGGTTGATATTCGGCGGGTAGGGATGGCGGAGTTGATGAATCGGGTGGGGATGGTGACGCAGCAGGTGCAGTTGTTTCAGGGGACGGTGCGGCAGAACTTAACGTTTTTTGATGAGACGGTTGATGATGGGCGGTTAGAGGAAGCGTTGAAGGCGTTGGAATTGTGGGAATGGGTCCAGAAATTGCCACGCGGGTTGGATACGATGTTGGGGGCGGATGGCCTCGGCCTCTCGGCCGGCGAAGCGCAATTGTTGGCTTTCACGCGGGTGTTTCTTAAGGATCCCGGTTTGGTTATTTTGGATGAGGCGTCGTCACGGTTGGATCCGGAGACGGAGGCGTTGTTGGAAGCGGCGGTGACGCGTTTGTTGACGGGGCGGACGGGGGTGATTATTGCTCATCGGTTGGCGACGGTATCGCGGGTGGATCGGATTTTGATTTTGGCCGAGGGGGAGATTGTGGAGGAGGGGGTGCGGGCCGAGTTGGTTGACAACCCCGATTCGGTATTAGCGGGCTTTTTAGGAGCGGGGCAGGCATCGTTGGACGAGGAGGTGACAGCATGAGCGGGAAAAAATCGACAGTGAATACGAGACATTTATTGTGGCGGTTGCAAACGTATGCGGGAAAATTGCATCTGGTTGATATTTTCTTTTGGTTGTTGATTATGGGTTTGCCGGCGGCGCCGGGGCTGATTTTGCAAGGGTTTTTCGATACGTTGACGGGGGAGAGCCAGCTGGATTGGTCGCCGTGGGTGTGGATTGTGTGGTTATTGGTGGCGGGGTTGGCGCGATTGGTGGCTTTATTTGCGGGGCGGTGGACGAAGAGTCAGCATCGGTTTATTATGAGCAGTTTGGTGCGGCATAATTTGTTGAAGCAGTTGTTGGGGTGGCCGGGGGCGGCACCGATTAGCGTGACGGGGGAAGCAGAGGCGGCGGTTTCACCGGGTGAGTTGATTAGCTATTTTCGGGATGATGCCCAGCAGGCAGAAGATGTGGTCCAACATTTTGCGGAAGTGGTTGATATGGGTTTGTTTGCGTTGGGGGCGGTGATTATTTTGGTGACGGTTAATGCGCAGATGACGGCGTTGATTTTTATCCCGTTGTTATTGATTGTAGGGGTGGCGCAGTATGCGGGGCAGAGAATTAAGCGTTATCGGCGAGCGGGGCGGCGAGCGACGGAGCAGGTGACGGGTCTGTTGGGGGAGATGTTTACGGCGATTCAAGCGATTAAAGTGGCGGGGGCGGAAAAGCCGATTTTGGCCCATTTGGAGGTGTTGAATGATGCGCGGCGGGAGACGATGGTGCAGGATGCGATGTTTAGCGCTTTGTTGCGGTCGGTTTTTACTAATATTGTGAGTTTGGGGGTGGGGGTGATGTTGTTGGTGACGGCGACTTCGTTGCAAGATGGGAGTATGACGATTGGGGATTTTGCTTTGTTTGTCTATTTTTTGGAGTTTGTGACCACATTTTTAGGTTTTTTGGGTGGGTTATTGGCGACTTATAAGCAAGTGGAAGTCTCTTTTGAGCGGATGGATGATGTTTTGCCGGGGGTGGAGGCGGCCGAGATTGTGGCCCATTCACCATTGTATACGAATAGTATGTTGGGTAAGCGGCGGACGTTGCCGGCTATTCCTCAGCCGGATTATGGGGGGGATAATCGGTTAGAGAGGTTGGTGGTGCGGGGGCTTGGTTATCGGTACCCACACAGTCAAAATGGGATTGAGGGGATTGATTTGGAGATTAAGCGGGGGGAGTTGGTGGCGATTACGGGGCGGATTGGGGCGGGGAAGACGACGTTGTTGCAGGCGTTGTTGGGGTTGTTGCCGGCCGAGGGGGAGATTTATTGGAACGGGGCGCGGGTGGCGGCGCCGGGACAGTTTTTTGTGCCGCCGCGAGCGGCTTATACGCCGCAAGTACCGCAGTTGTTTAGCCAGAATTTGGTGGATAATTTGTTATTGGGGTTAGAGGCGGATGAGGGGTTGGTGGCGAAGGCGGTGCAAGCGGCGGTGTTTGAAGAGGATTTGAGGCAGATGCCGGCTGGGTACGAGACGATGATTGGGCCGAATGGGGTGCGGTTGTCGGGGGGGCAGAGGCAGCGGTTGGCGGCGGCGCGGATGTTGGTACGGCGGCCGGAGTTGTTGGTTTTTGATGATTTGTCGAGTGCGTTGGATGTGCATACGGAGCGGTTGTTGTGGGAGCGGTTGTGGGGGTGGCGGGATGAGCGGTATCAGCCGACTTGTTTGGTGGTGACGCATCGGCCGTTGGTGTTGGCGCGGGCGGATCGGGTTTTGGAGATGGTGGGGGGGCGATTGGTTTAGTAGATTGTAATGGGAAGAAGCTTGAATTTGCTATGGTGATGGTGGGTAGGTGAAAGGTTCGGTGGTTTTTGACGCGGATTTTGGGGATTTTGGGGATTTTTTTGTTGATTTAGAGGTAAGGTTAGGGGTGTTTGGGTTATTTGTGAGTAGGGTGAGTTGTGATGGTGATTTTTGAGATTATTTAGCGGTGGAGGCGGCGGACGTCGCCGCGGAGTTGGGCGTAGAGGGGTTGGAGGTGGGTGATCATGGCGGCGAGGCGTTGGGCGATTAGTTGTTGGTTGGCTTCGGAGGTAGTTTTATCGGGGAAGACGTCGTAGATTTTGGTCCAGCCGCGGTCCCACATTTCGGCTTCGACGGTGGGGCCGAGGGTGTCTTTGATTTCGAAGAGGTGGCGGCGGAAGCCCCGGAGGAGGTAGCGGTTGAGCTCTTTGTCTTTGCTTTCACAGTGGAAACCGATTTCCCAGCCGTCCCGTTTATTGGCGGAGCTTACTTCGTAGTGAAGCCGTTTTTCACCGTAATGGAATTGGATAAGCCAGCGCCAAGGTTGGTTTGTTTGTACCGTTTGCAACGGCTTGGGCAAGAGGGGAATGAGGATTTCTGGTAGGGTGCTGAGGAATTTTGCTTGTGATAACATACGGTATTGTAACTGAGTTCCTAAAATTTAACGATTTCTTTTCTGGTGAATGGGAAATTTGAGGTATAATAAGTAGCAATGATGATTGAAAACCGTCCGGCCCACTATATAAAGATTCATGAGCGGTTGATTGACGAGTATGGTCAACCGACATGGCGGCAGCATTTGCCGCCTATTGATGAGTTGGTTAGTACGATTTTATCACAAGCAACTTCGGATACGAATCGGGATAAGGGTTTTTTTGCGTTGAAGGAGCGTTACGCGACGTGGAAAGAGGTGATGGAAGCGCCGGAGAAAGAGATTCGGGAGACGATTTATTCGGCGGGGTTGGCTAATCAGAAGGCGCCACGGATTCAGAACTGTTTGCAGTATGTGGCGGATGATCCACGGGGGTGGGGGGATGATGGGGATTTGAGTTTAGATTTTTTAGCCGATTTAGCATTAGATGATGCGTTGATATGGTTAACGAAGATGAAAGGGGTGGGGCCGAAGACGGCGGCGATTATTATGTTGTTTGCCTTTAATGAGCCGGCGTTCCCTGTTGATACGCATGTGCATCGTTTGACGAAGCGGTTGGGGCTGATTGGCCCCAAAGTGAGCGCTAATAAAGCGCATGATTTATTAGCGGATATTGGTGAGCCAGAGACGTATTATCCATTTCATTTGAATATTATTCGCCACGGCCGTGAAATTTGCGCGGCACGTAATCCGAAATGTGACCAATGCTTTTTGACCGATTTATGCCTGTATTACCAAGAGAATCAGTAACAAGAGAGAAATAAAATGAGTGATTTAAACCTAACGGATCTTTCGCCCGAAGAATTGCGCCAAACATTACAGCGTTATCATCAAGAATTAGCTATTTTTCAACATATTGATCAAGAATTAAATGAATCGCTTGATTTGAAGCCAACGTTGGATAAGGCGTTAACGTGGGCGCGTGATTTAACGGGGGCTGATAGTGGGTCAGTTGGCTTGTTAGAAGAGGCAGGGGGGATGATGGTGTTACGGTTACTGGCTTATCAGGGTGAGGCGCATGAGGCGGAGCGGGTGGTGCGGGCTGATCATCCGATTTTGGCCGAGGTGATTAAGACGGTTGCTGTGGTGCATACGAATGATGTGGGGGCGGCCGAGGCGATTGATGGGACGGCGGCGGCGTCGCAGTTGGCGTTACCGATTCGGCGGCAGGGGAAGTTGATTGGGATGTTGACATTGGAGGGGAAGGAGAAGGATTTATTCCAGCCAGCGGATATTCGTTTTGCGGAAAAGTTGGCGGATCGGGCGGGGGTGGCGATTGGGAATGCGTTGTTGGCCGAGGCAATTGAGGTGGCTAATCATACGCGGAGCGAGTTTATATCACATGTGACGCATGAGTTACGGATTCCATTGACATCGATTAAAGGGTATGCGGATTTGATGGATCGGGGGTTAGCTGGCCCATTAAATGATAATCAGAAAAATTTTGTGGGGGTTATGCGGCGTAATTTGGAGCGGATGGCGACTTTGTTGAGCGATTTGAGTACGATTAATCGTTTGGAAACAAGTCGGGATGAGGTGGAGCAACAAACTTATGCATTACAATCGTTTTTAGAAGAACGATTGGACAAATTTGTTGATGGTTTTGAAGCCAAAGAGCAATCGGTTACTTTAGATGTAACGCCAGAGGATGCTGAAATTCAGTTGGGCAAGAAGTTTGAAGAGGTGATTGATAATTTGGTGCGTAATGCCCATATGTATACGGGCATGGGTGGGGAGATTGGGGTGTCGGCGACGGTGGCGGATGATGTGGTTGTTTTTGTGGTTAAGGATAATGGGATAGGCATTAGTGAAGAAGAGATGCCACGTATTTATGAATCGCTTTATCGGGGGGAGCATGAAGTGGTGCGGGATAGTGCCAATACGGGTTGGGGGTTGGGGTTAACGGTGGCCAAGTTGCGGGCCGAGTCGAATGGGGGCACTATTAGTTGTGAGAGTGCTCGGGGGTCAGGAAGTACGTTTACGGTGACGGTGCCTTATGTGCCGGCCGAGGCAGAGGAGTAAGTCGTTATGGGGTGGCAAAAGCCGGTTAAACTGGTTTTGACGTATGATGTGAAGCCGGATTCGCCGGCCTATTTTCAATTTGTGACTGGTCGGTATGTGCCGTTGATGCAGTCGATGGGTTTTGAGATGAAGGATGCGTGGATGACGGGGTATGGGGATTATCCTAATCGGTTATTGGAGTTTGTGGCGCGTGATGAGCAGGCGGTAATTGATTTAGAAGATAATCCGGCGTGGGCATCGTTGAATGAGCATTTGCAGAAGTATGTGACTAATTTTTCGTATAAATTTGTGCCTTATCGGGAAGGGTTTCAGTTTTAGAGGGGTGATAATAATGACTATTGTAGTAGAATTTCCTCCAGATATTGAAAAACAAGTGCAGGCGGCGGCGGCTCAAACAGGTCTTTCATTAGATGGATATATTCAACAAATTATCTTAAATCATTTGGCACAAAAAAATGAGGCCAGTTTAGATTCTGAGGATGATGAGGCAAGCCTTTTAGCACAGGTGAATTTAGGAGTCTCTTCTGAATTATGGCAAAAGTATTATCGTTTAGTTGAAAAGAGACAGGATGAGAGTATTACTTCTGAAGAACTGACAAATCTGATTGGTTTAACGGATATGCTTGAACAAGCTAATATAAATCGTATGCAGGCATTGATAAAATTAGCTAAGTTGCGTCAGGTTTCTTTGGAGGATCTGATGACGCAACTAAATATTCAGCCTGAATAGAATGTCACCATCAAATATTTCATCAGATGACAAATTGTTTGTCCAATCAAGGGCTCATTTTTGCTGCGAATATTGTTGGAGTCAAGAAAAATATTCCCCCACTTCATTTTCTATAGAACATATTGCACCACAATCGCAAGGTGGGAGTCATCATGTTGACAATTTGGCATATGCATGTCAAGGTTGTAATAATTTCAAATATACGCATACGATGGCTTATGATCCTGTCACAGGTAGACAAGTTATGTTATATAATCCTCGTCAACATGTGTGGAGTAGTCATTTTAAATGGAGTGAAGATTATAGTTTATTAGTTGGTGTAACAGCTATTGGGCGGGCAACAATTTCTAAATTAAAATTAAATCGCACTAATTTAGTTAATTTGCGCAAATTATTAGTAACTGTTGAAGAGCATCCCCCAATTTCAGAATAAATCATTTCCCTCCAATTCATCGTGTAAATTTTCCCATAGTTGACGGTAGGATTCGATGCGGGCTTGGGCGGCGCGACGGGCGGGTTCGGTGTGCATGCTGGCGACGGTTTTGTGTTGCCAATCGACGGCTTTGCCTTTTTTGATGAATGATTCGGTGGTGCGTTTGGTGTCTGGTTTAGCTAAATCGCCACCGAGCCAGTGGAAGGCGGCGGTGAGGCCGATTTTGGTGAGTTTGTCGGCATCCCAGAGAACCATCGATTCGAGATTGGTTAATGGTTTTTGGCGCCAGAGGCCCATGTGTTGGGCGATTGCTTTGGCGACGCGCTCGATTTTTTCGGGGGGGAAGTCGGTGGTGGGGAGAAATTCACGGGCGTATTTGGCGCCCGCTTTGGGGTGGTCGTCGCCGGCATCTTTGCGGATGTCGTGGAGCCAGGCGGCGGCGACGACGATATCGGTATCAGCACCGGTTAATTGGGCTAATTTGCGGGAGACGGTGACGACGGCTTGGACATGTTCCCAACGGTAGTTAAAGTTAGGGTCGAGGGTACCATAGCGGCGAATTGCTTCTTGTTTGGTCGCTTGTTTCATGGCTTGGCGCAGTTGTTTGGGCCAAGTGGGTTTGGTTTTAGTTGGTGGTTGTATTGTGGACATCAATTTACTCCCAAGGGTAAGGGGTGATAGGGGTTAAGTTGTAATACAGTTCGACGGCACGGCGGAAGATGGGGGCGGCGGTGGCCGAGCCTTCGCCGCCATGTTCGACGAGGACAGCGATGGCGATTTGTGGTTCGAGGATAGATTCACCAGCGGGAGTGGTGTAGGGGGTGGCGGGGGCGTAGCCAGCGAACCAAGCATGGGGGGCGAGGCCGGGTAAGGTCTCGGCCGTCCCCGTTTTGCCGGCAACGGCAAAAGGCAAACCGACAAAACGGTGTGTCGCTGTGCCATTTTCGGCGGTGGTGACGTCTAACAAGCTTTTCTGGAGGGTGGCCAGCTCGTCGGGGGTGAGGGGGAGGAGACGGCTGGTGCGTACTGGCCAGCGCTCTTCGGGGGCATTGCCGCTAGCCCCGATGCGGTCGATGAGATAGGGGATAAGTTGTTGACCATCATTGGCGACGGCGGCCATCATGTTGGCGATTTGGAGAGGGGTGACGAGCAAATCACCTTGGCCGATGCCCATGTTGACGGCATCGCCTCGGGACCAGCCTTGGCCGCGGTTGTTGAGTTTCCATTGTGGACTGGGAACAAGCCCACTGGCTTCAACAACGCCATCTAAACCGGTGACGGAACCAAAGCCGAACTGTTCGGCAATGGTGGGGAAGAGGTTGCTGTCTTGTTGATCGATTTGGTAGGCGACTTCGTAGAAACAGCTGTTGCAAGAGACGACAATGGCTTGGGTTAAGCTGACATTGCCATGACCACCTTCGCGCCAATCACGTTTGATGAGATTTTCACCGAGCCCGGCCCAAGTACCGGTACTGTTATAGCGACTGCTAGGGGTAAATAGGTCGCTTTTCAGGCCAGCGGTGAAAGTGACTAGTTTGAAGACAGAGCCAGCAGGGTATTGGCCTTGGGTGACACGGTTGAGCAATGGTTGTTGACTGTCATTGAGCAGGGCTTGGAGTTCTTGTTGGCGGCCGTTATTGGAAGGGCCGAAGAGCGTGGGATCGAAGGTGGGGTAGCTAGCGAGGCCGCGGACGGCACCGGTATTGACATCGAGGACAACGACGGCGCCGTTGCGGCCGAGGGGGCGTAAGGCGTCGGCTAACGCTTTTTCGAGGGCTGTTTGGAAATTGGCATCGAAGGTGAGGTGGAGGCTACGGGCTTGGCGGGGGCTGGACTCGGCCAGCGTGGTGACGTATTCGTTGTTAGGGCCACGGACATCAAGGATACCACCTGGTTGGCCACGCAAGTAGCCTTCGCCCCAACGTTCGATACCGGCGCGACCGATCCATTCATCGGGTTGATAGCCGGCTTGGAGGTAGGATTGAATATCTTCGGCGGGGATGGGGCCGGTGAAGCCGATGATGTGGGGGGCGACTTTTTGGTTGTTGTAGACACGGCCGAGGTAGGGGTCGGTGGTGAGGCCGGCCGAGAGGAAGGGTTCGAGTTGGTTATAGTTGGCTTGCATCATTTCGGCGGTGATGTTGCCGAGGGGGACATACCAAGTGGGTTGGGCATTGGCATACCGTTCTTTGAGATCTTCGGCCGGGGTTTTGAGCAGGGTGCTGAGTAGAGTGAGGAGATTGAATTCATCGGTGATTTGGCCGGGGACGACGCCGAGAGTGATTAGGTTGCTTTGGTAGGCGAGGGCGGTGTTGTTTTTGTCGTAGATATTGGCGCGGGCGGGGGTGCGGAGGGTGAGTTGGAGCTGATTGCCACCGGCTAGTTCGGGGAGGATGAGGGCTTCGGTCCAAACAATGCCCCAGCGGTCTTGGACATAGGTGAGGGGGACGGTGAATTTGCGGGAGATGTTGCCGATAACGGCCGTTTGCCACGTCACCTGCACCTCCATTTCGGCTTTGGTACCATCTTGGACGGAAGCAAGTGGCTGGCTACTAATGGATTGCACCGTGGCGGTGGTCATTGCATCCTCATAAAGAGCGACGAATGTTTGGCTATCGACAAGGGCTTGGCTTTGCGGCGATAATAAACTGTACATGCCCAAGTAATCATTTAGTTCCCAGGCACGGAAAAAAGCGAGACCAACCCCATCGGCACCTGGTGGGGCGGCGGGGATAGTGGGAGCAGGGGTGGGGGCAAGTGGTGTTAGCGTCGGCACATTATAAGAATCTTCGACACGGGGTAACGCATCACAACTGATGAGTGTCAAAGTTAGAAATAAGAAAATAAGAAATTTAGTTGCTTTGTGCATAAATGTTTGGGTACTTTTGTCCAGAGAGCAAAATGGTATTAAATTAGCCTCTATGGTACCTCATTTTAGAGGAAAAGATAAGATCTCGTGGCATCTTGTGATAAAGCGGGTAAAATGGGGGGTGGTGGGTAGCCGATTATTTCTCAGTACAGTGATTATGGGTAACGCCTTATCTGAGTGCAACGTGAAGTCAATTCCATTATGGCCAAGGCTAATTGCAATTAAAGACGTTACATAATCAGTCTATTATGCCTGATAAATCGTTAAATGCTCATTAAGAAACGATGATGTTAATACCTTTTTCATTGGAAAGAAGGTGTTGGTATTAATTTTATGGTGCATGGAACGGTTTTATCGAGTATTTTTCACGAACCTTTAATTTCCCACTAAAAGAGATGGAGAGAAAATATGAGTGCAAGTAATGGTAAAGAACAAGATATTGTAATTGCGGGTGCCGCACGGACCCCGATTGGTAAATTTACAGGCGCATTAGGTCGTCAAACTGCTACAGAACTAGGGAGTGTGGCGATTAAGGCAGCGTTAGAGCGGTCTGGGGTTGACCCCGAGACGGTGTATGAAGTTGTCATGGGGCAAGTTGTGTCGGCGGGGGTGGGGCAAGCGCCTGCGCGCCAAGCAGCGATGGGGGCTGGCTTGCCGGCTACAGTTGGGGCGATGGGGGTTAATAAAGTATGCGGGTCTGGTTTGAAAGCGGTCATGTTGGCGGCTAATGGTATCCGGGCTGGGGAAGGGGATGTTTATGTGGCGGGTGGGATGGAAAGTATGTCGCAAGCCCCGTTTTTGTTGCCAAAAGCGCGTGGGGGAATGCGTTACGGGCACGGCACGGTTGAAGATTCGATCTTAAAAGATGGTTTGTGGTGTTCGTTCCAAGATTGGGCGATGGGGAATGCGGCCGAATTTATCGCTAAACAGTTTGAAGTGATGCGGGAAGAGATGGATGAATTTGCGGTGGAGAGTCATCGGAAAGCGGCCGAGGCGACAGCCAGTGGCGCGTTTAAGGAAGAGATTGTGCCGATTGAGATTAAAGAGCGTAAGGGGACGACTATTGTTGAGCGTGACGAGCCGATTCGGGCTACGTTTAGTAATGGTAGTTATGAGTTAGGCACGAGTGCTGAGTTGTTGGGCAAGTTGCGGCCGGCGTTTGAGTCGGATGGGCAAGTGACGGCGGGGAATGCGCCTGGTTTGAATGACGGGGCGGCGGCGGTGGTGGTGATGAAGGGGGCGGTGGCCGAGGCGCAAGGTGTTGAGCCGTTGGCCCGTATCGTTGGCTATACCCATGCCGCGGTTGACCCACGTTGGATTTTTGCGGCACCGGCTAAGGCGTTGCCTTTGTTATTAGACAAAGTTGGTTGGACGCTGAAAGATGTTGATTTAATTGAACTTAATGAAGCGTTTGCGGCGCAAGCATTGGCTAACGGGGTTGAATTAACCCAAAAAGGGTATGATTGGGATTGGAACAAAGTTAATGTGCATGGTGGTGCGATTGCTTTGGGACATCCGATTGGGGCGAGTGGTACCCGTGTGTTGGTCACTTTGTTACATGCTTTGAAGCAACGTGGTTTACAACGTGGTGTCGCTTCTTTGTGTTTGGGTGGCGGTGAAGCGGTCGCTTTAGCTGTTGAAATGTTATAGGGGGATAATAATGGCACATGACAAATGTTTTTTGATTTTAGGTGGGGCGGGGCTGGTTGGTTCGCAGATTGTGCGGGAGATATGCCGCCATTTGAAGCCAGAACGAATTATTGTAGCCAGTCTTTATCGTGGGGAAGTGAATGAGTTTCTCGAATCGGTGACTGAAGAGTTTCCCAGCGTCGAATTTATTGGGGCGTGGGGGGATGTCTTTGTTCGTGACGAGTTTACGCAAGAGCGGCGGTTGCGTTTGACGCAAAGCCGAGCGCGGCGGTCGATGTTGTATGATGATTTGTATGACAATATTGAATCGGCGTATGAGCGGTCAGCTTTGGTGCAGTTAATTCGGCAGTATAAGCCTGATGTGATTGTTGATAGTATCAATACAGCAACGGCGATTAGTTATCAAGATGTGACCAGCTTGAGTAAGCGCACACGGGACACATTAGATGAGTTGCGTCAGGTTATTGATAAACAAGATTGGACGCGCGTGGAAGAGTTAGACAATGAGATTGAATTTGATGTCAGTATGTTGCTTATTTCACAATCAATTCCTCAATTAATTCGTCACGTACAGCTATTGCATCGGGCGATGTGTGAGGTGGGGACGCGTTTGTATTTGAAGATTGGGACGACCGGTACGGGGGGTATGGGTTTAAATATTCCTTATACGCATAGTGAAGATAAGCCGAGTGCGAAATTAATGAGCAAGACAGCGGTGGCCTTTGCGCACACAGGTTTGATGTTCTTGATGGCCCGGACGGCGCAAGGGCCATTGGTGAAAGAGATTAAGCCGGCGGCGATGATTGGGTATCGGGGGATTACGTATGAGACGGTGAATGTTCGTGGGCGTCCGCAAATGCGTTTGGAAAGTATTAGTGAGCCAATTGGTGAAGAGTTGGTGTTGCGGGGTAACGATCATCTGTTTGAGCAGTTAGAGAAGTTGCAGATGGCTGGGGTTGATACTGGTGAGAATGGCTTTTTTGCACGTGGTGAGTTTGAGACGATTACCCATATTAATCAGATGGAGTTTGTGACGCCGGAAGAGATCGCGCAGAAGGCGATTTTAGAGATTCGGGGGAGCAACACGGGGCAGGATGTGATTGCGGCGATTGATGGGACGGTGATGACGTCTAGTTATCGGGCGGGTGTGTTACGGCAGACGGCGCTGGATCAGTTGGCGCAGTTGGAGGAAGAGACGAGCAGTCACAGTGTGGCTTTGGGGCAATTAGGGCCGCCGGAGTTATCTAAGTTGTTATATGAAGCACATTTGTTAAAATTATGTTATGGGACATTGCAGACGGTGCGGGAAACGGCCGTTGAAGAGATTTCAGAAACATTATACAAATTTGTATCTGACAATGAAGAGCTTCGTACCCAAATCACCTCGATTGGTGTGCCGATTTTATCGCCGGATGGTCAAACCTTAATCCGTGGACCACGGTTGAATATTCCCGAAAGCATTTACCATGTTTTAGAAGTGGGTGAAGGCGATATTGATAGTTGGGCACGAAAAGGGTGGATTGATTTGCGCCCTTCTAACTTCTTGGTATGGCAAGAGCGGTTCCAGCGGATGGAACGAGGGCGACGTGAAGGGATTAAGGCACGTGGGACGGCATCGGTGACGATGCAGATGTATTTACCAGACACAATCGAGATTGGTGCTGTCGTGGCGTGGATATTTAACAATGACGCGATGGGGTATCGGATTAAATAATAAAGAACGATAGTTGCCCTTGACCAATGACGTAGCAATGGTTAATATAAAGCAAGTGATTATCGACTAGATTGGGGGGGGAGAAAAATAACGTGAAATTCAATTTTGACTCAAAACAAGCTAACAGACAAAGAGAAGAGAGGTATGGAAGGCGTGGTTCCTAATAATCAACAATTTAACGGTTTACCTATGCCCGTTTTTGCCGCATTTGGATGGATGGGCGAGGAAACGGCTATCAATTATGCATTATCACAACTAGAGTTGTTTATTGAGGCATTGCATCAACAATCATCGCGTGATATTCGGCATTATTTTACTCATTATGGTTTAGACAAGACATCACAGACAGTTTATTTCGCTAGCCATGAAGAAGCAGAGAAAGGGGCCCAGATCGCATTTTATGCACGTCCTTTAAGCTTCCAAATGTTGTTAACGATGAGCAATAAAGATTTTATGATGGGGGTATGGCGGCGCTCGAAGAAAGATTCAGCGAAATGGTTGTCATTATTACAAGAGATGGAAGGGGAGTGGGATCTGCGTATTCAGCAGATGGAATGGAATGAAGAGACTGGGGAGATGGTATTTTATAAAGATTTGTATAAAGATAGCGTATCTGCTTTGGACGCGGAGACGGCTAAAGAGGTAACAGAGCGGGCTTATTATTTGAATGGTGATGAGAAGTGGGCGGTGGTGTTTAGTTTAGGCCATACGTATGAATCTGAAGATATATCGAGTATGGGGCGGCAAGTGGTTGAGGTAGTGGCCGAGCGGATGAAGGAGATTGTGCCCTTGGTCGAGTTTATGGCCTCGTTTAAGCGTAAGCCAACGGCGCCACGGGTGGCCACGGCGGCGGCGGTGCCGGTGCCCGTTTCGCGTAAGAAAGCGGGGGGGAAGGTGATATCACAGACATCGGATGAAGCGGAAGGGTTTACACATGTGGCGTTGTTAAAGCCGCTTCATTTACGGCGTGGTTTTATTAACTTGACGCCGGAGCATTGGCCGTTTTTTCAAGCGCATGCACGGATGGAGACGCGGCCGGTGAAGGCGTTGTATGGTGAGCAGGAGGATACGGAAACGGCCGTTTGGCGCTTGTTACCAAATGACCAAGCACGCATTGTTCTTAGTGAACCAGCGCAGATGTGGCTCGAAGAAAACTTTGTGGCCAATGACAAGATAAAAGTGAAAGTTGTCAAGTTGCCAAATGATGAAATTTGTGTCACACTCAGTCCAATTACAGGATAGGGAAGGACAAATATGGGACGAACAAAAATAGTAGCCACAATTGGACCTGCCTCACGGGGCCCCAATACGATTCGCAAAATGTTGCGGGCGGGCATGAATGTGGCGCGCATTAACTTTTCGCATGGTGATCATGAGACACACACGGAAACAGTGGCTCGTTTGCGACAAGTGGCACAACAAGAAGGTAAAGTGCTAGCTATTTTAGGCGATCTACAAGGCCCTAAAATTCGATTAGGTAGTATTGCCAGTGGTGGTATTCCGCTTAAACAGAATGATGAAATTATGCTTACATCTCATCGTGGTCAACCGGCGATGATTCATCTACCGCACCCTGATTTAATTGAAGCGATTCAAGTGGGGGGGCGGTTGGTGATTGGGGATGGTGAGATCGAGATGTCGGTGTTGGAGAAGAGCGAAGGTATTTTACGTTGTTTAGTCACGGTACCGGGCTTATTGGAGGCGCGGAAAGGGGTTAATGCGCCACAGACATCGTTGCCCATACCAAGTATTACTGAAAAAGATAAGGTTGATTTGAAATTTGCTTGCAAATTAGACCTTGATTATATTGCGTTGTCGTTCGTTCGTTCGCCTGATGATATTCATGAATTGCGAGATTTGATGCGTCAATATCGTGATGATGATGCATTAATTCCGATTATTGCCAAAATAGAGAAGAGTGAGGCGATTTGGTGCTTAGAGGCGATTGGTGAGGTCGCTGATGGGATGATGGTCGCGCGCGGTGATTTAGGGATTGATATGCCGGCGCAAGAGGTACCTGTTTTGCAAAAGCGGATTATCGCGTGTTGTAACATGTTGGCGAAGCCAGTTATTACGGCGACGCAGATGTTGCAATCGATGGTTGAGCATCCGCGGCCGACGCGGGCCGAGGCGAGTGATGTGGCTAATGCGATTTTAGATGGGACAGATGCGGTGATGTTATCGAATGAGACGGCGATGGGGTCCTATCCCGTTGAATCGGTGCAGATGATGAAAAACATCAGTGATATTACTGAGCAAGAGTTTGCTTATGAGATTTGGAAGAATCGGCCGCATCTATTTAAGAAGCCAGAGAATCGGAGTATTACGGAAGCGATTGGGCAGGCTAGTTGTGATGTTGCCCATGAGGTTGCGGCGCGAGCGATTGTGAGTACGACGATGTCTGGTAGTACGGCGCGGCGGATTTCACGGTATCGGCCGAGGACCCCCATTATTGCGGTGTCTCCGTTAGCCAAAACGCAGCGTCGATTAGCGTTGGTATGGGGCGTGACCTGTTTGTTGGCGGCTCATTATTCTAATACCGATGCGATGATTGATGAGGCGGTAGCGGCGGTGAAGCCATTGGGTTTGGCACCTGGTGACCGGATTGTTATCACAGCTGGGGTACCATTTGGGGAAACAGGGCAAACGAATTTAATTCAAGTATATGAAATTTAAGGTGAGATAATGGTTAAACGTATTGCAAAAGTTCCAGAAACGACCGATCCAAACCGTTGGCATCCATACCCACCCAAGAGCGTTAAAGAGACGGGTTTAAGTGAAGGTTTTATATCTGATTTATTATTGAAAGTGCTATATTTTCAAGGTCAGTTAACAGGCTATGAACTGGCTGATAAAATTCATTTACCGTATCAAAATGTGACTTCAGATGCATTAGAGTTTTTGAAGCGTGAGCAGATGTGTGAGGTGACGGGTAAAGGGAGTGGTGTGGGGTCTGGGGCTTATCAATACGTGATCACGACTAAGGGGGCGACACGGGCGCGTGAGCAGTTGCAGAGAACGGCTTATACGGGACCGGCACCTGTGCCGTGGCCAGAGTATGTCAAAGCGATGAAAGCGCAAGGTACACAACGGTTGCAAGTTAATCCCCAAATGATGGCTAAAGCGTTATCCCATTTGATTTTAGATGATATGGTTGTCTCGAAGTTAGGGCCAGCGGTTAATTCGGGGAAGTCGATGTTTTTGTATGGGCCGCCGGGGAATGGTAAGACGACGATTGCGGAAAGTATTGGGCGGATGGTGTTGCAATCAGATATGTATGTTCCTCATGCGGTTGATATTGATGGTCAATTGGTTAAGGTATTTGATGGGATTAATCATGTGCCGGCGGTGCCAGAAACGGATCGGGGTGGCAATCCGGTCAAATATGATAAGCGTTGGGTACGGATCAAACGGCCGGTGATTATGGTGGGTGGTGAGTTAACGATGGATGGTTTGGAGCTTATTTATGATGATACGAATAAATATTATGAAGCACCATTCCAGATGAAAGCGAATGGGGGGATGTTTTTAATTGATGATTTTGGGCGGCAGCAGATTCGGCCGCGTGATTTATTAAATCGTTGGATTGTGCCGATGGAGCGTCGGACTGACTTTTTGGCTTTGCATACAGGCCGCAAAGTTGAGGTGCCGTTTGAGGTTTTGATCGTTTTTTCTACTAATTTACCACCGAAAGATTTGGTTGATGAAGCATTTTTGCGTCGGATTCGGCATAAAATTGAAGTAACATCACCAAGTTATGAAGAGTACCGCGATATTTTCAAGCGGGTGTGCCAAGCGAAGGGTGTTGGTTATGATGAAAATCTGGTCAAATATCTGTTGCAAGAGCATTATGTGAATCATAAGCGGCCGGTGCGGGCTAGCCATCCACGGGATATTATCGACCAAATTTTAGACGTGGCTAGTTACTTGGGGCACGATCCGGTTTTGAGTAAGGAGTTGGTGGATCGGGCGGTAGGGGCTTATTTTGTTGATTTGTAGGTGCTAGTAGGAAGTAAAGGTGACATATGCCTAGTTGGCAGACAGCAAAAGGGCCGATGGTATTAGGACATCGTGGGGTGCGAGGGGCATTGCCTGAAAATAGTATGATGGCATTTGAGAACGCGATAGGGGTTGGGGCGGTGGGGATTGAGTGTGATATACGGTTAAGTCGTGAGGGGGTGCCAGTTATTATTCATGACGGCACAGTTGATCGGACGACAAATGGGAAGGGTAGAGTTGGGGACCAGTCAGTGGATCAGTTGCAGGGGTGGCGATTAGAGGGGCGAGAAGCAACGATACCGACAGTGGAGGAGTTGTTTGCGCGTTTTGGGAGCAATATTTTATATAATTTAGAGATGAAAGAGCAGAATTTGTGGGCGCATCATTGTTTAAAGGAAGTGGCGAAGCTTATTAAGAAGTATCAAGTTGCAGAGCAAGTGCTATTTTCTTCATTTTATCCACTTTCGGTATGGTTGTCATGGTTAACGATGCCGAAGGGGGTTAAGATTGGGATGTTGTATGAGCGTATTCAGGGTCGGTCGCATCATGTATGGTTGCCGATAGAGGCTATACATCCGTATCATCAGTTTGTGACTGAGGGGTATATGCGTTGGGCACGGCAGAGGGGGTATTTGGTGAATGTGTGGACGGTGAATGAGCCGGCCGAGGGGCGGCGATTAGCCCGTTTAGGGGTTGATGGGATTATTACGGATAAGCCAGAGATGATGCTAGCTGTTGTTGGTGAGTGATTGTTGTTGGTAGGCGAGTTGAGCGAGGGCGGTGAGAAGGTTGCTGATTTGTTGACGGTAGCGGTCATTATTAAGATGACCATTTTCATCAAATTCTTGCCAAGCGCCAGCAACCATTACTTGGGGGTAGAGGACGAGGGGGGCTTGTTCATGGAGCAGGATATCGCGGAGATGGCGTTGGGCGAGAGCGGTGCCGAGGCGGCCGCCAGCTCCCATGATAGCGATTGGTTTTTGGAATAGGGGAGAAACGGTATCCTCGGCACGGCGGGAGCCCCAATCGATCCCGTTTTTGAGAACCCCAGGGATGCTGTAGTTGTATTCGGGCGTGCTGATGATGAGAGCGTCAGCGGCTTTAATGGCTTCACGAAAAGCGATAACTGGTTCAGGGGTGGCTTCTCGCTCGACATCGCTATTGTACATAGGGATATCATGAAGGGTGAAAATATCGAGGGTGATGTGGGGAGGGAGCAGTTCTTCGGCCGTTCTGAGGAGGGCTAAATTATAAGAGTCACGGCGTAGACTGCCGGGGATACCTAAGAATTTGAGTGGTTGGGGGTTGGACATTGTCATTCTCCTAGTGAGTGTATTATCAGTGTATTAAATGAAAGATGGTAAATAGAAAGATAAGAAGTTGAGGGGTTGGTGGTTGGTAGTGATGGTGGGCATGGTGGCGGAGGGGGTGGCGAGGAGGACATCGTAGAGGCCGAGGTCTTGGGCTTGGTCATCAGTTTGAAAGTGGCCATCGCCGTTAACAATGTAGACGAAAAGGTCTTCATTGGGCCGAGGGGGGATGAGGGTGGTTTGGCCGCCAGGGGGGAGGATTGTGCTCGTGAGGCGGGCATTAACATGACTATCGGTGGCACCATTTTCGCCAATGATTTCACGGATGAGGCCATCACCTTGATGGGTGCTGGTCATGTCATTGAGTCCTACTTGTTGGTAGTGAGCGGGCAAGCCCATATATTTGGTATCGGCGACAAACCAAATTTGGATAACGCGGGCAAAATCGGCCGTACGATTAAGTTCTTGGTGTTCGATGTAGTAGCCGGAAAACATTCGTTGGACTTCACCAGCGGTAATAGTTCCTTTGCCGCCAGTGGTATCTTCATGGTATAACTCCCCATCAATGACATAGGTATAAATTTCGAGGCCACGGTGCGGGTGCCAAGTAAAGCCGTTGTGCGGGGCGATTTGGGTCATGTGAGCGGTTAGCATACCACTGAGTCGTTGCAAAGGGCTGTAGCCGCCAACGGCGAAGTGAGAGGTTAGCCAGTGGACGGGATTGATCAGGGGAAAGGTGTCAGCTGGGTAGTAGCTAAGCCCCGTATCTGGTTGGAGTCCGCGTATCACGGAAGCGAAAACATTTTGTGTCATAATAGATGTATCCTTTAGCCCTTATTAGGGTGGAGTAGACAAGGAAGCGATAATTTGCTACAATATTAACGGACTAGGGTCCGCTTGTCAAGTTTATTAATTACAAAGAGATTAACAATGAGCAAGAAATCGATTTCATTAAACAATTTAATTCAAGGTAATCCGACCTCAAATCAAGAGCGGGCTGATGCGGCGGCGAATCGGCAGTTAATTTTAGCGGAGGCGGAGCAGTTATTTGCGGAGCAGGGGGTGGGGGCGGTGACGATGGCGGATATTGCTAAGGCGGCGGGGGTGGGTAAAGGGACATTGTATCGTCGGTTTGGGAATAAGGGGGAACTTTGCTATCATTTTTTGGATGAGCATATGCGGTCGTTTCAAGAGGATATGTTGGGGCGGATGCGGTTTATGACGGCCGAGGGGGTGTCCGTTTTGGAGCAGTTGGATATGTTCTTGGATGCACTTGTCTATTTTACGGAAGAGCATATGCCGTTGTTGTGTGAAGTACAAGCGGCCCGAGGTGATGATGGGGATGATATATTGGCTCGGCCACATTTTTGGTTGCACATGACAATAACGGGTTTATTGCAACAAGCTGTTCGTCAAAATTTGTTAGAGGCAGATATTGATGTGGTTTATATGGCTGATGCGTTGATGGCGCCATTGAGCCCCACCGTGTTCCGGTTCCAGCGGGAAGTGCATCAGTTTGATTTAGAGCGGATTAGTGCTGGGTTGCGTCGGTTGGCGGCGGGGCTGGCTAGGGGGTGAGGGGGGGAATTTTTTTTCGCTATTATGCAATTACCTTTATTTCATTAAGCGCTCAACAGCCTCTTTCGCCTCTTTAAGCGTAACATTGGTCAATTCACGATACCGTTTCACAGCATTAATCTTTTTGTTTTGTTGTAAATAGCGCATAAATTCAGGATCATGGACTGGATCAGTAACTGGTGATGTGTCGTTACTTGTGGAGGTAAAAGTCGTGGTTGAAGGGTTGGCAATGAGTTCATCAATAGCCTCCTTCGCTTCTTTTAACCCCACCCCCGTTAACTCACGATACCGCTTAATCGCATTAATTTTACGTCCACTGCGAATAGCCTCCTGCACCACCGAATCCTGCGCCGCCGCCTGCGCAGAATATGTTTGACCGGCAGTTGGATCGGTATTATCATCTTGGCCTAAACCAAATAAGCGTTTAAAAAACATTTTTGCCTCCCTATATAGACAGATAAAATTACACTTTATCGTCAAGAACAAATTGCAAACGTTGGCCACTTTATATACTCCAATATCATAACGTAATCCTGTTCGTCGCGCCACTCCCTACTGAAGCTTGTGGGGAGTTTGGTAACTGGCGATTACGTTTGTACAATTAACCTGAGTTCGGACGTGGTTCCCTGCCTGCGCAGGGATGACAGCCCTGAACGGGCTGTAGATGAGTTAGTAGTAGGCAATGGCTAGACAGCATACTAATTGGAGGTGAAGGGTTGTATAAACGTAAATATTGGTTGGCGAAGTATGTGGTCGTATTATGGATTATTTTTTTTATGGGGAGTGGTTGTAGTCAACGGCCGGACAACGTTTTGCCGACACGGGCGGTAAAAGCGGAAGCGGTTTCGTTACCAGTGGCAACGATGACGATTGTGCCGACGTGGACGCCGGTACCGACGGCTGAGCCGACAACGATAGCGGTAAGGGCCGGGGTGCCGGGGCAGTTGGTGGCCCAAGTGCAGACTTTAATCAACCAACAGCCGGGATTTATGTGGCGTGGTGGGAGTGAGGGGGATATTATTTTAGGGGTTAATGTGGGGCAGCCGATTGCGACTTGGATTTATGCGGTGGTGGCGCCGTTTACTGAGTTGGCTGATGAGGTTGCAGCGGCTGATTTGCGGGCTAGTTGGGAGGGGAGGGGGGAACGGCCGTTATTATTATCCCCTAACAGCGCGGCGGCGATCAGCCGTTTGTGGGGAGAGCCTAGCGAGCAAGTGCAAATTGTAGACGCTAATGAGCTCGTGGCGACCGCTTGGGCCCAACGGGCGGTGTGGGTCATTATGCCCTTTGATCAGGTGACGCCAGATATGAAGCTTTTGGTTGTGGATGGTGTTGATTTGTTACGGCCAGAAGAACGACTGGATGAATATCCATTGCAATTAACGATTGGTATTTTGTCGGGGCAAGGTGGTGGGGGGCAAGCAGTTAGCAAGTTTATGTCTTATTGGCCTGGCCGCGTTACCAATCGGGACCCGCGAGCGTTTACAGAGGTCGCAATGACGGGGGTGACGGCGTTGACGCGGGCTACAGCGTGGACGATGGAGCGTAAAGGGATTGCTTATCCAGCTGAAGAGGTGGGGGAGGTATTGCAAGCGGCTGATGTGACGCATATTAGTAATGAGGTGTCGTTTAATCCGGCTTGTCCAGCTCCTAACCCAGCGGGGGGGACATCTTTTTGCTCGGCCGATGAATATTTTGAGCTATTACAGTTGGTGGGAACAGATGTGGTCGAATTGACGGGTAATCATGTGAATGATTATGGGGCCGAGCATTTGACACATTCAATTGAGTTGTATGAGCGGGCGGGGATGGTTTATTTTGGTGGTGGTCGGAATCAGATTGACAGTGCTGAAGCGGCGGTGGTGACGCATAATGGCAATCGGATTGCGTTTGTGGGATGTAATCCGGTGGGGCCGAGGTATGCGTGGGCGACGGCCGAGGCGGCGGGGTCTCAGCCTTGTAGCGGCGATTATTTAGAGAATTATATTCAAGAGTTAGCGGCTGAAGGGTATGTGGTGATTGCGACGATACAGTATTGGGAGCATTATAGTTATGGTCCGACGCCTCAGCAGGTGGTTGATTTCAAGGCGTTGGCGGCGGCGGGGGCGGCGGCGGTGTCAGGTAGTCAGGGGCATCATGCGCAGGGATTTGCTTTTCATGAGGGGGCTTTTATTCATTATGGGTTGGGCAATTTGTTTTTTGATCAGATGCAGATGTTGGGGACGCGGCAGACGTTTGTGGATCGGTATATTATTTATGATGGGCGGTTATTGAATGTTCGTTTGTGGACTGGTTTAATTGAGGATTATGCGCGGCCGAGGGTGATGAGTCGTGAAGAACGAACTGATTTTTTGCGAACCGTATTTGCGTATACGGATTGGGAGCCGTAGTTGATTGTGGGCACGATTTATGGTCAATATTTATGCCCCCTTCCAGTTTTGTCGAAGTTGCTTGATTTGTTCGAGATCGAGTTGCGCATCAACTTTTTGGAATGTTTGGTGGGCCGAGGTTAGTAATGAATTGGCTTGGTCATATTGTTGATGCTGGTGTAAATGGGTCGCCAAGGCAAGTTGGGTACGGGCTAATTCATATTTTTCACCTAATTCAGTTAAGCTATTTAGACTACGTTCAAGATATTGGCGAGCGGTTACGTCATCATCTTGTTGCGCTGCAATTTGGCCAAGTAACCGTTGAATATACGCTTCTTCGTTGCGAATGCCCAGTTTTTGGGCATATTCAAGAGCTGTTTCTGCTTCTTGGCGGGCACGGTCATATTCTTGGGCGGCGTAAGAAGCTTCTGCTAGGTGACGATACAGTTCAGCAAAGGTATCTTCTGATTCGATGGCATCGAAATATTGTTTGCTGGTAGCTAGATGTTGGCGGGCTGTTTCGGGTTGTTGGCCGCGGGCAAAGACAGCACCTAAATTATTGTAGAGCATGCCTAAAATCCAAGCAGAGCCACCAATTTGTTGCAGGCCATCGATAGCGGCTTCGTAAAAGAGTTGAGCTTCGTCAAGGCGTCCTTGGTTGAGGGCGATGCCGCCGAGATTATTATCGGCGATGACGCTGTTGTAGATATCACCTAATTGGCTAAAGCGGGCTAGGGCTTGGTGGTAGTATTCTTTGGCCTCGGCCAATTGCCCCATATAAAAATAAGCATTGGCTAATTCATTATAGGTTTGGGCTTGCCCATAAACATCTTGTTTTTCTTGGTAAATGGCTAACGCCTCATCAAATTTTTGAATTGCTTCAGCACTATAGCCTTGCAACCGTTGCAGGGTACCAACAAGTTTAATGGAACGGGCATAAATAGCGGTATCATCTAGATTTTTAGCTAGAGAGACAGCTTGATCGGCTAAGGGAACAGCTTGATCAATTTGACCACGGCGGGCATGAATAAGGCTCAAAATGAGTAACATTTCAGGCGCTTCAGGTGTCGTTTCACTTTTGATTAGGGTTAGCCCTTTATTGAGCCAGTCGATGGCTTGATCGTATTCGCCTTGGAGTTCATAGGTGCGAGCCAGCCAACGGGCTGATTTTGCCTGAATAGTAGGGTTGTTTTGCTTTTGGGCCGCCGTCATCGCTTGATTAAGATATTCGAGACCGGATTCATATTGACCGATAGCTGTATAAAGTTCACCTAAAGCGATATAGATTTCTAGCTTTTGTGCCGATATATCGGTTTTGATTTTGTGGCTACTGAGAAGGGCCCGTTTGAAATGTTCAAGAGCTGATTGGTTAGCGGATAGATTTTTGGATTCTTGACCGGCCAACATCGCATAGGTTAAGGCGGATGACCAATCTTCGCCAAGAAAGGCATGATGGCTAATTTGGTCATAACTATGTGGGGAGTATTGTTGTAGGTAATAGGCAATTTGTTGATGGAGTTGTTTGCGTTGGGCGTAGAGGAGGGTGGCATAGGCGACTTCTTGCGTGGTATTGTGGCGGAAGATAAAGGTGTTTTGGTCATGGCTTTCGCGGTAGAGAAAGTTATGGTCAACGGCGTTTAGGATGCTTTGTTCAAATTCAGCAATTTGTTGAGGGTGGATATGTTGGAGGAGGTCGAGGAGGACGACACGGCCGAGGACACTGGCAACTTTAAGCGTTAGTTTTTCTAATTCTGGTAAACGGTCAATTCGGTCTAAAACGATGCCTTGAACAGAGTCAGGAACACCTAAATCGAGTGTGGAAATATCAGCACGAGGGTCAAGTGCCCAGCCCCCTTCTTGGCGAATGATAAAGCGACCTTGATGCAGAATATTAATCATTGTTTTGGAAACATCCCATTGGCCGTGGCTAACGGGCCAAATTAGCTCACTATCCCGTAAGGCTTCAACCAATTCGGTAGCGAAAAGAGGATGGCCATCTGTTTTGGCTCGAATGAGATTGAGGAGTAAGGGGGTAGGAATTCCTTGAAGTTGATTGGTAATAAGATCCGACAAACCTTGCTGGCTGAGGGTGTTGAGATTGATATGATGAATATGGGGAAGATTCTGAAGGTCCAACAAGCTGGCATGTTCGATTGCTTCTAGCTCACGATGAGCGAGGAAGAGCATAATGGGCAGATTTTGGATATAACGGGCAAGGGCTCCCACTAATTTTTGCGAGGCTTCATCCATCCAGTGGGTATCATCAAGAATGATCAAAATCGGTTTACGTTGGCTGTAATGTTTGAGCAATGTGGTGATAAAGGTGACCAACGCTTTTTGACGCAGTTCAGGCGTTAAGGCTGCGGTTGTTTTATTTTCGGGAATGTCAACATCAAGGATATCGGTCAGCAGTGGCAGGGTTAATTCTAAGTCAGGGTCGACCCGTTTCACGGTATTGGTTAGATATTCAATTTGTTTGGCGGTGGATTTATTACTATCTAAGGCTAAAAGATGGGTGAAAATGTGACGCCAGACGTAGTAAGGGGTGTCTTGGTTAATGCTTTCACAGCTACCGATAAAGACACGGGCGTTGTTTTGTAACGCTTGTCGGCTAAATTCAGCGGTTAAATGGCTTTTCCCCACGCCGGTACCACCGTTAACGGTAATTACTTGGCCTTGGTTTGTTTCTGTTTGATTGAGAATAGCGAGCATTTGTTGGATTGTATCATCACGGCCAACGAGTGGATTGGGGAAAAGGGTTGATTCAAGAATTTGGGGGCGGGAGTCAAGCAGTTCAGCGATGGGCAACGGCCGTTCGCTCCCCTTCACCATAATTTCAACAGGGTCGGTAAATTTATAAAGGTGTTCGGTGATAGTGACTAACTGGCCGTCTACCAGAATTTGTCCATTTTTAGCCTTACTCATAAAACGAGCGGCCATATTTGTTTGGTCGCCCATGACGCCATACGTGGTCCGAGCGTTGGCGCCTACCGGCCCAGTTCGCATCAAGCCCCGACTAACGCCAATTTGGAAACGGTTGATAAAGGGGAGGGTCGGCATCATTTTTTGAATAGCAAGGGCTGTGGCTAAGGCGCGGGCGGGATCATCGATATGGGTAAGAGGGGCACCAAAAGCGGCATATAGATAGCTACCCTTATCACCGATAGTCAATTGAATTAAAAACCCTTCGTATCGATTTAAAATTTCTTGCGTATTTTGGACCAAAAGATCAAGTTTTTGCCCCGCAGAATCATCGTTATCATAATCGATACCACTAAATTTCATAAAAATAGCGACGGCTGGACGTAACTCCCCAAGATAGCTAGCCCCAGCCATGAGACGATCATAGACAGGGGGTAAAAGCCATGGTTTTATTTTTTCAATAGGCAGTTGGGCCGCTAGTTCTTCCGTCCAACTAGGATAATATTTGAGTGGTGGCAATTGAGTTGTACGCAGGGTATGGGCGATCAAAGCAAACCGATTGGCACCATTTTGGCCGCCACGCCACTCGATAATATCTACTGCTGTTTCTAAATTGGTGGCAGTTGATTCATCGAGGACGATATTACCGCCATCACAATATTGTTCTCCCTCGGCCACCCGATCCAAAGTCGTCCCCGCAACGGCATCAAATAGATAAAGGTCAGGATTTCCAACTTGAAAACGGCGGGCAGGCCCAGTGGCAATAGATAGTTTGACAACAAGAGTGACTGGCGTGCCGTTGGGGGTTGTCAATGATTGAAACGGTTTAACGGCGGCTTGCATTTCGATAGCAGTGGCGACAGCACGGTGGCCGTTATCGCCATCTAGCCAACAGGTAATGGCATCACCGGCAAAACCGATGACGGTACCACCATGACGGTGGAGGGGGGTAATGAGGGCTTCGTAGACAGGGTTGATGTAGTGCAAAACTTCCTCGGCACCGCGCCGAGGGCCATATTCTTCCGCTAGGGCAATTGTAAGAGGGGTAAAGCCAGAAATATCAGCAAAAAGGACAGCCCCTGTGGTGCGATCGGGGAAGTTAGGCTGTTTATGAAGCATTTGAAAACGCCGATCATAGGGTATATAACTTGTAAACGGTAATATAGACATAATATTTTTGCACTGAAGTAAGTATATTGTATATACGAGAAGCCTGGTTGATAATGTTAGCGGCTACAATGTAGGTAGAAACAAACAATATATGTAGGTGCGAGACCCATTTTAAAAAATATTGTACGATGAAGTTGTTAATTTAAAGATGTGAGATCGTTTGGTTAAACAACTTACAGCAATGGGTTAATTATAATTTAAATATATAGATTTGTCTTGTAATGAAGATAAATGTAAGAAGGTTTTGAGAATATTATGGTAATGAATATGAACCATCTCTAGACTGTCAACCAAATAATCTTAAATTTGCTGTTGTCATTATGTGTAGGGGTAAGGTTTGGTGGTTTTTGACGCGGATTTTGGGGATTTTGGGGATTTTTTTGTTGATTTGGGGGTAAGGTTTTGGTTGGCTGGGTTATTCTGCGCTATCTAGCATCTTTTTGTTTTTCACGGATTAATTGATGGCGGTTATTTTTATAAAGAAAACTCATTTGACGATCTGGGTTTTTGATTTGTTGGGCTAGATGATTAAGTTGGCGGTAGGCGAGTGCCCAAATTTGGTCGGCACGTTCATCGTTTAAGGCCTCAAGTGCTTGGGCCAGATAAATGTATGTGGGAAAAGGGTTGCGTAAGCCGGCCAAAACGGAGTTCGTTTGTAGATAGTCAAGCGCTGGGGTGAGATGTTGGTGGGCTAAGTTTGGTTGTTGGTTATGGGCATAAGTGGCGGCGAGGGCGGCGTGAACGGCCGTTGTGGTTTGAACATTGCCACTTTTTTGACGGACAGGCAAGATTTCTTGCCAATAATCAATGGCTTGTGGCCATTGTTTGGTCGCGTAAGCCCATTGACCTAAGTGGTAGATGATGTTGGCCCGGTCGCGGGGGCGTTCGATTTGATCGTAATAGGTTAGGCTGGTGGTCAGGTGGTGATAGGCGGTATCCCATTCTTCTTCGGCGAGGGCGAGGCGGCCGAGGTCGTAATGATTGAAGGCGTATTCGATGGGATAATCAACGATTTGGGTGATAGCTGTGGCTTTGTCCAGATATTGGTGGGCAGAATGGTACTGGCCGAAAATAGTAGCGATGTAAGCGAGTTCACTGGCGTAGAGGCGGATGGCCACTAACTCATTAATTTCTTGAGCGATAGCGAAGGCTTCGACATGGGCTTCATGAAAGGCTTCGTATTGGCCGTGGTGCATGTAGGCGCGGCCGAGATTATGGAGGCAGACGGCGATGCCGCGCCGTTCGCCTGTTTCACGCTTGAGGCGCAAGCATTTTTCAAGGAATGTTTGCGCTTCTTGGTGGTTGCCTTGTTCGAGGGCCGAGGCCCCAAAAGCGTTATAACAACGACTTTGGCCGAATTTATCTTCAATTTGTTGGTAAAGGGTTAAAGCTTGATGGAGATGTTGTTCCGCCAATTCGTATTGGGCCATATAGCCAACCGCTAAGGCATAGCCAAAATGGGAATCAGCAATGAGGCGAGGCTGTTGACTTTGCTGGGCATGGAATAAAGCTTGTTTATAGACCTGTTGGGCTGATTGGTGATCTTCTTGGCGCCAGATAGCATGGGCTTCAGTTTGGTAGGCATCAGCCATCAGCTGATGGTCACTGAGGTTTGTGGCTTGTTGGCGGGCTAATTGGGCTGATTGGAGAGCGAGGTCATATTCATTATTGGCTTCGTAATAGTCACTTTGTAACAGTTGTATTTGGACTTGGGTTTTGGCATCAAGATGTGGTGACAAAGTGAGAAGTTGATCCAAAACTTCTTTTTGTCGTTGACGTTGTCCTTGGTGGTTAAAGATACTATTTTGTTGACGAAGTAGTTGTGCACGTTGGCTGTGCTCATTGTCTGGTGTTAATTCAAGGGCACGTTCGAGCCAAGGAAGGGCATTTTCGTAGCTGTATTGTGCCATTGCTTGTTGAATCGCTTTTTGGTACCAAGGGCGCGCTTGGTGAGGGGTATCTGTTTGTTCATAATGTTCAGCGATGGTTAGGGCATATTCAATTTGGCGTTGATTTTGGGCCGTCACTTGTTCGAGCCATTTGGCAGTTTGAAAGTGATACTTTTGTCTTTGGCGACGCAGAACGCGGCCATAAGTAACATCCCGGAGGAGGGCGTGCTTGAAGATATATTCTTGGGTTTGGGCGAAACTGGTGTCATTTTGAGCATATACGAGCTCTTTGTTTTGTAAATTAGTAAGGGTGTTTTGGTTGCCGCCGAGGGTGGCGACTGCCTCGGCCCAAAAAGTACGCCCAATGACGGCGGCCTGTTCAATCGTCATTTGCTCTTCGTTTGGCAAACGGTCTAAACGGCTTTGTAGCACGCCGGTTAATGTGGTGGGGATACGTGATGTGGGCAGTTGGGTTTGTTTTAGGGACCACTTTTCACCAGTTGTAATAATCAAACCATCATCAATCAACATTTTAATCAGTTCTTCAACGTAGAAAGGATTGCCTTCGGCACGTTCCGTGATTAAGGCAATAAGTTCGGCCGGAATCCCATCAATTTTCTGTAAAATTTCGCGGATAAGGGCTTGACTGGCATTCGGTGACAGGGGGGTTAAATCGATGCGTGTATGGTTATTAGCCAACCATTGGCCCCAATGGCTATTTTCCGGCCAAAATTCAGGACGGGTGAGGCTGATAATAATAAGAGGTAAATTGGGTGCTCGTTGGCAGAGGGTACGAACGGCATTAAGGGAATCGATATCAGCCCAATGGATATCTTCGAGCAGAAGGCCAATTGGATGGGTGTTGGCAATGGTGACAAAAAAGTCGATCAAATATTGCAGTGCTTGGTTATGGAGTTGAGCTGGGTCATGGTGTAGGTTCGTTGTATGGGGACTGTCCCAAAAATCATAGCCGAGCCAAGCGCCGAGGATATGGGCCTTCATGACGGGTTGAGTGATGTCAAAGTTAATCAAGCCTTGTTCTAGCTTATGACGAACAGTGGTAAGATTATCACTATCTAGAATTTGAAACCGGGTCGTAAAGATATCACGAAGTAGATAATAGGGGATTGTTTGTGTTTGTGGTGTGGCCCGCCCTTTAAAATGCCATGTTGTATGGGGCAACGTTTCCACCCAATCATCAAACGCTTGTAATAGGCGACTTTTGCCTAGTCCAGCTTCGGCGCTAATGGTTAAAAGTTGGGTTTGGTGTTGTTTGTGGGCAGTGTGGTACGCTTGACGCAACTGATTAAGTTCATCATCGCGACCAATAAGACGGGTTTTGATGCCTTCGACCCCCCGTGTGCGATAGCGATAAGCACGGGGGCGAATTTTAGTGACATGATAGGTGGTAACGGGCTCGCTTTTCCCTTTGAGGGTAACGGGTTCTTGTCGCTCCATGGCAAAAATGCCACGGACATGTTGGTACGTTTCTTGGCTGATGCGAATTTTATTCCAAGGGACTGTTTGTTGCAGGCGAGCGGCGACGTTAACAGGATCGCCGATAGCGGTGTATTCGTTACTACTGCCAACAGTACCAAGCATAACAAGGCCGGTATTAATGCCAATTTGGATGGGGAGGGGGGTAGAGATGTCGAGTTGAACGGCCGTTCTCAAAGCCAAGGCGGCGCGCACAGCTTGCTCGGGATCATCTTCACGCGCTTGGTCGACACCCCATAGGGCCATGACGGTGTGGCCAATATGCTTATCAATATAGCCATTAAATTGACGAATGATGTCATCTAATGTTTGCCATAAGGTGTTGAGGTAGCTACTGGCATCTTCAGCATCTAATTGGGTCAGCTGGGTGTCGAGGTTGCCGAGGGCGGCAAAGAGGATAGTGACCTGTTTGCGTTGCTGGTTTGGGGTTGAGATTGTGGTTGGCAACTGTTGCCGTAGGGAGGCGATACTGGTATCGATAATGGCATCATCGATAAGCCCACGTTGGGCTTCTAGAGCGGCAATGGCCTGCAAGATTCTATCGGTATTGTTGGTCATGTAATCTTTCGTTTACTAATGTGCTGGACGGTGGGTAATGCTTTAAACCGTTTCTTTATTTCGGTATCTTGGGTTCGTTCCAGGATGGTATTGATTGAGGTTTGTGCTATTTGGTGCCAATGAGCCACTTTTTCTGGTTGGTCTTGTTGCTGGGCGATATCAGCTAGAAGATTGGCGGTGCGCCAGCGATAGCGATGTGATCCGATTTGTTGGGCAAGGGCAATACCGTTTTCCCAACTAGCTTGGGCTTTATCGGTGAAGCCTTGTCGCCAATAGAGGGTACCTTGCCAATAATTTAGTTCGGGGAAAAAGGTGTGGGCGCCGGCGCGCTCAAGGTTGATGCCGATGCGGGTAGCCAATTGTTGGGCTAGGGGGAACTCTTCAAGAGTGATGGCGGCGGTGAGATGGGCAATGGCAAAAATGGGGGCGAAGGCGGGTTGGGCATCTTGGAGGAATATCTTTGGATTTAATAATTTGCGGGCTTCATCAAGGTTGCCGTTGCTGAGGTGGAGGCGAAGCATGGCCGAGTCATAGTAGAGTTGAAAGTAGCGCCATTCATCTTTAAGTAACGGTTCGATCGTGGCTAACGCTTGCCGGGCACGTTGTTCCCATTGCAAATCGATGGCACAGGCGGCTAAGGTAATCATGGGTAAAATTTGGGCCATACCAAAATGGGCTAATCGGCCATACTGGTATGCTGCCTCCATTGTTTCGAATGCTTTGTCTAAATAGCCCATATCCCAATAAGCGATACCGATACCACTTTGGCTATACGCTTGTCCCCACGTATTGTTGATACGGCTGCTGATGGCGAAGGATTCTGTAGCTGTTTCGATAGCGCGTTGGTAATTGCCTTGGATGACGCTATAGAAGCTAATCGTATTGAGGTTATCGGTGAGCATCGGTTGGTTGTTTTGTTGCCGCCAGAGGGGGGTGGCTTCTTCGAGATGGGGCATGACGAGGTCGAAACGGCCGTTATCCACATAAACATGGGATAGATCGTTGAGCACATAGGCTAACCTTTCTTCGAAACCAAATTCACGGGCCATCGCTAGCGCTTTTTGACCGTATTGCAGGGCGACATCACTTAACGATGAATCAAAACGGTACAGATTCATGAGCGTCCAATATATTTTCACCTCAGTTTCTTTGTCGCCAATGTCAAGGGCTAGGGGCAACGCTTTTTCGAGTAGTTCTTTGCCTTCATGCCATTCAGTGCGGGGATTGGTGATGGACAGAATTTGGGCGTTGCCGATAAGGCCGTGCATAATCAACGGTTGTAGTTGCTTGTCTTCACCGATTGTGCGCATCTGTTGGTACAGTTTAATGGCTTCATAGTAGCGGTTTTCGAGTTCTAAACAGCGACCATAATTTTGATATAACTTGACCCACTCGGCAACGGGGAGGGAGATTGTTGCCGTTAATTGCAAGGCGTTGTGGTAATGTGTTAACGCTTCGTTGGTGGCATAGAGGCGAAAAGCGGTATCGCCGGCTTGGATATAGTAATGAATAGCTTTTTCGTAATTTTCGGCCTCGTTAAAATGATAAGCGAGAGTGGAGGCGAACTCATCGAGGCGGTGCGCATACAGATTTAATAAGCTGTGGCCTACTTGGTTATGAAATTCGCGACGTTGTTTCAGTAAGATGGTGTTATAGGCGGCTTCTTGGGTGAGGACATGGCGAAACATAAAGAGTGTGTCGGTGTCGCTGGTTGATTCACGGATGAGTTGAGCTTTTTGGAGTTTTTGGAGGTGTTGGCCGAGGGGGGTATGTGGTGGGACGAGCGTTTGTAGCAGTTGGTATTGGAAGCGGCGACCGATGACGGCGGCGATTTGAATGGTTTGACGAACGTCATCGGGCAGGCGGTCGATGCGGGCCATGAGTAAAGTTTGGATATTATCAGGGATGATGATTTGATTGGCTTGGATAGCTTGGGTAATGTGCCAACGGGTGCCGGTCTGGTCACGGGTGACTAACTTTTCATCGATGAGATTACGCAACACTTCTTCTACAAAGAAAGGGTTCCCATCCGTTTTTTGGATAATGATATTGCGGATAGCGGGGGGCAAATCAGAGACGGTTAGGAGGCTATCGACGAGGGTGGCGGCATCATCATTGGTGAGGGGGGTGAGTTGGATTTCACTGTATTGATCCGGATATTGTTCAGCGGCGGCGCTGGTTAATGACCAGCAAGGGTGTTCTTGTTCGGGGCGAAAGACGCAAATGAAGAGAAGGGGGACTTCGGTGATGAGTGACCAGAGCTGTTTGATCATTTGGATGGAGGCGACATCAGCCCAATGGAGGTCATCAAAAACGAGGACACTGGGGAGATGGGCCCATTGGTGATAGAGGGTGGTGAGGGTGGTGATTAGTTCACGGGTGAATTGGTCGCCAGTGAGGTTTGAATTTTTATCGGCCGAGAGGAGGGTGGGGATAACGTTGTGGGCTTGTTGGCGCCAAGTTTCATCGGGGAAGTTGTTGAGGAAGGCCGTGAGACGATTGTCAAAGGTATCATCAGCTGGTGTGGATTCTTCGATGAGGTGGGTGAGGTGTTGTTGGAATTGGCCATAAGCTTGGGCTGTGTCAAATGATATCCCCCTACTTTCTTGCCAATGGGGGTGGTGGTTTTGTTGTTGCCAGTTCAGATATTCAGCGTGCCACCAGCGGCGAAATTCAGCCGTTAGGCGGCTTTTGCCAAGACCAGCCTCACCGATTAAACAGATGATATGGCCGTGACCATTGTCGAGTTGGCGGGCGGCTTGCTGGAGTTGATTTAGTTGGTCATCACGGCCGATGAGGGGGGAGTTAAGGCCGGTGATGCCCCGTAGGCGGCCGGGATGGGCTTTGGGGGCGATGACGCGGTAGGCGGGGATGGGGTCATCTTTGCCTTTGATGGTGAGGGGGCCGAGGTGTTCGACATCGAAAAGAGGGGCGACGAGGCGGTAAGTGGCGGCGGTGATTTGGACGGTGCCTGGTTGGGCGGTTTGTTCCATGCGGGCGGCGAGGTTGACGGCATCGCCGAGGGCGGTGTAGGTCATACGCATATCGGAGCCCATAGCGCCGACAACGACTAAGCCTGTATTGATACCGACACGAACATCAAAATCGAGCCCCCATTTTTGTTTGACTTGAGCGCGGTACGCTTGAATTTCATCAGCAATAGCTAAGCCAGCGAGGATTGCCCGTTGGGGATCATCTTCATGGGCGATGGGGGCGCCAAAGAAGGCCAGAATGGCATCTCCCATCAGGTGAACAACGGTACCTTCGAAGCGGTAGACGGGGGTGATGAGGTAGTCGAAGGCGCGGTTCATGATTTCACTCCACTCTTCGGGGTCTAGTTGACCAGCCATGGCGGTGGAGCCTTTGACATCACAGAAGAGGATGGTCACAATACGTCGTTCACCAGAGATTGATTGTGTTTGGGTGGCGGCGGCCAGTTTGGTGGCTAACTGTTGTGGCATGAGCCGTTGGATGGGGTCAGAGTTCGGTTGTGGTGTGGTGGTTGCAATGTTTGTGGGGACAGGGGTGCCACAATGGTCACAAAAGCGGGCCTCGGCCCGCAACGGCGTCGCACATTGTTGACAGATGAGCAATCGTGTTCCACATTGATCGCAAAAACGAGCTTGAGAACGATTAGGGTGTTGGCATTGGGGACAGGTTATGGGGCGGTCAGCATTATTCATGGTAGAATTATAACGGTAAATAATCTATTTGGGGAGAGCAAAGTAAGTAAAGGTTGAGCAATTAAGCCCAAAAAATTGGGGGATTTATTTGCGGAAATATCTGAAATTGTGATAATATCTACTTTGTCCTCATGGTGGTTAGGCATTGGCCGTTCTCAGGTGCCGGTTAGCGTAGCTTACAGATTACAAGCTATTTAGCGACACGTGACCACAACCAATGGTGGGTCTGTCTACTACCCAAACCACCCAAATACGATTTATATTTGTATACCAGTACCGATTTGGTCATCGCTTATGATAGTGACCTTAGTTTTTTTTGCATGGGCGTGAGGATTGAGCAAATCAGCGTTTATTTTTGTATTGGAAAGGGTTGATTATTATGTTGAAGATGTTTAAAAGTTATGTGGCGCCAGAAGAGAATGAAGAGGCGAACAAGCAATTACCGCGCTTAATGGTTGAAGGGTTGATGTTAGGGGGAACAGGTTTAGGGGTTTTGGCGCTTATTTTCGAGATTGCGGCTGATGCTTTTAGTGTAGCGGCTTATCAGACATTATTAGCCATTCATGGGGCGGATGGGCATCACGAGATTGCGATTGGGGCGTTTATCGTTTTGAGCACGATGTTGCTCTTGGGGATTGTGCCGGCTTATAAAGCGGGGGCGTATTTACGGCCGAATGCGGGGGGTAGTGGGCCGTTGGTCGAGGCGATTGGGCCAGCGAAGATGCGGTGGTTATCTTGGATTGGGACGAGCTTGTTTTTTCTTGATGCGGTTTTGACGATTATTATTAGTTCGATTTCGGCGGCGGATGTGACGATGTTGATTTATCCGCAGTGGGCGGCATATCGGATTGTGTTGGCCGAGGTTTTCGCCCTGTTTATCATGGCTGTTTTGGTGGCGGTGGGGCCGAAACGGGCGGTGCCTTTGTTCTTGATAGGTGGTGGGGCTTTTACTATTTTCACGATTGGGGCTTTATCGTTGGTGGGGGTGACGGCAACGGCTAATCCGGAATGGGCCTTTTTAGCGGATGGGATTGTGGGGCGGTTAGAGGTTAATGGGGTTGTAGAGCATGTGGTTGAGGCGAAAGAGGAGCTGAGTGCGCTGGGGGTAGCGGCCTTTTTTGCCCTATTCTTTGGTTCGATGTCGAGCGCGATGTTGGGTTTCTCCGGTTATGAGGTTATCCCTGCTAGTGGTAAACATGCAGCGCGGCCGAAATGGAAGGTTATCAATACGGCGTTGACATTGGCCGCTGTCTTTTTGATTGGGACGGGGGTTTTCCAGCTGTTTGCGGCACAACGGTGGTTGATTCCAGCGACGGAAGGGTATAGTACGTTATTGATTGAGTATGAAATTGTGGCGGCGCAGATGTTGGGGAATGGGTTAGAGCCGGAAGATATTACGATTACGGCATCGGATCGGCGGCGGGCGGCCGAGTTGTACCAATCGCGTGAGGATGAGCATCATGATCCGGCCGTGGATGGGCACGGGGGGCCGACTGAAGAGGAGTTAGCATATACCTTTGCTTTCACACGTGCTTTAAATGGTGCGGTTGAAGGAACATTGGGTGAGAGTTTCTTGTTTGTGGCGGGGTCGTTACTGGCGATTATTTTGTTATTGGCCCAAGGGGGTGGTTATGTGGGTGGGGCGGCCGTGGCCGCCAATGCGGCCAGGTTGGGTCGCTTGCCCAGCTTTTTTGAGGATGACCGTATTGGGATTGCCGTGATTTGGGGGGTGGCGGCGGTGCTAATCCCGGTTATTCGTGAAGTTGTGATTGTAGAATCATATTATGCCTTTGGTTTTGTGAGTGCTTTTGTGATTACAAGTACCACTGTTTATTTTGTGCGTAATGATGCGTTGTTGGATAAAGGCATTCAACCCGATTCTGATGAGGCTAAATCGTTACGATTTGCTGGTTTAAGAGGGATGATTGCTAGTTATGCAATGTTACTTATCTTGATAACGCAAAAAACAGATGCATTGTTTGCGATTGTGGTCGCCGGTACAATTATCACGATTATTCAGTTGTACACTGCCCATCGCGGTATACAAGTGAAGCCAGAGTTGGCCCAAGCACCAGAAGTAAAAGCGGGTGCGACCCATTTGGCCTATGAAGCTGGTATTCAACGGGCACATGATCAAGCACGGCAACGTGGTTTAGTTGATTTGGTTAATGAGCTTGTTGAAACGGGTGCCTTTAATAAGTTTAATGTGGGGCATCAGCGTATTATCAAAATGGTTTGTCACTTATATAACTTAGAACCAGAGATGTTTGAACCGCATGAAGAGCATCATGAGCGGATTGAAGAGCCGAGTTTAGAGTTAGAGAAAACATACATGGATGCCTATAATCAACGGGAAAAAGTGTTGAATGATATCGAATATTATTCTCATTTTGGCATCTTCACCTTTATTCATAATTATCATCGTAACTGGGTTGATGAAGAGCATGGTCGTGAAGGGTCGGTGGTGCAAAAAGCGATGCTTGATTTGCTGTTCCCCTTGACAGATCATGATGAGATTTGGAAACAATATAGTGCGTATAAACCAGCCTTTTTGCCCGAGGCAATTTGGCAGTTTAGCCGTGAACGGTATCGTTGGGCTAAGGATCAATGGCCGAATTTGAGCGATCGGATTACGACGATTTGGACGTTGCAAGATTTTGGTTTAATTCCGGCTGATGTCGATGTACGGATGGTTATTTCGGTGGCTGGTGGACGCAACTATCGGATGGTAAAATTCTCGACGAAAGCGGAAGGAGAACGTTTGACAACCACGATTGAAGATATGGAGAAGCCGGCTGATGACGTATAAGACTGAGCAAGAGCAATTTTGGTCGGGGGAGTTTGGTGATGCGTATATTGAGCGTAATCAAGGGGCGCAAGCTGTGGCCACGAATCTCAGTTTGTTTGCCCAAATTTTACGCTCGACACGTTCGGTGAAATCGGTGATAGAGTTTGGGGCCAATATTGGTTTGAATTTGGAGGCGATTGGCCAATTGTTGCCGAGGGCAGAGTTGTCGGCAATTGAAATTAATGGCAAAGCGATTGAGCAGTTAAAGGCAAAAGGTAATATTACGACCTATCACAGATCGATTTTGGAGTTTTCGGCCGAGCAGTTGTATGATTTTGTCTTGATTAAGGGGGTTTTGATCCATATAAATCCGGAGGCATTGCCTGATGTATATCAGCGACTATATGATAGTAGTCGGCGATATATCTGTATGGTTGAATATTATAACCCGACGCCGGTTGAAGTCCCGTATCGCGGCCATAGTGAGCGTTTATTTAAGCGGGATTTTGCTGGTGACATGTTAGATAAATTCCCGGATTTGAGTTTGGTTGATTATGGGTTCGTTTATCGGCGTGATCATCATTTTCCGCAGGATGATTGCACCTGGTTTTTGATGGAGAAGCGACGAAGTTAATCCTTGTCGGCTGAGTCAGAAGCGGGCAAAATATACCCAATCAATTATGTTGAAATGTGGGGCAATCTGTTACTATTTTGCCCCACATTGTTTGCTGGTGCGGCCCATAGAGGTGATTTGTGGTAGACAGAATAGACCCGATTGTGCAGATAAATGATGTCATTAAGCGTTTTCCAGTTGGGGATAGTGAAGTGACCGTCTTGAAGGGGATTAATTTACGTGTTGAGCGGGGGGAATTTGTGTCGATTGTGGGGCCATCGGGGAATGGAAAATCGACGTTGCTTAATATGGTAACGGGGATTGATCATCCGAGTGAGGGGGAAGTGATTGTGGCGGGGTCAGCGGTACACAAAATGAGTGAGAATCAGTTAGCGGGGTGGCGGGGCCAGCAAATAGGGATTATTTTCCAGTTTTTTCAGATGTTACCTGCTCTGAGTTTGGTGCAAAATGTGGTTTTACCTATGGATTTTGCCAAGAAGTATAAGCCGAAAGAGCGGCGGGAGCGGGCGATGTCGTTGTTGGATAGTGTGGGTTTGGTGGAGCATGCGGATAAATTGCCGAGTATGGTGTCTGGGGGGCAACAGCAAAGAGCGGCGATTGCGCGGGCATTGGCGAATGATCCGCCCTTGTTAGTGGCGGATGAGCCAACGGGTAATTTGGATTCAAAAACAACAGAAGCGGTATTTGCGTTATTTGAAGAGTTGGTGGGCGAGGGGAAAACGATGTTGATGGTGACGCATAGCCGTAGTTTGGCGGCGCGGGCGCCGCGCACAATTGAGATAGCGGACGGGAAGATTAGTCGGGACGAGCGGCGATGAGTGTTATTTGGCATAAGGTTTGGTTTGATTTATGGCATCATAAAGCACGGACATTTATGGCGGTGTTTAGTATTGCGGCGGGTGTGTTTGCGATTGGGTCGATTTTTGGGTTGGTGGAGCAGTTAGAGGGGGGGATGAATGAGGCGCATCAGGCGGTGGCGCCATCCCATTTGAATATTATTTTGCGTCAGCCTATTGATCGGGATATGGCGCGGGGGGTGGCGGAGTTACCGGGGGTGCGGGAGGTGGAGTTATTGAACATTATGACGACGCAGTATCGGCGAACGGTGGGGGATGAGTGGCAACCGGCGACGGTGGTGATGCGGGATGATTATGAAAATCAGTTATATGATTGGATGATTTTAAAGGAGGGGAGTTGGCCGGTGGGGCGGGTGGCGGCGGTGGAGCGGTTGACGAGTGAGGCCGAGGGGTTAGCTATTGGGGACACGATTATATTGGATATGCCGGGCACCGATCGTGAAATTCAGTTAGGGGGGAAGATTCGTCATCCTTTTATTGCCCCGCCTGAGTTTGGTGGTGCACCTACTTTTTTCATGGATAGTGAAGGGATGGCGCGGCTGGGATTGCCAGAGGGCTCTTTTTTGCAGTTGTTAGTCCAGATTGAGCCGTATAGTGAGGATTATGCGCAAGAGCAAGCGGTAGCGATTAAAGATGAGTTAGCCAAACAGGATATCGGTGTGTTTGCTGTTATTTACCAAGAGCCAGAAGAGCATTGGGCGCAGGATTTGTTGTCGGGGATGACATTGGTGTTACGTATTTTGGCGGTGGTATCGTTGTTTACGAGTGTGGTGCTCGTGGTTAATACGATGACGGCGGTGATTACGCAGCAGACGGATCAGATCGGTATTATCAAAGCGGTGGGGGGCGGGATGGGTTTGTTGATGCGGATTTATTTGGCGGGGGTAGCTGTTTATGGCTTGATTGCTTTGGTGATTGCTTTGCCGTTAGGGATGGTGGTTGCTTTTGCGGGCACGGCGTGGATGCTTGATTTTTTTAATATTGATTATGAAGTTTTCCGGTGGTCAAATCGGGCGATACTGTTTCAGGTGTTAGCGGCGTTGGCCGCGCCATTGTTAGCGGCGATATGGCCAGTTTGGAAGGGGGCGGGTATGTCGGTGCGGGAGGCGATGGCGACGTATGGGTTGGGTGGGGATTTTGGGTTTAGTCGGTTAGATCGGGCGGTGGAGCGGTTAGGGGAGAAGTTTTTGTCATCACCGTATGCGATTGCGTTGGGAAATATGTTTCGGCGGAAGGGGCGGTTGTTGTTAACGCAGGTGGTGTTAACGACAGCGGGGACGATGTTTTTGATGGTGATGACGTTATCGGCGTCATTGACGAATACGTTAGAAAATGAGTTGGCGCGGCGGCAGTATGATATTCGGTTGAATTTTACACGGCCGTATCGGGCCGAGCGGGTGGTGGCGTTAGCGAATCAGATGCCAGGAGTGGTTAATGCGGAGACATGGTATAGTGTGACGGGCACGGTGATGAAAGAGGGGGAGCGGGTACAGGATACGGGGGGATTGGGGGCGGAATTGTTTGGGATTGATGCGGCGTCAGATGTGTATCGGCCGTTAATTACGTCTGGGCGGTGGTTGGAGGCTGGTGAGACGGGGAATGTGGCCGTGATTAGCAAAGAGATGGCTGATTTCAATGATTTAGTTGTGGGGGATGTGATTACGGTTGATTTGGGTGAGTTAGGGGCGGCTGATTGGACGGTGGTCGGTTTTTACAAGGCGATTGTGTCGGATCCGTTTACGACGGATCCGATTTATGCGCCGGCCGAGGCGGTGGTGGCGGCGACGAAAAAGGCGGAGCGGGCGTCATTGGTGTTGATTAAGGCGGAAGATGAGCGTCGAGCGTACACCGCTTCATTATCTTCGGCGTTGCGAGCGCTTTATGAAGAGCGACAGATTAGCATTAATGTATTTACTAGTCGGACTAAAATGGAAGATCGGGAATATGCGTATAATCAGTTTTCGATTTTGTTAGTGATGTTGATGGGGTTGGCTGGGGTGATGGGGATTGTGGGCGGGGTTGGTTTGATGGGGTCGTTGTCGATTAGCGTGGTAGAGCGGACGCGAGAAATTGGGGTTTTGCGGGCTATTGGGGCGCAGTCACCAGCGATTATGGGGATGTTTATGATGGAAGGGGTATTACAAGGGGTATTTAGTTGGGTGTTGACGGTTCCCTTAGCGTTTGTGGTGGCACGGCCGGTGGCGGTAGCGATGGGAGAGATATTGATTTTGACCGAGCTTGATTTTGCGTTTAATTATGGGGCGGTCGCTTTGTGGTTTGTCATCGTGGTGGTGATTGCGATAGTGGCTTCTGTTTTTCCGGCGTATAGTGCGACTAAGATTAGTGTACGGGAGAGTTTGGCTTATGCGTAATGGTGGTGGCTCGGCCACGCGAATTGTTATCTCGCATGGCCGAGCGAAAAGTTAGTTGCGGGGAGGGAGGGTGAGAATTTGGCCGGCGCGCAAGAAGCTGGGGTTTTCGATTTGGGGATTGGCGGCGATGAGGGCGTTGACATTAAGGCCGAGGTCACGGGCGATTTGGGCCATGAAGTCACAAGAACCAACAATGTAGGTGTCACCTTTATCAATCCCTGATTGACCGCAGAGAGGGTCTTTATCGGGGTTAATGGTGATTATAACGGGTAAGGCGGTCCCTTGAATTGTGCCATCATCAGCTTCACTAGCGGCAATGATAGTGAGGGTTTGGGCTTGGTTGTAATTACGCCGAGTGCCCCAGAAACCGTCGCGACCAACAGGCACGCGTTCAACTTCAATGTTATTGACATTTAGGATGACAGTTGTGTTTGGGGTGGCTAACCCAGAAATGATGATATCGCCAGCAGGTAAGTCATCCCCATCTTGAGGTAAAGTGACCAATGGGGCGAATGATTGTGCATCGGTGATATTGATTGTTAGGGGAGTCGATTCTGTTTGGACTAAGCGGGTGGGATCGTAAGCGATGACTTTGAAGGTATATTCACCAGCGGTGTCGATTGTGGTGGTAAATTGCCAATTGCCATTGGCCGAAACGGTTGTGGTATCGATGATGGTGTCATTGATTAATAGCTCAATGGTGCTACTGACGACACCAGTGCCCACTATTTTCCATTCGCCGGTGATATTAACACCGCTATTGGAGGCGCTGGTGATAATGGGGGGGTTGAGACGTACCTCTTCAATTGATTCCGGAGACACGATGGTTAATGTTTTATCACCAGTTGTGAGAGGTAAAAGTTCATCATTGCTATTTAAAGCTTGAATGGCAATGGTGAATGGGCCCGTTTCTTGACGGTCGAGGTCAAAGGACCATTGGCCGGTGTCATTAGCGGTAGCAGTGCCAATTTGGACATTATTAATGAGAATAGCGACGCGACTATTGGGGACGGCATTACCAAAGAGAGGGATTGAACCGGGGGGGAGTTGACCACCAGATTCAAGGGCTAGTGTGGGGGCCGTGGTAGGGTTATCAGCTGGATTTTCCCATTCGTAGGTGAGATTAAGAATGGATTGTGATAAGCCATCCTCATTGATGGTGACGATACGGATATTGGAGTTGCCTGATTTTTCGTGGGTAACATCAATGGTCCAGTTACCGGCATCATCAGCTGTTATTTGATCGATTAGCACGGCATCAAGATAAAATGCTAGGTTACTGTTAGGCGAGGCGAGCCCATTGAAGGTTGTGGTACCTAAAGATAGGAGTCCCGCCGTAGGGAGTGGGTTGGTGACGGTGGGCAGGTCTAATTCAGAGAAAGGGGGAATGGGAATGAGGGTGGGGGTGGGGGGAGCGGGTTCCGTTGTAGGGATGAAGCCGGCGGCCACGGCCGTGGCCGTGCTAGACATACTTGTATCCTGTTGGGTGTTAAAGCCAGTGGTGAAGTAGAGGATAATAATAGTCAGTAATAAGATAATGGTGATAACAGCTTTGAATTGATTAAAACGATTAACTTCTGCTAATGAACGATGTCTGGTCATAAGTACGTACGTCCTTGTGTTAGTCGTTGTTATCGGTATCGTTGTTGTTTTGGCCGCGCAACGATTCCAATTCTTCTTCAAGGTCAGCGATTTGGTCTTTGAGATGCTCAACTTCTTGCTCGGCCGCCACCATTTTTTGACGATAACGACGACTATCAGTCACCTGCTTCTTGAGACGGTTGATCTCTGTCTCTAACTCAGTAACGCGCGTAAGCGTCTTTTCATGGTCAGCTAGCTTCTCTTCTAATTGTTGGATGGTTGCGGTTGCTTCTTGGTACTGTTGCTTAAAGGGTTTGGCTGTGGCTAACTGTTCTTTGATTGTGGCCAATTCAGACTTTTTAGCTTGTAATTCAGCTTGGTTTTGATCAGCAAGATCTTCGGCGGCACGTGGTTGCCGCCAAAAATACCAATCGATACCTAGTTCGATAAGCCAACCAATCAATAAACCGATAACGAGACTGAGAATGTCCATTTAGATAGTCCTTGCAAGAATTCGAGAAATTAGTTTAGCAATTATACCGTTGTTAAAGAATAGTTACCAGTCGAGTAAAAGGTTATCAATAAGGCGTGTGGTGCCCACAAAAACGGCTAAGGAGATGAGAATTGGTGAACTGATACTATCTTGTTCTTGTAATGTGTCTGGATGGGCACAGGAGATGTAGTCAAGCCGGGTGTGGGGGGTATTGTCAATGAGGGAGCGCATCTGTTGACGGATTTGGTTAGCATCGGTCTGACCGCCTTCGATAGCATTTTGGGCTAACATGAGGGCACGATAGAGGACGGTGGCTGATTGACGTTCATCGGGGGAGAGATAACTGTTGCGGGAGCTAAGGGCCAGGCCATCGGCGGCGCGGGCGATGGGGCAGACAACAATATCGGTATTGATGTTGAGATCGCGTGTCATTTGGCGGATGACAATGACTTGCTGGGCATCTTTTTGACCAAAGTAGGCGCGGGTAGGTTGGACGATATTGAACAGTTTGGTGACGACGGTTGTGACCCCCCGAAAATGGGTTGGTCGTTTCGAGCCTTCTAATGGTTGAGTGACATTGGTGACATCGACCCAAGTTTGGTAGTTGGGCGGATACATGATGTCATTATTGGGGGTGAAGACGAGATCGACACCAGCGGCGGCTAGCTTTTCGAGGTCAGCTTGGAGCGCGCGTGGGTAGCTATCGAGATCTTCATCGGGGGCAAACTGGGTGGGGTTGACGAAGATTGAGGCGGCGACACGATCATTTTCTTGCCGTGCTTGTTCGACTAATGAGATATGACCAGCATGGAGATAGCCCATGGTGGGGACAAAGCCCCAGGTTAGATGGGGGTCTTGCCAGCGGGTGTGGCGAACGGTATGGATGTCAGCAGTTGTGAGCATAGAGAACTCCTTTTAGGTAGCAGTCGGTGGTGGTGTGGTTTGGATAATGGGCATAATGGTTTGGGGGGTGATGGTGCCAGCTTCTTGGGCTTTGATCCAGTTATAGAGTTGATCGTTGACTGGTGTTGGGGTGTGGGTGAGGCGGCCGTGGTGGCGGATAGCGCCACAGATGGCGTCGATTTCGGTGGGGGCTTGGCGGCGCATATCGTGACGCATGGAGGAGATGTTGGGGGCGGTGGCGATAGCAACGTCGAGGGTCCGTTGGCCGGCGCTGGGGTAAGGGAGGGGGATTTGTTGGGCGTGGGCGACAGTGGCGGTTTCTTCGGCGGCGGCCCAAAGCCAGCGGCGAGCCCAAGTGGTTTCGGCGAGGAAGCCATTGGGGACATCGAGGAGGGCGGTGAGGGGGTTGATGCCGGCGTTAACGGCGAGTTTGCCCCAGATGAGGCTATCCAAGTTGGTGGCGAGTTGGGCGGGGAGGCCGGCGGTGGTGAGGAGGTGGGTGAAGGCGGTGAGTTGGGTGGTGGCCGAGGGGGTGGTGGCGATGTGGAGCGTGCCATTGCCAGCGTGGCGGACGGTGCCGGGGGTGGTGATGTTGGCGCCGTGGGAGGTGATGCCTTGGATGGCACGGTCTTGGCCGATGACGGCGGCGAGGATGTCGCGGTTGCCGAGGCCGTTTTGCAAGGTGATGGCGAGGCCGGTGGGGGTGAGGAGTTGGGCGGCTTGGGTGGCGGCGCGTTCTGTTTGGTGCCCTTTGACGAGAATGAGAGCGAGATCAAAACTATGGGCGGGGAGGGAATGGATAGCGGTGGTAATGGGGATTTTTATGGGTGGGCGAGCGGTGTTATCGGGCTGGATTAGTTGTAAGCCGGAATGGGAGATGGCTTCGATTTGTTGGGGCCAGTGGCCGAGCATGGTGACAGGGGCATGGGGGGCGAGATAGGCGGCGAAGAGGGAGCCGAGGGAGCCGACACCGATAATAACGATATTCATAGCTGGTTTAGGCATCGATTTGGGCTAAAAAGTCATTGAGTTCGTCTTGATCCATGGGGTAGGTATGTTCTTCAGCGGGGAATTGCTCATCATCAACTTCTTGGCGGAAGGTGGTGAGGGCTGCCTCGATTTGGGCCCCGATTTGGGCATACTGTTTGACGAAGCGGGCTTGGTGGTGATCGGGGAGGAAGCCGAGGAGGTCGTGGTAGACGAGGACTTGGCCATCGCAACCAGCGCCAGCGCCGATACCGATGGTGAAGATATCGAGACGTTGGCTAATGGCGGTGGCGATGGGGGCGGGGACAGCTTCGAAGACGAGGGAGAAGCAGCCAGCTTGTTGGAGGGCGAGGGCGTCTTGGTAGAGTTGGTGGGCGGCGGTGGCGGTTTTGCCTTGGACGCGGTAGCCGCCGAGTTTGGAGACGGATTGGGGGGTGAGGCCGAGGTGGCCCATGACGGGGATGCCAGCGTTGGTGATGGCACGGATGGTGTCAGCCATTTCTTGGCCGCCTTCGAGTTTGACCGCATCCATACCACTTTCTTTTAAGAAGCGACCGGCGTTGCGAATGGCTTCGGGAATGGAGACTTGGTAAGAGAGGAAGGGCATGTCACCGACGAGGAAGGGGGTTTGAGGGGCTTGGCCGGCGCCGCGGGCGACGGCGCGGCAATGGTGGAGCATTTCGTCCATGGTGACGGGGACGGTGCCGTCGAGGCCGAGCATGACCATGCCGAGGGAGTCCCCGACAAGAATCATGTCGATTTCGGCACGGCTAACCAGAAGGGATGAGGAGTAATCATAAGCGGTGACCATCGAGATAGGGCTGTTTTTAGCTTTTTTACGGTGGAGAGAAAGAATATTTATTTTTTTAGGCATGATAAATTGTCCTTTTGCCGATCAAACATGAATTGAGAGGATAAATATGAATTGTATTCAGAGTTGGCAAAAGGGCAAGTGGAGAAAGGGGTTAAATTAATAATTGATAGATGTTGAGAGTTAAATATCGGTTTCCCAGCGAAGGGTACCGCGTGGACAGACATCGATACATTGGCCACAGGTAATACAGCGGTCATCGGTGACGGTGAGCCCTTGACGGGCATAAGCGCGCACATTGATGTTGACGGGGCAGTTGTAGCCGCAGATACCACATTGGATACAACGTGACGCTTCGGCGGCGACCTTGTTCAACATTTTACGCGTTTCAGGTTTGTTTTTGGGGCGGAGCCATTCTAAAATCATCGGATTATCCTTCGGGATTGGTTATTGGTTCGATATGACCAGTGGCGTGACAAGCGACGCAAGCGGTTAAAGGGGTGGTCGTAAAGGAGACATTTTGATGGGCGGTGGGCATGTCGTCAGTGGCGTGGCAGGCGGTACAGGTGTGTTGAGTGAGTTGGGTTGTGGTGTGACAGGTTTGGCAAGGGATTTCGCCTTGACCAGGTTGCCCATGGTCGAGGGGGAAAGTATGTTGTTTGAGTTCGGCAGGGCGCCAAGCGATATCGGTATGGCAACGTTGACATTCGAGACCAAATAATGTTTGGTGAATAGCTGGTTCCTCGTGGCAGGAGGCGCATTGTTGGTCCGCTTCATCGAAACGGGGCGAGTGGTGACAATCTTGACAGTCGAGGGGGGCATGGGCGTTGTTGAGGGGGAAGATGGGTTGGTGGTGTTGGGGGGTGAATTGAGCGATGGCGGCGTCGAAGAGAGGGTGGTTGGGGCCGAGGTGTTCTTGGTGGCAGGTGGTGCATTGTTGGTCGGCGAAATGGGTATGGAGGCCAGTGGCTTGGTTAATTTGGTCGGCGATGAGCAGGTGGCAAGCGGTACATTTTTGGTTGGTGACACCAACGAAAGGTTCGTGACAGAGGGTACAGTTGTCGGCGAAGTCGGCGTGGTGGTCGAAACCACCGGTTTGGCGGTCGGTGACGGCGCTGGTAGAGAGGGGGCCGGGGCTGAAGGCGTGGCCGCCGCGCCAGCGCAGGCTGAGGCCGAGGGCGAGGAGAAAGATGATGGTGGTGATGATGCTAATGGGAGAGAAGAGGGGGTGTTGGCGTTTGATGAGACGCGTTTGTTTACTCATTGGAAGAGCCCTACACGGAAATAGATAGTGGCGAAAACGTGGATGGCGATAGAGACGAAGAGGGTGACACCGATTGGGATGTGGATAGTGTGCCAAATTTGGAAGAGACGGCGAGCGTAGCCGTCATGTTGGCGGGCGTAGAGATAACGGCCGATAAAGCCACTGGCGGTGACCAGCACGGTGAGGAAAAAGGTGAAGCCAGCTAGGCCACGAAATTCACCAGCGGTGTGCATGAGGACGAGAAAGGGGCCGACAAGGCCAGTGACAATGTGGAAGGAAAGCCAGCGGTGAACGGGGCCAGCCCAGTTAAGGAGTCTGGTTCGTTTGCGCAGGCTGTAGGCGGTTTCGGTGATGAGCATGAGGAGGGTGCCGATGATGCCGAGGGTGTGGCCGATGGGGTGGCTACCACTGGGAACAGCTAAGCGACTGTAAGCAATATAAAAGCCAGTTAAGGCCATAATAATCAGAAAAGCGATTTCAAGTTCGTAGGATTTACGCATTGTCAACTATCCTTGTTGTGGTTTTGCGACTAGCGAATTGTGTTGTTATTTGCTGTCGTCGTCGGAGCCGTCGTCGGAGCCGGAGCCGGAATTGTCGTCATCAGAGCCGGAGTCGTCGCCAGAGCCGGAGCCGGAGTGGTCGTCATCAGAGCCGGAGTGGTCATCATCGGAGCCGGAGTGGTCGTCATCGGAGCCGGAGTCGTCGCCGGAGCCGGAGCCGGAGTGGTCGTCATCGGAGCCGGAATCGTCATCATTATGGTCTGCGGTTGGTGTGGGCGAGGGGGTGATGAGAGAAGTTGGCGTTGGTGAGGGGGTGAGTAGAGGGGTGGGGGATGAGGTGGGAGATGGTGTGGCTGAGGGGGTAGAGGTAGGGGAAGTGGGAGGTGGGGTTGTTGTAAGGGTGGGGGTGAGGAGGGGGGCAGGGTCAAGGATAGATTGTGTGGGGGCGGGGGTGGTGGGCCGAGGGCGGGTGGCTTCGGGGACGGGGGTGGCTTGGTTGAGGAATGGTTGGGCGAGCTGTTGCCAGAAGATAGTGGTGAGTAAGAGGAGCAGGAGTGCGGAGCCGGCTAAACGGAGGAGTGGGCCCCAAAATTGGGGTGGGCCCCAAGAGAAGCTGGGGCGGTTTAATTTAGGGATGCGAGGGGGTGGGGCTTGTTGTAATTTTTGGGCGGCGGCGAGGAAATTTTGTTTGGCTTGGGGTTGGCGGGCGGGTTTGAGGGGGCGTTGTTGGAGGGCAACGGCCGTTTGCAACACCGCCAATAGCTCATCACGATATTGTGCTGGGCATTGCGTTAGAATTTGGTCGATTGATTGGCCAGTATCGAGGGCATCAAGCGCCGTAATGAGTATATCATCCCAATTTTTACTCATGATGAGGCCTCAGCGTTGAGTAGTTTGGCCAAGCGATTGAGGGCGCGTGCTTGTAGCATTTTGATAGAGCCTAAGCTTTTACCCATCAGATTGGCAACTTCTTGGATTGGCATTTCATAACCGAAGCGTAAGGCGATCACTTCTTGCTGGTCAGCCGTTAGGTTTTGAACAGCGGTGTTAAGGGTGTCTTGATCAAATGATTGGTTCACCATGTTATCAAGCGGTGGTTGTGAGCTAGGGATGTCGTCGTACAAGGTCATATGTTTCGATTTCTTTTTTTGACGATAATGTTCCTTAAGCACAAAGGAAGCAGTACCATAAAGCCAGCCACGCAGGGTTGTTTGTGGCGCATTTTGGCCGTGGAGAGCGTGGAGGAAGCGGGTAAAGACTTCACTGGTCAGGTCTTCGGCCGTTTGTAGGTCATTGACACGATAGGTGAAGTAGCGATAAATGGCTGGATAGTATTGGTCATGGATAGTCGCCAAGGCTGTTTGGTCTAGCTTTTGAGCGCGTTGGAGTAAAACATATTCTTGGCGACGCGCCTCGGATTGATTCGTCATATCATTATTTTAGCGCAGATTTGCGAATCTACGTTTAGAAAGTCATTGTTCAGTCGTGTGGACTGAGTTCATATATACAGTGTTGTTTTGCTGATAAAAGTAACGGGGTTAATTTTTATTTGTGTTATAATGGATTTGTGGCTTTATGTCAACATTTGGGCGGGATTGTCAGCCTCAACTTGGACTAACTACTTGGTTCAACAACTTATATATTGTTAAAACATTTAGAAGATAAAAAGGAGAGCCCTATGCCTACTAATATGCCTATTCGCCCAACGCCGGAAGAGATTGATGTGTTGTTGAATCGGAACGAAGATGAACGACTGTATAATCGGTTGATGCTGTTGCATCCGGCTGATATTGCTGAGTTACTGGATGACTTATTACCGGAGGTGGCGGTAGCGGTTTTTAATTTATTGCCGGTAGCGGTGGCGAGTGAAGTTTTAGATGAGACGCGTAGTCGGGTACGGGCGGAGCTTGTTGATAAGATTGATGATGAAGTTTTAGCTGACTTGCTTGATGATTTGCCGATGGATGATGCGGCCGAGTTTTTGGAGGATTTGCCCCCAGAGATAGCGGAGAAGCTGTTAAGTTTGATGGAGCCGGGTGAGGCGCAGGAAGTACAACGGCTATTAAGTTATGATGAGGATACGGCGGGGCGGTTGATGACGCAAGATGTGGTGGTGGTGCGGCGGCATTGGACAGTGAATGAGACGTTGAATCATTTACGTAATTTAAAAGATATGGAGACGTTTTATTATTTGTATGTTGTTGATCGTCATTATCATTTAGTGGGGGTGGTGCCTTTGCGACGTTTACTTATGGCGACCCCGTTACAGAAATTAGATAAGTTGGTGCTGTCTGATGTGTCAACGGTGTTAGCGACCGCGGATCAGGAAGAGTTGGCGGAGATGGTATCGAAATATGATTATTTTGCGATTCCGGTGGTGGAGCCTGGGGGGCGTTTTTTGGGGGTGGTGACGGTTGATGATGTGTTGGATATTGTGGCCGAGGAGACGACGGAAGATATTCAGAAATTAGGTGGTTCATCCCCGTTAGATCAGCCTTATTTTGCGTTAACGACGATGCAATTGGTTCGCAAACGAATTGTGTGGTTACTATTTTTATTTGGGACATCGATTTTAACGGACAGTGTTATCAATGCGTTTGATTATGTGTTAGTGGCGGTGGGATCATTGAAGTTGTTTATGCCTGTGATTACGGGGACAGGGGGGAATGCGGGTTCGCAGACGGTGACGACGATTATTCGGGCGATGGCAGTGGGGGAGATTCGGATGAGCGATTTAGGGCGTACATTGCGACGAGAGATGGCGGTGGGATTGATGATGGGGGTGATTTTGGCGATGTTTGGTTTTGTGCGGGCGGCAATTTTTAATATTCAATGGGAAGTGGCCCTGGTGTTGTCATTGACATTGCCGGTGGTTGTGGTGTGGGCGACAACGGTAGCGACAGTGGTGCCAATTGTGGTTGAACGGTATAAAATAGACCCTACGGTGGTAAGTGCGCCGGTGATTACGACATTGATTGATGCTAGTGGGTTGTTTATATATTTTTCATTGGCAAAATGGATATTAAATATTTAGTTTCCTGTTTTGATTTTAGTGGCAAAAAGGACAAAGCCTTTCGTTGAAACACCTAAATAAGGAGGATGTGATGGAGATTAATGCAGGGATTGTTGGCTTGTTGCGGGAGGCAAAGCGAGTGGTTGTATTTACGGGGGCGGGGGTTTCGGCGGAGAGTGGTGTGCCTACGTTTCGGGATGCCCAGACGGGATTATGGGCTAAGTATCGGGCGGAGGATTTGGCGACGCCGCAGGCGTTTAAGCGTCAACCTAAGTTGGTGTGGGAGTGGTATGTGATGCGGAGACGGTTGGTGGCCGAGGCGAAGCCTAATGCTGGTCATTATGCGTTGGCCAAGATGGAAGAAAAGGTGCCGACATTTGTGTTGATTACGCAAAATATTGATAATTTACATCAACAAGCGGGCAGTTATAATGTGTTAGAGTTGCATGGTAATATTGCCCGTACGAAATGTTTTGATATGGGTCATGTTGTGAGGGAATGGGAGGAGACGGGCGTGGTACCACCGTTGTGTCCACGATGTGGTAGTATGTTGCGTCCGGATGTTGTTTGGTTTGGGGAGAATTTATCGGCGGCGACGTTGGATCAAGCGTTTAATGCGGCTGAAACGGCCGATATATTCTTTTCGATAGGGACATCATCATTGGTACAGCCAGCGGCGTCATTGCCGGTTACCGCCTTAAATAATGGGGTCCCTACCATTGAAGTTAATCCTAACCCAACGCCGTTGACACCACATATGTCTGCTAGTGTTAATCTGCCATCCGGTGAATTTTTACCAGCTTTGGTTGAGGCGGTGTGGCCAGAGTGATAAATAATTTGAGTGATGAGTGAGTAAAGTTGGTGGTTTCATTGGGTGGGGGAGGTGAGTTTGGTATAATCGAGCTTTGGTTATATCGGTTTGGGGCAGAGGGTTTCTTAAATTTATTCGCTCGGTATGGTATTTATATGGAGCGCTTGGGTAGTAGATAATGAGTGATGACAAGAATGAAACAGTAGATTATCGTGATTTTGCCCGCTGTCCACGGTGTGATAGTTTGGTGATACAGACAGCTCGTTTATGTCCTTTGTGTGGTGTTTCTTTGCCATCTGGTTGGGCGGATGGGGTCGAGGTGGATGAAGTGGCCGAGGCTGGTGGGGTGGAAGATGAGGGACAAGAAGTGGTGGTTGAGGTGGGGGAAGATGGGGAAGGTGAGGAGGTGGTGGTAACGGCCGTTATGCATGAGCGGCGCATTCAACCAGTTGTTTGGCTCATTTTTGTCGCCTTTTTGGTAACAGCCTTTGTTGGTAGTGCGATTGTCCAAAATTCTGACCCAGTACAAGTTGCGCTCTTTCCGACATTGACACCGATTCCACCGACATTAACCTATACGCCAACTTGGACACCACGCCCGTCAGAAACACCTTTGCCCACTTTGACACCATCGGCGACACCATTGCCGCTGCCGACGAATACCCCTCAGCCACCCCGTTATGCCACGGTAGCGCCTGGGGAGAACTTGATTATTTGGGCCTTACGGTATGGTATTACTGTTGATAGTATTATTGAATTAAATGGGTTACCGGAAAATGGGCTGGTGCAATCTGGACAACAGTTGCAAATACCTTGGCCAACAGCGACGCCACCATTACAGCCGGTACTCGTTGATATCAATGGACAAACATTGATAGCGGATCCTCGCGGTTGTGAAATGTATGAAATTCAGGAGGGAGATGCATTATTTGCGATTGCGGTACGTAATGATATGCCATTAGAGGCATTGTTGACGGCTAACCGTCGTAATGAGCAAGATGTGATTAAGCCGGGCGATGTTCTCTGTATTCCTGATATTATTTATGACGATGTGTTACCACCGACCGTGGGACCAACCCCAACGCCGTCGGCCACGCCATTGCCGGCCGGTCCGGACTTGTTGTATCCGCCTAACGGGGCGAATTTGGCTGACAGTTTGGCTCCTGTTGTTTTGCAGTGGGTAGCGTTACGTGATTTAGCGCCGGATGAGCAGTATATGGTTGAATTAGTAGCGGTTGATTTGCCGGGGAGTCGGCCGAGGCGTGGTTTCACACGTGATACGGCTTGGTCGGTACCGGAGAGTTGGCGGCCGTCAGTCGCACAAGTAGAACGGATGCGTTGGCGAGTGGGGGTAGTAACGATTACGGGTCAACGGGATGATGGTGCTTTTACGTATGCTTATGGGGGTGGTTTTAGTTCGCCGCGTTATTTTGACTGGTTGGGCGTGGTGCCCACACCGACACCGGTGCCGACATTAACACCAACACCGACTACTCCAGCCGTCCAACCTTGAATTGAATAGGTTTTGTTATCCTTTTGCGTAGCTATTGCACACACTTTGTGTGCGTTAGAGGGGGAACTATTCAGATTTAGTTGTAAATGTTACGAATAGTTGCAAGAACCCCCATTTCTTCGTTATACTCATGTTAGATTAATGTTATAATTTCGGCTCAGCTGTAAACGAGTTATCTTTTTTTTGATAAAGTAAACTATTTTATCAAAAGGTAAAATGAGAAAACTCGTTTTTTTTATTAGAGCATGAAAGGTTAGAGCAATATGGAGATGATTTTATGAACCGATACAAATTGCTAGCTATATGGATTATGTTAGCCTGTTTGTTGGCATTGTTAGGACAATCAACAGATGATACACTTTTGGCTGAAGCAGGGCTAGAGGAGCAGTCAAGTGTCGATAAACAACTAAATCGTGGTAGTGAATTGCCTCCATTGGCAGAGACAGCGGCGATGTCACCTATGTCGGTGTCGACTGCGCCGCTGGGGACAACGGCATCTTTGTGGCAAGATGGGATAGAGCCAGCCACAGTTACGCCTGGAAGTCGCTTGATTGAACCCTCAGTATATCGATTCGTTACTTTGGATGTGGCTCGTTTATTAACTTTTTTACCAGAGGTGCCGATGGAACGGAGTGGCGCTGATCCGGTGGTGATGAGTTTGCCCTTACCAGATGGTCGTTGGGGGCGATTTGCTGTGGTTGAATCACCAGTCATGGAGCCTGAACTTGCCGCTAAGTTTCCAGAACTTAAAACTTATGCAGGTCAAGGGATTGACGATACAACGGCAACGGTTCGTTTAGATTGGACCCCTCATGGATTTCATGCCATAATTTTGTCTGGTGTTCATGATACAGTCTATATTGATCCCTATCAACGCACTAATATTAACTATTATATGAGTTATTGGCGTTCTGATTACGAGCCGATTGACATGAATGTGATGTCTGTGCGTCAGGCGCCGCGTGATCCAAAGGATGCGGGGGCAACGATTAAGGCTTTAGCGGCCGAGGGGGTTTTGCCTTCTGGCGATGTTTTGCGGACATATCGGGCGGCCGTGGCGGCGACTGGTGAATATACTCAATTTCATGGAGGAACTGTCGCTGATGGGATGGCGGCAATTGTGGTGGCGATGAATCGTGTTAATGCAATTTATGAACGCGAAGTCGCCATTCATATGAATTTAGTAGCAAATAATGAATTATTGATTTATACCAATGGTGCTACAGACCCCTATACGAATAATAATGGGGGAACTATGCTTGGCGAAAATCAAACAGTCGTTGATAGCATAATTGGGGATGCAAATTATGATATTGGACACGTTTTTAGTACAGGTGGTGGTGGTGTCGCTTATCTAGGATCTGTATGTGACCCCGATCCAAATAGTTTGAAAGCAGGTGGTGTAACTGGGCTTGGGGCACCCATTGGTGATCCATTTTATGTTGATTATGTTGCTCATGAAATAGGACATCAATTTGGAGCGAATCATACATTTAATAGTACCACAGGTGCTTGCAGTGGGGGAAATCGTAATGACAGTACAGCGTATGAGCCTGGTAGTGCCTCTACAATTATGGGATATGCGGGCATATGTGGTGCTGATAATTTGCAGTCGAATAGTGATGATTACTTTCACGCAATTAGTTTTGATGAAATGACAGCCTTTACCCAATCTGGGGTAGCGGATGCTTGTGCGGTTAAAACGAGCACAGGCAATAATATTCCAGTTCCTAATGCTGGAACAGGTGGATTTACCATTCCGGCGGGAACACCATTTGAATTGACTGGTTCAGCAACTGATGCCGATAGTGGAGATGCTCTAACTTATAACTGGGAACAGTTTGATTTAGATCCAGGTAATGGTGGGTCACCATCATCAACGACGCCGCCATTTTTCCGTTCGTGGCCAGCTACGACTAGCCCAACACGAATTATTCCTCGTCTAGAGAATTTATTAAATAACACATTACCATTTGGTGAGACATATCCTACAGTTGATACCACATTGACTTTCCGAATGACTGTTCGAGATAATCAAGCTGGTGCTGGCGCTGTTGATTTTGATACCATCACCTTTGATGTTGATACAGGTACAGGACCTTTCTTGGTAACCGCGCCGAATACGGCTGTGACATGGTTGACGGGTAGTAGTCAGACTATCACATGGGATGTGGCTGGTACAACTGCGGCTCCCGTAAGTTGTGCTAATGTTGACATTATGTTGTCTTATGATGGTGGTTATACATACCCAACTACATTAGCTAGTGCAACGCCTAATGATGGGAGTGAGGTCGTTACTGTACCCGCTACGCAAACATTAACAGCACGGACGAAAGTGGCTTGCTCAGATAATATCTTCTTTGATTTATCAAATGAGGATTTCTATATTTTGGCAGCGGGTCCTCAAATTTTGACATCACCAACTGCTCTCAGCAGTTTCGGTCAAGCCCCTAATACAACGGTCAATCGAACTTTTAATATTGAAAATATTGGAGATTCAGTTTTGACGTGGAGTTTTGCTGAAGACATTGATGCTGATTGTTTGTCGCCAGCTGATATTGGGTGGATAAGTACATCACCCGCGTCGTCGACAACAGCAGCCGGGGCAACTAGTAATGTAACAGTTACTTTTGACTCAACTGGCTTAGGTATTGGCACATATACAGGAAACCTCTGTTTAACAAGTGACGATGTTGATACAGCTGATCAGTTGATCATTGTACCTATTACGTTAAATGTAGAGATTATTAGTTGTACTACTTATGTCAGTAACGATACGCCTATTGCAATCAGCGCCACAGGTGCGCCTCAAATTACATCACAAATTACGGTGGCTGATGCCAACCCGATTTTTGATGTAAATGTTACATTAAATGCCACGCACACATGGATTAATGATTTGGACTTCACTCTAGAAAGTCCACAAGCAACAACTATCGAAGTTTTGTCACAGACTTGTGCCGATCAGGATAATTTGTCAATTATTTTAGATGATGAATCAACACGGGCAACAGGTAGTTGGCCATGCCCGCCCGTCGATGGGCTTGATTATCAGCCATCCAATCCTTTAGCTGGTTATAATGATGAGTCAGCGGCCGGGACTTGGACGATGTTTGTGCAAGATCACGTTGATCAAGATGGTGGTAGCTTTAATAGCTGGAGTTTAGAGATTTGTACACGCCAACCAGCACCAGAGCCAGGGCGGCAGATTGAAGTGAGTCCAACGAGTGTGAGCAACACCCAAGTCCCCGATACAACCAGTAATGCCACTATTACGGTTACGAATGTGGGGGATACAACATTAACGTGGTCCGTTACTGAAGATGATAGCTCTGATTGTAATACACCAACAGATGTTAGTTGGTTGAGTGCAACACCAACCAGTGGAATGACAGCTGGTTCATTTGCCTCTGATGCGATCAATTTAAGTTTTGATTCAACAGGGTTAACTGATGCGGTTTATACTGGATATATTTGTATTACGAGCGATGATGATGATCCTGCTGATCAACTCAAGATTATACCTGTGTCTATGAATGTGCAGACACTTGTTTGTACAACATATTCAAGTACAGATGTCGGCAAACCAATTCCTTCAGCAGGTAATTCGGGCTCAACTACATCAATCGTGAATGTTTCTGGTGCGCCAGCAGGTTATGTGATAACAGATGCTAATTTGCTGAATTTGGTTGGTACACATGGTAATGTTGGCCAATTGAATTTCAATCTTAATAGTCCTGCAAATACGAACCAGCAGTTATTAAACTTTGCGTCTTGTGGCAATGTTGATAACTTTGATTTAAATGTTGACCAAGAGGCTACACCAGGGGCTATTCCTTGCCCACCAGTTGGTGGTGGAACCTATCAACCTAATGGGTCAGGTAATTTAACCGCCTATAATGGGGAAGATAGTACAGGTACTTGGACATTGACGATTAATGATACGAGTGGTGCTGGTGGTGCTGGAGGTACAGGTAGTTTAACTAGTTGGGATATTGAGCTGTGTGTGGCGCCACCACCGCCTGAGCCAGCAATTACAGTGAGTCCAACAAGCTTGAGTAGCTCACAGTTGCCAAATACAGTAGTGGGTTCAAGTTTTGTTATATCGAATACAGGTGACGCTGGGTCAATCTTGAATTGGACTGATATCCGTACAGATGATGATAATAATTGTTCAACAACGGAAACAGTTAGCTGGATTACTGGTTTAGCGCCAACATCAGGTAGTAATGGCGTTAATAGTGGTACGACAGTTTCGTTCAATTTCAATTCAACAGGTTTAGCGGCAGGTAATTACAATGCTAATTTCTGTATTGACAGCAATGATGCTGGGTCACCAACGAGCGTCCCCTTATCGTTGACTGTTCAGTCGGTACCACCACCAGTTATTGGTGTGGAGCCAACTAGTTTAGCCACCACATTAGCCCCTGACACGCAAACGACATTGCCATTAACGATTAGTAATACAGGTGGTGATGATTTAACTTGGATGATTTTTGAGGATCAATCTTCATTAGTAAGTCGGGATGTCGATGCAGGCTTGGTTGATCCCGTAACGGGCGCGGCACAGACGGCTTCGGTTGCCGAAGAGATGTTGCGGCAAGTAACATTGGGGACAGCCAAGGTTAGTTGGTCAGAGGCGACTGGTCATGCACGATTCGTTAATATGGCGGCTGTACCAGTTGAAGTTGCTGGAGCGTCAATGACGGCAAAAGCAGAGGCGTTCTTGACAACTTATGGGGCGTTATTTGGCATTACTGATGCGTCTAACCAGTTAGCGCTGATTAAACAAGAGGTTGATCAGTATGGTCATACCCATATAACATATGGTCAATGGTATCGTGGTGTACCGGTTTGGTCTGCATTGGTACGTGTTCATTTAGATGAGAAAGGTGGGGTGACCGCAGCTAATGGCGTCTTTGTTCCCGATGTGAAGTTGTCAACCACAACCCCTGTCTGGACGGTTATGGATTTGACTGATTTGGCGTTGGCGACAGCTCTGGACACCCGAATCGATCCATTATTAACCCATGATGTTGCCGTGTTAAACAGTCAATTGATTGTTTTCCGTACCAATTTGGTCGAAGGAAAAGCGGGTACCAACCATCTTGCTTATGAGATGGAAATTGGCAATCGTGGGGATATACGTGAATTTGTTTATATCGATGCGATTACAGGCAAGGTGTTAGATAAATACACGGGGATTCAAGGGATTAGCCGTGAATTGTATGAAGGAGCATATGATCCCGGCAATTTAATTTGGCAAGAGGGAGATCCTTTGCCGGGGACATTGGATACGTGGCAAGAGAGTGAGGTGGTCTCGGCCGAGGATGTATACAATTTCTTTGAAAACGCCTTCGGTTATATATCGTATGACGATGCTGATGCCACGATGGTGACGGTCAATAATGATCCAAATATTAGTTGTCCCAATGCGAATTGGAATGGTGTTAGTGCCAATTATTGTACTGGTACGGCATCTGATGATGTTGTGGCTCATGAATGGGGGCACGCTTATACAGAGTACACCCACGGCCTTATCTATGCATGGCAATCTGGTGCGTTGAACGAATCTTACTCCGATATCTGGGGTGAGACGATTGACCAGTTTAATAGCTACTTTGATGATGCCAGTGCGCCAAATGGGGCTGAGAATAATGCGTTACGCACCGGTTGTGGTAGTTCTGACCGGTGGCGGATGGGTGAGCAAGCGACCGCATTTGGTGGTGCTATTCGTGATATGTGGGATCCAACGTGTGATGGAGATCCTGGTAAGTTGACTGATGCTGAGTACTGGTGTTCGCCAGGGGACTCAGGTGGTGTTCATATCAACTCTGGTGTGCCTAACCATGGTTATGCGTTATTAGTTGATGGTGGTACGTATAATGGGCAAACGATCACAGCGTTGGGTTGGACCAAGGCGGCGCATATTTACTGGCGTACGCAAACGGTTTACCAAACGCCAACCTCTAATTTTATCGACCATGCTGATGCGTTAGAGGCATCATGTAATGATTTGCTAGGGGTGAATCTTGAAGGATTAAGCACTGGTGCGCCAGCGGGTCCTTCTGGTGAGATTATCACCACAGCGGATTGTACGGAAGTGACAGAGATGATCGCCGCGATTGAGTTGCGGACAGAGCCGACACAATGTTACTTTGAACCGATGCTCAATGGAGATGCGTTGGCTTGTGGGGCAACAGAAGCGGCTAACTTCACTTATAGTGAAGATTTTGAAGGCGGCACGGCATTGCCGGCGGGGTGGACGGTTAATCGTCGGAATACGGCGGCTACGTTTACGCCACGGGATTGGGAAGTGGTGACGAGTTTGCCGAATGGCCGAGTGGGTAATGGTGTTTATGCGCCAGATCCCATCATTGGCGATTGCCAAGGCAACAATGAAGATGGTGTTATCCAATTGTTCAGCCCTAGCATTTCTACCGCCGGCATGGCTAATATGTTTGTGAGCTTCGACCATTACATGTCGAGTGAGTTAAGTTGGGATGGTGGCAATTTAAGCGTTCGGGTTAATGGTGGTAATTGGCAGCTTATCCAAAGCAGTGATTTTGTGGTCAATGCGTATAATGGCTCAATGTCTGGTAGCCCCTTAGCTGGTCAAGATGCATTTACAGGCGCCAATGGTGGCTCTGTAAATGGGAGTTGGGGTACATCGACGGTTGATTTATCAGCTTATGCCAACCCCGGTGATTCGATAGAAATCGTATGGGAGTTTGGGACGGACGAATGTAACGGCCAAGATGGTTGGTATATTGATGATGTTCGTGTTCATGAGTGTGGTAGTTGTGGTAATGTTGCTCTTGATGCGGGTGAGATGTGTGATGATGGCAATTATCTCGATGGGGATGGTTGTTCCAGTACCTGTCAAGAAGAAGCTGGTTGGAGTTGTACGGCTCCATCGGCACCTACAGAAACAGCTGTAACTGATGGTAGTTTCGAAGCGGGTGCCCCGAATAATCCATTCTGGACAGATAATTTTAATGGATCAGTTGATGGGGATACGATTATCGATAGTTGTTCGGGTGGACCGTCTTGTGGTTCGCCGAGTGACGGGACCTGGTGGGCGAAGTTCCAATCAACTGCCAGCGGTTTTTATCAGTTCCGTAACGTGTCACAACCGATTACGATTCCAATTGGGGCGCAAACGATTAATTTTGATGTGTGGACACAAAATTGTGTTTTCCCAGCGTCCGAGTTTAATTTCTTGATTGGTTGGGCCTCGAAATATCGTGTGGCAACCGGAGACCCTGAATGTGGTGCTGGTGGTTATACCAATGTGTCAGTTGATGCCACAGCCTATGCAGATAATGATTTACATTTAATCATTTTTGATGCGACAGCAGGGACAAGTGGTGGTACCCGTGATGCGTTCCACGTCGATAATGTGACCATCACATCGATTACACCTAGTGTGTGTACAGTGGTTGGTGGTGGTCCGATTGCTAATGTGGCCCCTAGTAGTTTGAGTAGTTTGCAAGTTGTCGATACAACAGTCAGTTCTGGTATGACGATTACAAATGTGGGTGATGCTGATTTGACTTGGTCAGTAGTAACCGATACGGATGGTAATTGTGGCACGACGGAGACGGTTGGTTGGGTGACTGGTTTAGCCCCAACTAACGGGGTATTGGCGCCAACTAACGGTCAGGCTGTGAGTTTCAACTTTGATTCGACTGGTTTGGCCGCCGGCACATATAATGCGAATTTGTGTGTGAATAGTGATTCGTTGAATGGGTCTGAGTTAGTGGCGTTAACGTTAGAAGTAACCGCGCCAAGTATTACAGTAACACCGAATAGCTTAAGCAACAGCCAAGCAAGCGATACAGTGGTGGCTGATAATTTTGCGATTGGTAATACGGGTACATCTGACTTGAACTGGAGTAACATCCGGACAGATAGTGATGGTGATTGTGCCACGACGGAAGCGTTGAGTTGGGTAACCGGTTTGGCGCCAACGAATGGTACGACGGCACCTTCTGGTAGTAGTGCTATAAACTTCAATTGGGACTCCACTGGCTTAGCACCAAATACATACACAGGTAATCTCTGTATTGATAGCGATGATGCCAACTCGCCTGAAATGGTACCGCTAGCATTGACAGTGACGGCACCCGTGGCATGTGATGCGGTTGATGATATTAGTTGGGTAACGGCTATTACACCAGCTAGTGGGACAAACATAAGTGGTAGTAGTAGTAATGTAGATGTAACCGTCGATGCGACTGGGTTGGCGAGTGGTGTTTATACGGCGACCTTATGTGTCAGTAGTAATGACACAGTAACACCGATGGTGGAAGTGCCGGTGAGTTTGACGGTTGAAGCTGTTTCCTGTACGCCGCCAGCATCATCACCGATGGTGATGGAATCCTTGAATGGTGGTCTGTATGAGATGAGCTGGAGTCCCGTTGGCGATGCTGACCAGTATGAAATCTGGTGGGGCGTGAATGATCCGTACTTTATGCCTGGTGCTGATTGTGGCGCGGCAAGTAACTGTGCGATTGATACAGCGAGTCCATACAGCAGTGGTAACGGAGTTGGTGACGCTGGTAATAACTATAGTTATGTCTTGCGGGCGGCCAATAGTTGTGGAGCCACGGCTTCTGATATGTCTAATCGGACTGGCGAGTTTGATTATGGTATCCTACCTGGTTTGTAGTTAAGTAGAAGCAGGCCGAGTTAGTCATAGACTGACTCGGCCTGTTTTTTGTTTTAATATTTATATGTGATAAGGTGACAAATGAAAAAAGCAACATTTTTGCTTAGTTTGATGTTATTGATGATAGGATTAGTTGGTCAACCGGTTGTTAGGGCGGAGACAAGTTGGCAAGCTAAGGTGGATAATTGGGTGTTGACGGAGCTAGCGACTGAGGGCGAAGCAGAAGTGTTAGTGTTTATGGTCGAGCAAGCAGATCTTAGCGGCGCTGATGCGTTGTTGGCCAAAGAGGCAAAAGGGGCTTATGTAACGGCCGAATTACAGCAAGTTGCCAATGCGAGTCAAGCAAAATTGCTTGAATTTTTAGATAAAGCGGGTGGGGAGTATCGTTCTTTCTGGATAGCTAATATGGTGTGGGTCAGGGGAGATGAGGCGTTGTTGTCCGCTGTGGCGCAACGAGCTGATGTGGCTCATTTGTATGCTAATCCAACCGTTCGTAATGATTTGGGGGTTGGGGATGGGGTGGGGGCCGAG